>NZ_BSOY01000028.1 GCF_030160755.1 Brevundimonas denitrificans | reverse complement strand
GGTCATCGGCGTGGTCACCGACAACCGGGTCGGCCTCGAGACGGCGGCGTACGGCGCACAGGTCGCGGCCGCCGAGGCCGAGGCCGCGCGGGCCCGGGCCGACCTGTCGCGCATCCAGACCCTGTTCGACAGGGGCATCTATGCCCAGGCCCGGCTCGACCAGGCCCTCGCCGCGTCCCAAGCCGCAAACGCCCAGGTCCGGGCGGCGCGCGCCGTGCGCTCGGCCAGCGCCGAAACCGGGGCCCAGGGCCGGATTCTCGCCCCGGCTTCCGGCCGGGTGCTCACCGCCGACGTGCCCGCTGGCTCGGTGGTCAACGCCGGCCAGTCGGTCGCCACCATCACCGCCGGGCCGCTGGTCCTGAGGCTGGAACTGCCCGAAGCCCAGGGCCGCAACCTGCGCGTCGGCCAGAGCGTCGTCGTTTCGTCCGGAGACCTGCCCGGCGTCAGCGCCGGGACCATCGCCCAGGTCTATCCGGCCTCGAGCGCCGGCCAGACCACCGCGGACATCGCCGTCCCTGGCCTGACCAGCGACCGGGTCGGCCAGCGGGTCACCGTCCAGGTGCCGGTGGGACAACGGCGCGCGCTGGTCATTCCCCGCCGCGTTGTCTCCACCCGCTACGGCATCGACTTCGTGCGCACGGTCGACCGCGCCGGCCGCGTCAGCGAGGCGCCGGTCCAGTTGGGAGGTGCCGTGAGCGGGGACCGGGTCGAAGTGATGTCGGGTCTCGCCGCCGGGGATGTCGTTCTGGTTCCGGAGACGGCCCGATGAACCTCGGCCTGTCCGGACGTCTCACGAAAGCCACGCTCAATTCGCCGTTGACCCCCCTGATGCTGCTGGCGGCGATCGCCGTCGGCCTTATGGCGGTGCTGTCGATCCCCCGCGAGGAGGAGCCGCAGATCAGCGTGCCCATGGTCGACATCATGGTCGCGGCCCCGGGTCTGAGCGCCTCGGACGCGACCGAACTGGCGGCCAAGCCGCTGGAAGCCATCGTCCGCAGCATCGACGGCGTCGAGCACGTCTACACCCAGGTGCAGGACGACCAGGTCATGGTCACCGCCCGCTTCGTGGTCGGATCGGACCCCGACGACGCGGCGGTCCGCGTGCACGAGAAGGTGCGCGCCAACTACGGCTCCATTCCTGTCGGCGTGTCCGAGCCCCGGATCGTCACCCGGGGCATCAATGACGTGCCCGCCGTGGTCCTGACCCTGACGCCGCGCGCCGATGCGGCCGGGCGCTGGAGCGACCAGGCCCTGTACGACGTCGCCGCCCGCCTGCGCACCGAGATCGGCAAGGTCGAGGACGTCGGCCTGACCTTCATCGTCGGCGGCCGCCCGTCCGAGATCCGCGTCGAGCCCGATCCGGCCCGCATGGCGGCCCGCGGCGTGGCCCTGTCCTCGGTGCTGGAGACCGTCGCCCAGGCCAATCGCAGCTTCCCCGCCGGCGCCTTCCGCGACCAGGGCCGGGCCGTGTCCCTGCGCTCGGGCGAGCGGCTGGCCACGCCCGACGACGCCTCCCTTCTGACTGTCAGCTCGATCGCGGGCGAGCCCGTCTATCTGCGCGACGTGGCGACCGTGGTGCAGGCCCCGCGCGAGGACCAGGCCCGCGCCGCCCACTACGCCCGCGCCAGCGACGGCTGGAGCCGCACCCCCGCCGTCAGCCTGGCCGTGGCCAAACGCCAGGGCGCCAACGCCGTGGTCGTCTCGCACGGCGTGATGGAGCGGGTCGAAGCCCTGAAGGGCACGCTGATCCCGGACGGCCTCGAGGTCGTGGTCACCCGCGATTACGGCGAGACCGCCAATGAAAAGGCCAATGAGCTGCTCATGCACCTGGGTCTGGCGACGATCTCCATCGTCATCCTGATCGGCTTCGCCATCGGCTGGCGCGAGGCGGGCGTGACGGCGGTCGTGATCCCCACGACCATCCTGCTGACCCTCTTCGCCTCCAACCTGATGGGCTACACCATCAACCGCGTCAGCCTGTTCGCCCTGATCTTCTCGATCGGCATTCTCGTCGACGACGCCATCGTCATGATCGAGAACATCGCCCGGCACTGGGCCATGGACGACGGCCGCAGCCGCGCCCAGGCCACAGTCGAGGCCGTGGCCGAGGTCGGCAATCCGACCGTGGTCGCCACCCTGACCGTCGTCGCCGCCCTGCTGCCCATGCTGTTCGTCTCGGGCCTGATGGGCCCCTATATGGCCCCGATCCCGGTCAACGCCTCGGCGGCCATGGTCTTCTCCTTCTTCGTCGCCGTGGTCATCGCGCCGTGGTTGATGATCCGCCTGGCCCGAAAGACCCTCGCCGGCGGCCACGGTCATGAGCACGGCGAGGGGATGCTGGGCCGCCTCTATCGCAGGGTGGCCACGCCGGTGATCCGCTCGCGCCGCAGCGCCTGGACCTTCCTCATCGTGGTCGGCGTCGCCACCTTGCTGTCCATGTCGATGTTCGGCTTCCGGGCGGTGCCGGTGAAGCTGCTGCCGTTCGACAACAAGTCCGAGCTTCAAGTGGTGCTGGACATGCCCGAGGGGACCAGTCTCGAGACCACCGAACGCACCCTGGCCGGGGCGGCGGCCGTGGCGGGAAGCCTGCCCGAGGTGGAATCGCTGGAGAGCTACGCCGGGACCGCGGCGCCGTTCAACTTCAACGGCCTGGTGCGTCACTATTTCCTGCGCGCGGGCGCCGAACAGGGCGATCTGGCGGTGATGCTGGCCCCCAAAGGCGAGCGCGACCGCAGCAGCCACGCCATCGCCCTCGACCTGCGCCGGCGTCTGGCCGACCTGCCGCTACCCGCGGGGTCGTCGATCAAGGTGGTCGAGGCTCCGCCCGGGCCACCGGTGCTGGCGACCCTGCTGGCCGAGGTCTACGGCCCCGATCCCGCGACCCGCCGCGCCGTGGCCGCCGAGCTGGAGACCCTGTTCCGGACTGAGCCCTCGGTGGTCGACGTCGACAACAGCTTCGGCGTGCGCCGGCCGGTCCTGCGCCTGATCCCCGACCGCGAGAAGATCGAGCGCTTCGGCCTGTCCGAGCGCGAGGTGCATGACTCCATCGCCGCCGTCATGGGCGGGCAGGTGCTCGGCTACGCCGTGCGCGACGACGAGCGGACCCCGGTCGAGATCGCCGTGCGCCTGCCCCAGTCGGCCCGGACCTGGAACGAGCAGATGGCGGTCATGCCCGTGGCCGTGACCACGATCGACGGCGGCCGGCGGCTGGTCGAACTGGGCGAGGTCGTCGAGGCCCGGCACGAGCTGGCGAGCTGGCCCGTCTACCGCCGCGACGGCCGCGCCGCCGAGATGGTCACCGCCGAACTGGCCGGCCAGTTCGAGGCCCCGATCTACGGCATCCTCGCCATCGACGCCGCCATCAAGGCGCATGACTGGAAGGGCCTGCCGCGCCCGGAGGTCCGGCTCAACGGCCAGCCGACCGACGAGACCGTCCCCACCGTCCTGTGGGACGGCGAATGGGAGATCACCTGGGTCACCTTCCGCGACATGGGCGCCGCCTTCGGCGTGGCCCTGCTGGGGATCTATGTTCTGGTCGTCGCCCAGTTCAAGGATTTCCGCATCCCGCTGGTGATCCTGACGCCCATCCCCCTGACCCTGATCGGCATCGTCATCGGGCACATGCTGTTCGGCGCGCCGTTCACCGCGACCTCGATGATCGGCTTCATCGCCCTGGCGGGAATCATCGTGCGAAACTCGATCCTCCTGGTCGACTTCATCCGCCACGCCCGAACACCGGGACGACCCCTGCGCGAAGTGCTGCTGGAGGCGGGCGCCATCCGCTTCAAGCCGATCCTGCTGACCGCCCTGGCGGCCATGATCGGCGCCGCGGTCATCCTGTTCGACCCGATCTTCCAGGGATTGGCGATTTCCCTGCTGTTCGGTCTGATTTCCTCGACTATTCTGACGGTGCTGGTGATCCCTGCGATCTATATCGCGTTGAAGGACGACGGCCGCCCCATGGTCGCGCCCGCACCCGCGCCAGAGACGCCATGACCGACGCCTTGCCCTTGCCGAACGCCGCCGCCCTCGCCGAGCTTGAGGCCAGCGCCGCTCCCGCCGCGCAGCTGTTACGACTGTTCGCCAATGAGCAGCGGCTGATGCTGATGTGCAGGCTCAGCGAAAGTGAATGCGCGGTCGGCGAGTTGGCCGGCTATGCGGGCCTGTCGCAGTCAGCCTGTTCCCAGCATCTCGCCCGCCTGCGCGACGCCGGCGTCATCGCTCCGCGGCGCGACGCCCAGACGATCTACTACGGCATCTCCGATCCGGCGGCGGCCCGCCTCATCGCCCTGCTCTGCGAGATCTTCCGCGACAGACCCAAGGACCAGACCTCATGACCTATTTCCATGCCCGCACGATTGAAGGCGACTTCGAAACCGTCCTGGATCGCACCCGCGCGTCGCTACAGGAGCAAGGCTTCGGCGTCCTCACCGAGATCGACGTCCAGGCCACGCTGAAGGCGAAGATCGGCGAGGATTTCCGCCCTTACCGCATCCTCGGCGCCTGCAACCCGGTCATGGCCCATGAGGCCCTCAAGATGGAGCCTCACGTCGGCGTCATGCTGCCCTGCAATGTCGTGGTCCAGCAGGTCGAAGACGGCGTCGAGGTCTTCGCCGTCGATCCCGCCGCCTCGATGGCGGCGATCGAGAATACAGAATTGCTGCAACATGCCCGGATGGTGGGCGAACGGCTGAACGCAGCCATCGACAGGATCTGATCGCCGGCCCGGTTCGGCAGCAATCTAGACCACTGTACCAAACAGCCGGCCGATGCCTGCGGTCGCGACCATGGCGATCACGCCCCAGAATGCGACCCGCAGGACGGAACGGCCCACGTTGGCGCCTCCCGCCAGGGCGCCGAGCGCGCCCAGTCCCATCAGTGCGGCCAAGGCCATTGCTCCGACCCAGATGATCAAGCCCGAGAGCGGCGCGACGGTCACCAGAAGCAGGGCCGGAAGGGCGCCGAGTGCGAACGTCAGGGCGGAGGTCAGCGCCGCCTGCACCGGTCGCGCCGTCGTAATCTCGGAGATGCCGAGCTCGTCCCGCGCATGAGCGCCGAGCGCATCCTTCGCCATCAACTGTATCGCCACCTGCCGCGACAGGCCCGGGTCGACGCCGCGCGCCGCATAGATGCCGGCCAACTCGGTCACCTCGGCTTCGCGGTCCCCCGCCAGCTCGGCCGTCTCGCGGGCCAGGTCAGCCCTTTCGGTATCCGACTGGGAGCTGACGGAGACATATTCCCCCGCCGCCATCGACATCGCCCCGGCGACGAGGCCGGCGACGCCGGCGATCAGGATTTCGCCCCGCGTCGCCTCGGCCGCCGCAACGCCGATGACCAGGCTGGCGGTCGACACCAGCCCGTCGTTGGCGCCCAGAACGGCGGCGCGCAGCCAGCCGATACGGGAGACCAGATGGCGTTCGGGATGTAGCGCGAGACGACTCATACGACGACTCCAGACCAGTGGCGCAGACTACACCGGCGGGACGCGATCCTCTTCATCAGGGGAGGCCCCGCGCCATGCGGGAGAGTTTCCCCCGGGCAGGGGTCGGCGGAGGAGGGGCGCGGCGTCGAAGAGGCCCATCCGCCGGGAACATTGGCCTGCCTCCAACCGGCACCAGGAAGGTCAGCAGGAAGGCGATGATCATCAGCCCAACCGGGAGGGTGTCGTCGGACATTGCGAGGCTCCTTTGCGGTCCCAACAGACCGCCATCGGCAGGAGGGCGCATTGATCCGCATCAACGACGGCCCGGCGAGGTTCGGGCTGGTCGAACGGGACGCTTCAATCCGTTTCCGGGGCTGTCACGGGTGACGCCCGCTTCCAGTCAGATCGGCTTCGCCGCCGGGTCGGCGTCCTGAGCCTCGGTCCGGAGGCGCTGACGAAACTCGTGGAGGCGGGCGCGGTAGCCCTCGGCGTCGCCATATTCGAGGAACTGGTAGTAGCGCAGGTGCGGATCGGTGACGGCGAAGGCGTGCTTGATAGGGCACCAGTATTGTTCGGTGCGGCTCGATATCTCGCGAACATAGGCGACGACGCCGTTGGCGTACTCGCAGTAGAAGCAGTTCAACACTTCGATCGCATTCAGGTAACCCAGCCTGTCACGATCCATGACGATGTAGCGGGACCGGCGGACGCGCGGGATCCGGTAGGCCCGGAAGCAGACCGCCTGATAGAGAGAGGCCCAGGCATCGATCAGCAGAACCGGAATGATCAGGGAATAGATCAGAGGAGCGGTGATGACGGTGGCGAAGTCCGAGCGGGCCATGAAAGCGCGGGCGCCGAGCCGCAGTCGGCGATGGCGCTGGGTGATGCCGTGCTCGAATTCGAGCAGCCCTTCGTTCAACCGCCAGCCAAGGTCCGCCCGGCGCCGCTCGATCTCGCGGTCGAGTTCGCCCTGCAGCCGGACGATCTCGTCCGCCAATTGCTCGATGCGTCGGGGCATGCTGATTCCTCTTCGGCCTGTCCCGTCACGCATGGCAGGCTGATCGACCGACCGGCGTGACATGGATCAAGGTCGCGTTATCCGGCGCGGTGGTAGGGTCGGCCGGTCGGACCCAGGCGCCCGTGGGCGGTCAGCGCATCCTTGATCTCGCTCGGCGGGCCCTCCGGTGATCCCCTTAAGGGGAGCTCCCGAATGTCGCGCGCCGCCCTCCGGGCATATCCCTGTGCTTGCGACAGGGGAGATTTGACATGCCGTCGATTGAGCTACTCAACCACCCGCCCTCTTCCGCTCTGACCAGCACGACCGAGACCTGGGACGGCTCGCTGAGCATGACCTTCGCCCCCGGTGAGGAAATCTATGGCCAGGATGAGTCCGCTGACCTGATCTACCAGCTGGTGAAAGGCTCCATCAGAACGAGTCATCTGCTGCCGGACGGACGCCGGCAGGTCGGCGACTTCTATTACGAGGGCGACGTGTTCGGCGTGGAGACCGGGCCGGAACACAGGTTTTCGGCGGAAGCCCTGACGACCTGCGAGGTGTTGATGGTGAAGCGGTCAGGATCAGCCGCCTTCGCACCCGGGCGGGTCCAGCAACTTGTGTGGGCCGCGACTGCCACGGAACTGGCTCGGGCTCAGGTGCACATGCTTCTGCTCGGGCGCGCCACCGCCTGTGAACGGGTGGCCCGCTTCCTTCTCGATATCGCCGACCGCTTCCGCGAAGAACTCGTGACCCTGCCGATGAGCCGCCAGGACATGGCCGACTACCTGGGTCTCACCATCGAGACGGTCTCGCGGATGCTCGGACGCCTGCAGGCTGACGGCGTGGTCGAGTTCGCCGGCTGCAGACATTTCCGCATCCGGCATCGCGGCAGCCTGAAGAGACTCGCCGCCGCCTGACGAATTGATCGTGGTCAACGACAACGCCTGGCCGATGCCCGCTGATGGGCCCGGAGGAAAATCCGAATGTCATCCAACCCATCTCTCGCCCTTGTCGCCGCCCTGGGCGCCGCCCTCGCCCTGTCCGCCTGCGCCACCGCCACGCCCTACCATGCGGCGTCGTTGACGGACCCCGGCCACGCGGACGGCTATCGTGAAGTTCGGGTGGAGCCGGAGCGCTGGCGTGTCGCCTTCGCCGGCAACAGCCTGACCTCACGCGAGACGGTCGAGACCTATCTGCTGTACCGCGCCGCCGAGCTGACACGGCAGAACGGCTATGACTGGTTCCTGGCGGTCGAGCGCGACACCGAGGAGCATGTCACCCTGGTGGTTCGTGAGCCGATCGGCGTCTGGGGCCCCGGCTGGGAGCCCCACTGGCGCTACGCCTATGGCCTTCACTCCGGGTGGCGGACATGGGATCGTCACGGTCTGGATCCTGTATTCGACGTCCGGCAGGTCACCGACTACGAGGCCGTCGCCGAGGTGGTGATGCGCCGCGGGACAAGGCCCGCCGACGATGCGCGCGCCTTCGATGCGCGAGAGGTCCTGGCGTCGCTTGAAAATCGCATTATCCGCCCGGAGGACTGACGCATGAATCGTCTGTCCGGCAAGGTCGCCGTCATCACCGGCGCGGCGTTGGGCCTTGGGCGCGGAACCGCCATTCGCATGGCGGAAGAAGGCGCTTCCGTTGCGCTTCTGGACGTCCTCGACGCCGAGGGACTTGAGCTGGTCGAGATGCTCCGTGGGCAGGGTCTGTCCGCCGCCCACTGGCATTGCGACGTGTCCACCGAACGTGAAGTCCAGGCGGTGATGCAAAAGGTCGTCGAGCATTTCGGCCGGCTCGATATCCTCGTCAACAACGCCGGCGTGGCCGGGGTCAACAAGCCGACGCACGAAATCACTGAGGCCGAGTGGGACTGGGTCCAGGCGATCAACGTCAAGGGCGTCTTCTTCTGCACCAAGCACGCCATCCCCCACCTGAAGCGGGCGGGCGGTGGATCGATCATCAACCTGTCGTCGATCTACGGCCTCGTCGGGGGACCCGACGTGCCGCCGTATCACGCCTCGAAGGGGGCGGTGCGGCTGATGTCCAAGACCGACGCCCTGATCTATGCGGCCGACAGGATTCGGGTGAACTCGATCCATCCGGGCTTCATCTGGACGCCGATGGTGGAAAACCATCTTTCGAGCCAGGGCGATCTGGAAGAAGGCCGCAAGGCGACGGCCGCCTTGCATCCCCTCGGCCATATCGGAGAGCCGGATGACATCGCCTGGGGCGCCGTCTACCTCGCGTCTGACGAGGCGAAATTCGTCACCGGCTCCGAACTCGTCATCGACGGCGGCTACACCGCCCGATAATCCCTATTCCCGGGCCGGCAGGGAGAGCGCCAGCCTGCGCCAGGCGTCGGCGCCGTCCTCCGCGAACTGGATCAGCTCCATGTCGCCGGGACTGACGAAGCCGTTCGCCAGCAGGACCTCGAAGCGGATCAGGTCCGTCCAGTAGGCCTTGTCGACCAGAATGACCGGCACCGGTCTCATCTTGCCGGTCTGGCGCAGCGTCAGGATCTCGAACAGCTCGTCCAGGGTCCCGAAGCCGCCTGGAAAGACCACAAGGGCATTGGCGCGCATCGCCAGATGCATCTTGCGCATGGCGAAGTAGTGAAAGCGGAAGGTCAGGTCCGGGGTCGACCAGGCGTTCGGCTCCTGCTCCTGCGGCAGGCTGATGTTGAAGCCGATCGAGGGCGCGCCGGCGTCCGCCGCGCCGCGGTTGGCCGCAGCCATGATCCCGGGCCCGCCGCCCGTGGCGATGACGTTCCGTCTCGGCCGACCATCGCCGTCCAGCGCCCCGCCCTCGCGGGAGGCCAGGGCCGCGAACCGGCGAGCTTCGGCGTACCAGCGCGCGTGGTCGCCGGGTCCGTTCTCTGTGACCCTCGAGCTGCCGAAGACGACGATCGTCGAGGTCACGCCCCAGGCGCGAAGGGCTTCATCCGCCTTGGCGAACTCCATCAGGAACCGCACGCCCCGCATGGAGTCGCCGAGGAGGAAGGCCGCGTCGGCGACGGGCAACAGGTACGCCGGGCTGGCGGTTTGCGCAGTTGACGCAACGACGGGATCTGTCATCGCTCCGGCTCCAGGGCCCTGCTCAGCCTCTCGACCAGCCGGGCTCGCGCCGCGTCGTTCGGGAGCGCCTGGAGCCTCTCGTTCAGAGCCACGAGGAAGGCCGAGCGATCATTGTGCCAATCCGGCCGGGTGGCCTGTCCGGGAGCCAGCCGCGCACCCGTGGAGGGCAGCGGCTCAGCCGACGTTCGGGTCAGGAGGTAGGACTGGTCCAGCAAGGCGGTGACCGGCCTGTATCCCTCTTCGACCAGCCGCGTCGTCATGGCCGCCAGGGCGCCCGGTTCGCCATGGTCGAGCAACACCGTCCCTCCGACGGGACTTCTCGCCTTGAGCCAGGCCACCAGATCGGTCGCATCGCCATGGCCGGAGTAGCAGTCAAGATTGCGAATTCGCGCCCCGACCCGGACCTCCTCGCCCTGGATGCGGACGGCGGAGCGACCCTCGACCAGCATGCGGCCCAGGGTGCCGGCGACCATGAAGCCGGTCATCAGGACGGTCACCTCCTTGCGCCAGAGCAGGCGTTTGAGGTGGCGGCGGATCCGTCCGGCGTCGCACATGCCGCTGCCGGCCAGGATGATGTGCCATCCGCTGAGCCGCTCGAGCCGATCGCTTTCCTGGGGGCGGATCAGGTGGTGCAGACGTGTGGCTTGCCGAAGCGGCTCGAACGGGTTCTCGCCAGTGTCCGGGTTCCACCCGCGTCGCAGAAAGACCTCCGTCGCTTCGATGGCGAGCGGTGAGTCGAGGAAGATGTCAGTGGCCAGCTCCGGCTCCGCCTCCATCACCGCCAACAGGTCGAGGATCAGTTCCTGGGCGCGCCCCACCGCGAAGGTCGGCAACAGCAGAGGTCCCCCCGCCGCCCGCGCCTGGCGCAATTCCTCTGCAAGCGCGCGGCGCCGGGCGACCAGCTCCAGATCGATGCGCTCGCGATCCCCATAGGTGCTCTCCAGAATCACGTGATCGACGCCGGCGGGACCATCGGGATACGGCAGAAAGGGCTGACGCCCCGAACCGAGATCGCCCGAGAACAACAGGTTCAGGCCCTCGGCCCCTTCGCCGACCTGCACCTGGATAGACGCGGCGCCCAGAAGGTGACCCGCCGGCCACCAGGTCGCCTGCATGCCTCCGATGATCGGCGTCGGCTCGCCGAACTTGACCCGCTCGAACAGCCGCATGGTCTGGTCGACGTCCCGGGAGGTGTAGATTGGCTCCACGGGCCCAAGCCCACGTTGGGCGTTGCGCCGGTTGAGGTGGCGGACCTCGCTTTCCTGGATGCCGGCCGAGTCCGCCAGCATGACCTCGCACAAATCCCGGGAGCCGCGCGTCGTGAAGATGGGCCCCCGAAATCCGGCCTTGACCAGCTTCGGGAGCAATCCCGAATGGTCGATGTGGGCATGGGTCAGCAACACCGCGTCGAGCGAGGCGGGCGAAAATGGGAAAGGTTCGTAGTTGAGCGCCTTGAGGGTCTTCGGTCCCTGGAACATGCCGCAATCGATCAGAATGCGCTTGCCGGCGGCCTCCAGCAGCATGCACGAGCCGGTGACGCACTCGGCGGCGCCGTGAAAGGTCAGCCTGGCGGTCATGTCAGTGCGCCAGCAGAAGACTGGGGCCGTCCTTTCGGTTCAGGAAGCTTCGCGTGGCTCCGCCGAAGACGGTCTCGCGGAGCCGGGAGTGGCCCCAGGCGCCGGCGACAAGCAGGCCTGCCTGGCTGACTTCCGCCGCGGCGATCAGCGCCGCGCCCTCGTCGTGCCCCTCGACCAGCGTGGCCACGCCCGTCCCGACGCCGTGGAGCCTCAGATAGCCGTTGAGCAGATCAACGTCGGGGTCAGCGGCCCGCTGATCAAGCGTGGTCACGCACTGAAGCACATGGATGGCGCTGGACAGCGCCAGCAGAGGCAGGGCGGCGCGAACGGCCCGGCCGGCCTGCGGGCTTCCGTCCCAGGCGATGGCGACGGGACCCGTCAGGCGATCCGGGTTCCCGCGGGCGATCAGCACCGGTGCGCGGTCGGTCAGCAGAGCCTGGGCCAGCAGTTCTCGTCCAGCCTCGGCCTGCAGACTCTCCTGGGCGAGCACGACCAGATCGGCCAGGGCCGCATGACGCGACAGGGCCAGGGCCGGCCGAAGTCCCCGGTTGAGGACGGACAGCCGGGGCGCGCCCTCGCCGGCGCCGAAGACCACGTCCGCGTTGTCCGCCGCCCGGCGCGCGACCTCTTCGATACGGGACTGCAACTCCCGCTCGGCCGCCGTCACCTCCCCAAGGGCTTGCGGAGAGAGGGTGGCGCCCAGGGCCATGCCGAGGGCGATCATGTCGACGGCGGAGTCGGGATAGGTCGGCACCACCTCCACAACGGCGTCGTGCTGGCCGGCCAGCCAGGCGGCGAAAGCCAGGGCAGTCGGGTCGCCGTCGCCCCCGGAGGCCAGGGCGAGGATGCGTTTCAGGCTCATGGTGTATCTCCCTTTCAGGCCACCGTGGAACAGGTGGGTCGCTGCCGCCTTGATCGGCGTCAAGGCGCTTCGTTGACGGCGGGCGCGACCGCGGACCCTGGTCGGGCGCCTATTGCCCGGCCTCCATGGTTTCCAGGTAGGCGATCAGATCGTCGATCTCGCTGGCGCGGAAGACAAGGGCTGGCATGGCCGGGTGACTCGTCACCAGGCCCTCGGCGAAGGCTTCCTCGAGTTGATCGAGGGGATAGCGACGCACGATCTCCCGGAACGGCGGCGCCTCGGTCATCGGGCTGACGCCGACGCTCTCTGTCGCATGGCAGCCGGCGCAGGCCTGGACGGCGAATTGCCGGCCGCGCACAGCGGCCTGCTCCGTCACATCGGGCCTTGCCAACGGCGGCGCGGCGGCCGGCTCCGGGCTTGCGCAGGAGGCACAGGCCAGGACGATGAGGGCGGCGGCGAGGCGGGGCATGCGCATGATGCGTCTCCAGGTCAGGCTGACTTTGTCGTGCGGGCGGCGGCGGCACGTTGATCCGGATCAAGGCGCGCAGCAACGCAGCGCGGCTTTATTATTTCAGAGATGGAGACCGCCATGACCTACGCCAGCCTGCTCGTCGCCGTTGATGACGGCCCCGAGAGCGACAGCCGCCTCGAACTGGCCTGCGACCTCGCCAACGCCTTCAACGCCCACCTGACCGGTGTTTGCACCGGTTCGATCGCGCCGCCCCTGTATGATCCGCTCGCGGGCGGAGCCATGGTCGGCGAACTGCTGGCTCTCTATCGCGACATGGCGGAGGCCGAGGTGGAGCGCACCCGAACGCGCTTCAGCGAAGTCGTTCGCAACAGGGACGTTACAGCCGACTGGCGAGGTCAAATCGGCTTTCCCGGCGAGGCCTGCTCCCGCGCAGCGCGGGCGGCGGATCTGGTCGTTCTCGGCGGCCGCAACACCCGCGCACCCTACCACGCTCCGGATGTCTCGGACGTTCTGATGGGGTGCGGACGACCGGTGCTGGTGACCCCGCCGACCCGCCTGCGTAACCCTGTAGGCGAACACGCCCTGGTGGCCTGGAAGGACTCCCGGGAAGCCCGCCTCGCACTCGCATCGGCCATTCCGTTGCTGCGACGCGCGCGGGGGGTCACCCTTTACGCGGTCCGCTCAAGCGAAGACGACGAGACTGTCGCGGGCGAGCTCGCCGATGTCGTCCAGTTCCTGGCGCGGCACGGGATCACTGCCGAGCCAGTGATCGCGCTTCGGGGCGAGGCGCCGGTCGGTCGCCAGATCATCGACGAAGCCCTCGCCCGAAGCGCGGGCCTGATCGTGTCCGGAGGCTATGGTCACGCCCGGTTGCGCGAGTGGGCGCTCGGCGGGGTCACCCGCACCCTGCTGGCCGAGAGCCCTCTCTGCCTGCTGCTCGCCCACTGACGCCGGAGAGATCGCGATGACCAGCGCCCTGCGGCGCCACATCCGGCTTGAACGCGCGCGAGAGCCCGGCGCCCAGCTTCGAGCCCTGTGAGCCGATGCGGATCGGCATCATCGACGGGCACCCCGACGGGGATCCGGCGCGCTTCTGCCACGCCTTGGCGGACGCCTATGCGGACGGCGCCCGACAGGGCGGGCATGAGGTCCGATCGCTGCGCCTGGCGGATCTGGATTTCCCGATCCTGCTGGATCGCGTCAGCTGGGAGGCGCCGCACGCCTGCCCCGACCTCACGGACGCCCAGGATCTGGTCGCCTGGGCGGAACACCTGATTATCGTGCACCCCCTCTGGCTAGGCACACAGCCGGCGCGTCTCAAGGCGCTGTTTGAGCAGATGTTTCGTCCCGGTTTCGCCTTCAAGGCCGGCCGTGCCATGACCGGCCGTCTCACCGGCCGCTCCGCGCGCATCATCGTGACCATGGGCATGCCGGCGCTGGTCTATCGGTTATGGTTCGGGGCGCATGGACTCAATGCGCTGAAAAGAAACGTTCTTGCCTTCGTGGGCATTCGACCCATCCGCGAGACCCTGATCGGCAACATCGAGGGCCTGACGCTGGAGGGACGCAGAGCCTGGCTTTCTTCAGTCAAGGCCCTCGGCGCGCGCGGGCGCTGAACTCTGGCCACGGATCGGCGGCCCCGAGAGTCCCCGATGGGCGGGTCAGCTCACGCCGCGTGTTCCGGGGCCTTCAGTCGGCGGAAAGCCATCAGGTCGTCCACCCACGCCCTGTCCTCAAGGACGTGCACCAGAACCTGCCGGATCATCGGCTGCAGCCGCTCCACCTGTTCCGGGTCCAGCACGCCTGCGATCCGGTCATTGAAGCGGGTTACGTCCAGCATGGCGCGCTGGAACATCCCCTGCCCCTTGCCGGTCAGGATCAGATGCACCTGCCGCCGATCAACAGGGTCGCGATCGCGCTGGACCAGTCCATCCTCGACCATGCGGTCGACGGTCCGGGTCAGGGTCGTGCGGTCTGTGGCGCAGAACGCCGCAACCTCTCCCATCGTGGCCTTGTCCAGCCGGTGCAAGGTGGCCAGAACTTGCCACTGACTGAGAGTCAGCCCCATGCGGGCCAGTTCACGACCCAGAGCAGTCTCGCGCTGTCGGACCAGATGATGCAGCAGGAAGAACAGGTGGCCCGCCGTCAGCGGCTCTAACGCGCCCGACGCCTCCCCTGCGCTTCCATCCGAATCCCCGCCCGCCATATCGATGCAGCCCCCAACCCTGCAACCAGTCCAAACAGGTTCGCGCGCTCCGTGCAACGCAGGGCGCATCGACCGATGACAGCACTCGACGAATAATCGCCGGGACATACTGGTTAGGACCACAGACGCGGTCTAGAACAAACACTCGAGCTTCTGTTGCGTGCGTAGGGCGAGCGGTCCTGTGTAGACGAGGACAGTTCTTCCCGGCCAGGCTCCAGAGCGGGGGAAGAGGAGTTCCATGCGTTGGAGTCCACGAACACCGAGGCGCCCGAGTATTTCCACAAGGTCGTCGATTGCCAGTGGGCCTGTCCGGCCCACACGCCCGTTCCCGAATACATCCGGCTGATCGCCCAGGGGCGCCACGCTGACGCCTATATGGTCAACTGGAAGTCCAATGTCTTCCCCGGCATCCTCGGGCGGACCTGCGACCGTCCATGCGAACCCGCCTGTCGCCGCGGGCGCGTCGAGGACGAGCCGGTCGCGATCTGCCGGCTCAAGCGTGTCGCGGCCGACAACAAGGGTGATGTCTCGGCCCGCATGCCGACCGCGCCGGTCAAGCGGATCGGCAAGAAGATCGCCTGCATCGGCGCGGGACCGGCCTCGATGACGGTGGCGCGGGATCTCGCCCCGCTCGGCTATCACGTCGTGGTCTATGACGCCGACGCCAGGGCGGGCGGCATGATCCGCAGCCAGATCCCGCGGTTTCGCCTGCCGGAGAGCGTGATCGACGAAGAGATGGGCTACATCACCGCCCTCGGCCTGGACATGCGGCTGGGCGAGCGTATCGACAGTCTGGGCGCCCTGCTCAAGGAAGACTACGACGCCGTCTTCGTCGGCACCGGGGCTCCGCGCGGACGCGACCTGGACGTGCCCGGCCGGCAGGAAGCCGCCGCCAACATCCATATCGGCATCGACTGGCTCTCCAGCGTCTCGTTCGGCCATATCGAGCGGATCGGTCGGCGGGTGATCGTCCTCGGGGGCGGCAACACGGCCATGGACTGTTGTCGCACCGCCCGCCGGCTCGGCGGCGAGGACGTCAAGGTCGTCGTCCGGTCGGGCTTCGACGAAATGAAGGCCTCGCCCTGGGAGAAGGTGGATGCGGTCCACGAAGGCATTCCGATCCTCAACTTCCTCGTCCCCAAGGCCTTCACCCATGCCGACGGCCAGCTGACCGGGGTCACCTTCGAAAAGGTCACGCCCGTGATCGACGACAAGGGTCGCCGCACCCTGAAGCCGACGGGGGCGCCGGACGAACACATCGAGTGCGACGATGTGCTGGTGGCCATCGGCCAGGAAAACGCCTTCCCCTGGATCGAGCGCGACATCGGTGTGGATTTCGATGAATGGGGCATGCCCGTCGTCAATGAGACCACCCTCCAGTCGACCAACGAGAAGGTCTTCTTCGGCGGCGACGCGGCGTTCGGTCCCAAGAACATCATCTGGGCCGTGGCCCATGGTCATGACGCGGCGATCTCGATCGACCACTTCTGCCGCGGCGCCGATGTGCGTCTCAGACCGCCGCCCGGCGTGCTCGTCTCATCCCAGAAGATGGGCATCCACGAGTGGAGCTACGACAACGACATCTCCGACGATGATCGCCAGATCGTGCCCCAGCTGCCGATCGCGGAGGCTCTGGGCGATGTGAAGGCCGAGGTCGAGCTCGGCTTTGACGCCGCCCTGGCCCTGGCGGAAGCCCGACGCTGCCTCAACTGCGACGTCCAGACGGTGTTCACCACGCCGCTGTGCATCGAGTGCGACGCCTGCGCCGACATCTGCCCGACGGACTGCATCACCTTCACCGTCAATGGCGAGGAAGAGGAGTTACGCCCTCGCCTCAAGGCGCCGGCCCTGAACCTGACCCAGGACCTCTACGTCTCGGGCGCCCTGCCCACGGGGCGGGTGCTGGTCAAGGACGAGGACGTGTGCCTGCACTGCGGCCTGTGCGCCGAGCGCTGCCCGACCGGAGCCTGGGACATGCAGAAGGTCGTCATCGAGATGACCCATGCCGGCGGGTGCTCGAAATGACCGGTCAAACCCGGGCGGTGAACGACTTCGTGGTGAAGTTCGCCAACGTGAACGGTTCGGGCTCGGCCAGCGCCAACGGGCTGTTCGTCAAGGCGATCCTGCGGATGGGCGTGGCCGTGGCCGCGCGGAACATCTTCCCGTCGAACATCCAGGGGCTGCCGACCTGGTACGAGATCCGCGTCAGCGGCCACGGCTGGCTCGGCCGACGTGGCGGCGTCGACCTGATGGTCGCCCTGAACCCCCAGACCTGGGATCGCGACGTCGCCGAGATCGATGCGGGCGGCTACCTGTTCTACGATTCCACCAAACCCATGCCGGCCAGCAAATTCCGGGATGACATCACGGTCGTCGGCATCCCGCTGACCGCCCTGTGCAACGCCGCCTACGCCGAGCCATCCAAGCGCAAGGTGATGAAGAACATCATCGGCCTGGGCGCCCTGACCTTCCTGCTCGGCATCGAACAGGACGTGGTCGAAGCGCTTCTGGCGGAGGAGTACGCCTCCAAGCCGGCGATGATCCCGGCCAATATCGAGGCGCTCCACATCGGCTTCAACCACGCGAAGCATGACCTCACGCCGCTGGGTCTTCAGCTGAAGCGGACCGATGCGGTGGGCGACCGGATCTTTGTCGACGGCAACACCGCGGCGGCCCTGGGCGCGGTCTACGGCGGGGCCACGGTCTGCGCCTGGTACCCCATCACCCCGTCGACCTCCCTGGCCGAGGCCTTCACCGACTACTGCAAGAAGCTCCGCCACGATTCGGAGACGAAGGAAGCCCGCTACGCCATCGTTCAGGCCGAGGACGAGATCGCCTCGATCGGCATGGTCGTCGGCGCCGGCTGGAACGGCGCGCGGGCCTTCACCTGCACCTCGGGGCCGGGCGTCTCACTGATGCAGGAGTTCATCGGCCTGTCCTATTTCGCTGAAATTCCTGCGGTGATCTTCGACGTGCAGCGCGGCGGACCGTCCACCGGCATGCCCACCCGCACCCAGCAGTCGGACATCCTGTCCGCCGCCTACGCCAGCCACGGCGACACCAAACACGTCCTGCTGCTGCCCGAAGGTCCAGGCGAGTGCTTCGAGATGGGCGCCCAGGCCTTCGACCTCGCCGATCGCCTGCAGACCATGGTCTTCGTCATGCTCGACCTGGACATGGGCATGAACGAATGGCTGGTCGAACCCTTCCGGTGGGACGACAGCCGCAGCCTCGACCACGGCAAGATCATGACGGCCGAAATGCTCGAGGCGGGCGCCGACTTCGGCCGCTACAAGGATGTCGACGGCGACGGCATCCCGTTCCGCACCCTGCCGGCGACACACCCGTCGCGGGGCGCCTATTTCACCCGCGGCACCTCGCGCGATCCCTATGCCCGCTACAGCGAGGAAGGGGCCGTCTATGTCGACAACATGGAGCGGCTGCTGCGCAAGTTCGAGACGGCCAGGACGCTCGTGCCGGCGCCGATCCTGCGCAAGGCCCCGAAACAGACATCCTATGGGGTGATCTATTACGGCTCGACCTCGCCGGCGATGGACGAGGCCCTGGCCGGTCTCGAAACCCGGGGCCTGAACGTGGACGCCCTGCGTATCCGCGCCTTCCCCTTCCCGGGCGAGGTGTTCGACTTCATCGCCCATCACGAACTGGTCTTCGTGGTCGAGCAGAACCGCGACGCCCAGCTTCGCACCCTGCTGATCAACGAGGGCGGGGTCGACCCCGCCCGGCTGGTCAAGGTGCTCAACTACGACGGCTCGCCGATCACGGCGCGCTTCATCCAGGCCGAGCTGGCCCGGGGTATGGGCGCGGTCGACGCCAATGCGGCGGGGGAGATGGCGCAATGACCTACATCCTCAAGCCGCAGTTCCATCACCCGTCCCTGCCGACCAACAAGCTCGGCTTCACCCGCCGCGACTATGAGGGTCGGGTCTCGACCCTGTGCGCCGGCTGCGGCCATGACTCGATCAGCGCCGCCATCGTCCAGGCCTGTTTCGAGATCGATCTGGAGCCCCACCGCCTGGCCAAGCTGTCGGGGATCGGCTGCTCGTCCAAGACGCCCGACTATTTCCTCAGCGCCAGCCACGGCTTCAACACCGTGCACGGGCGGATGCCGTCGGTGCTGACCGGGGCCAACCTGGCCAATCGCGAGCTGATCTATCTGGGCGTCTCCGGCGACGGGGACAGCGCCTCGATCGGCCTGGGCCAGTTCGCCCACGCCATGCGGCGGGGGGTCAATATGGCCTATATCGTCGAGAACAACGGCGTTTACGGCCTGACCAAGGGCCAGTTCTCCGCCACCGCCGACAAGGGCAGCAAGTCCAAGAAGGGCGCGGTCAACTCCGACAGCGGGATCGATCTGGTCGCCATGGCCCTGCAGCTGGGCGCGACCTTCGTCGGCCGCAGCTTCTCCGGCGACAAGGATCAGCTGGTGCCCCTGATCAAGGCGGCCCTGACCCACAAGGGCGCGGCCTTCATCGACGTGCTCAGCCCCTGCGTGGCGTTCAATAACCACAAGGGTTCGACCAAGAGTTTCGACTGGGTGCGCGAGCACAATGAGGCGGTCAACCGGCTTGACGTGATCCTCGGCCGGGCGCCCGTGACCGCCGCCTATGCGCCCGGCTCCCTGGTCGAGGTGGCCCAGCACGACGGATCGGTCCTGATGCTGCGCAAGGTCGCGCGGGACTACGATGCGACAGACCGGGTCAAGGCCATGGCCTATCTGCACGAACGACAGGCCGTCGGCGAGATCGTCACCGGCCTGCTCTTCGTCGACCCCGATTCAGAGGACCTGCATGACGCCCTGGCGACGGTCGCCAAGCCGCTCAACGCCCTGTCCGACGCCGAACTTGTCCCGGGAAAGGCGGCCCTCGACAGGATCAATGCGGCGCTGCGCTAGGTATCGGGAACCGCCGCCTTCTGCAGTTCACACTCCTCAGATCGGGGCCCTGCAGGGTCCGGCGGGTTCAACGGGTCGTCGACGCCCGGGCCTGAGTCTGCCTTGTCATCGGTTGGGCGACACATACTGGCGAAGGCGAGGACGGCCGCGTCAACGGGTCCAGACGGCCGGACAATGGGCGCGTCGCCTCGCTCGGGCTGACAACGCTCCGCCGACGACGGCTTGAGCCCCGTCGGATCCTGCGGAACCTCGCGTCCGCCGCCGCCGAACTCTCCGGAGTCGAATTCATCCGACCACCACCACATCAGAGAACAGCCTGTCGCGACAGGTCACGACGCGCCCCTTCGACGTCGGCGTCGGCGTCGGCGCAGTTGGTCAATGATCCCGACGTCATGGCAGCCCCCTGGTTCAGGAATCGGGACTCTGGTCGGGAATGACGTGTCTGGATATTTGGGTACAACCCCAAGGGGTTTGACCCTAAGGGGGCGTACGGAGGCGCCGCCGGATCACCGACCGGGCGCCTCCCCGGTTTCCGGCGCATCGGGATGGTCGTCGTCGTCGATCAGGATGCGCTCCGCAGCCCCCCGAATGTCTTCGTACTGGCTGGCGCGCAGGGTCCAGACGAAGGCGCCTACGGCCATCAGACCGAGAACCACCGAGAATGGCGCCAGGAGGAAGATGATGTTCATCGCCGGCTCCTCACCCGAAGCGCGTTGAGCGTCACGACCAGCGATGAACCCGACATCGCCAGGGCGGCGACGAAGGGGTTCACCAGACCGAGCATCGCGGCCGGTGCAGCCACAAGATTATAAAGCGCCGCAAATCCGAAATTTTCCAGGGCGCGTCGGCGGGCCGAACGGGCCACGTCTATGGCCTCGACGACCGCCATCAGGGCGTCCCCGGTCAGCACCAGGTCGGCGGCGTTCTGGCTGGCGGCCAGCGCCGTGCCGGGCGCGATGGCGGCGTGGGCCCGCGCCAGGGCCGCGGCGTCGTTCAAACCATCCCCGATCATGAGGACCTTGCGGCCCTCGGCGGCCAGGCGGTCGATCGCCTCCGACTTCTCCTCGGGCATCAGGCCCGCGCGCCAGGCCGCAACGCCGGCGGTCCCGGCCACGGCCTTGACCGCGCCCACCTGGTCGCCGGACAGGATTTCGATCGTGATCCCGCGCGCCTTGAGCGCCGCGACCGTTTCGGCGGCGTCCGGCCGCAGGACGTCGGAGAACTGCAGGCGGACCTGGGGGTCGCCCTCAAAGCCGAACCACAGTTCTGTTTCACCGGACCGCAAGGTTGGAACGCCCACGAACCCCGCCCGCCCCAGCCGGGCGCGGCGACCGTTGATCAGTCCCTCGATTCCCAGGCCGGCATGTTCAACCACGTCCGTCGCCAGGGGCCCCTCGCCCGCAGCCCGGGCGACGGCGCGGGCCATGGGATGGCTGGAGGCGCGGGCCAGCGGCCCCGCCATGGCGATGATCGTCGGCGACGCCCCGACCAGAACCGGCCGTCCCTCGGTCAGGACGCCCGTCTTGTCGAAGACCACGTGGTCGATCTCGGCCAGCCGCTCGAGCGCCGCACCCGACTTGACGAGCACGCCCCGCCGGAAGAGCCGGGCGGACGCGACGACCTGCACCGCCGGAACCGCCAGTCCGAGGGCGCAGGGGCAGGTCACGATGAGCACGGCCACGGCCCGGATCAGCGCTTCGCGTGGGTCGAGGCCGAGGGCCCAGCCGCCGGCGAAGGTCGCCAGCGCGGCCGCATGCACCACCGGCACATAGAGGGCCGCCGCGCGGTCGGCGAGGCGGACATAACGCGAGCGCGACTGGGCCCCGGCGTCAACGAGGCGGGCGATGGCCGCCAGCGTCGAGTCCTCGGAACGCGCGTGGGCTCTCAGGGTCAGCAATCCGGAGGTGTTGACGGCGCCGGCCCGGCACAGCTGGCCCGGCCGGACCCGTTCGGGCGCGCTTTCTCCGGTCAGCAGGCTGTTGTCCAGCAGGGCCTCGCCATCCTCGAGCGTGGCGTCGACCGGAATACGATCGCCCGGACGCACGCGCAGCACGTCGCCCGGCTGGACATCGCTGAGCGGGATCGACCGCTCGCGGCCGGCTCCGTCGACGACACAGGCGACCGGGGCCTGGAGCGCGAGCAGATCGCCGGCGGCGCTGCGCGCCTTGGCCCGCAGCACATGATCCAGCCAGCGCCCGATCAGCAGCAGGAACAACAACGAGACGGCGGCGTCGAAATAGGCGTCCCGCCCGTTGAGGATCGTCTCCGAAAAGCTGATCGCGAGGGTCAGGATGACCCCGACCGAGATCGGCACGTCCATATTGGCCCGACCCGCCCGCAGCGAACGCCAGGCCGACCGGAAGAAGGTCATCCCCGCGAAGATGGCGCAGGGCGCGCCGACGGCCGCCGACATCCACATCATCATCGAGCGGGTGGCGGGACCCAGCTCCTGATCGAACAAGCCGGCCCAGATCGGAACCGAGAACATCATGGCGTTCATCGCGCCGAAGCCCGCCACCGCCAGGGCGAGGATCAGCCGACGGCCCTCCTGATCACGCTGCGCCAGGGCGGCGCCGGGGTCGTAGGGCGTAGCCGGATAGCCGAGCCGTTCGAGGGCGGCGATGATGCGGCCCGGATCGACACTGACGTTCTCAAGGCCGAGCGCGAGGCGTCCCGTGGACAGATTCAGCCGCGCTGAAATCACGCCCGGAAGGCGCGCCATCTCGCGCTCGATCTTGGCGATACATCCGGCGCAGCGCGCCCCGGTCACCAGCAGATCAAGACGCGTCTGACCATCGTCGGTCCGGCGCAGGAAGGCGGACATGTCGGGCCGCGACGCCGCGTCGAAGGTCACGGCCATGTCAGCCTCCGCTCGGCGACGAACGAATGGCCGCCGCCCGCGGCGTCGACACGGGTATCCCAGACGCCGGACAGGCCGGCGCGGTCGCCGGCATAGCGCCCCGGCGCCGCCTCGGTCAGGGTCAGGACGGTACGCCCCTGTTCGGTGGCCGGGCGCAAAAGGGTGGCCGTGACCCGGAGGCCGCTCAACGGCTGGCCGTTCCGATCCTGAAGCAGGACCGTCACGCCGTCCGGCCGCGCCTCAACGGCGGCGCGCCAGCCGAGAGCCTCCTGCGCCCGCTGGCGCTCCAGCTCGGCATTGTAGATCAGGCCCGTCTCATAGGGCCGCGGCGCAACCTGCCCGGGATGGGTGCGGTAGGCCAGTGTCAGGAAGGCCGCATCGACCCCGATCACGAGGGCAAAAAAGGCGACGACTCCGGCGGCGACGTGCCAGCCCTTGACCGTGAACGGGACCCGGGGCGGTGCGGAGGGTGCGGGCGTCAACGGGTTTCTCCATAGTCGAAGGCGGTCCGGACGGTCTGGACCTCGTCACCCGACCGGATTTCGAACGTCGCAGGCTGGCTGCCCTCCTGCACCTGATCCGCGGGCGCGGTGACGAAGACCCGCACGGGCGTCACCCTGTTGGGATCGACCCGAAGGCTCAGCGGATCGGAAGCCGGCCGTCCGGGGCTTCTCAGCGTCGCGCCCGGAATACCGGCGTAGCGGATTTCGATGGTCGCAGCCTCAAAGCCGTGGTTGGCGATCTTCAGGGTGTAGCCGTTGCGGACGGCTCCGTCGTGCAACCGGACGGAAGCCGGATTCCGGTCGCGCAGCGCGTGAACGTCCAGAGTCTTCCGGGTGCTGAAGCCCCAGATCATGAGACCGCCGACGACCGCCAGGGCGATCCCGTAATACAGGGTCCGGGCCCGGATCAGGCGGTGTTTCGGCTTCTGGCCGCAGTTCCTGGCCGCAACGGCCGCATCGGTGTCATAGGCGATCAGGCCGCGCGGCCGACCGACCTTGTCCATGACCTCATTGCAGGCGTCGATGCACAGGCCGCAGTTGATGCACTCCAGCTGGGCGCCGTCGCGAATGTCGATGCCCATGGGGCAGACCACCACGCACTGGTTGCAGTCGATACAGTCGCCGCGGCCTTCCCAGGTCTCCGCCTTCTTGTGCGGCCCGCGCGGCTCGCCCCGGTCGTAGCGGTAGGTGACCTGGAAGGACTGGTCGTCCAGCATGGCGCCCTGGATGCGCGGCCAGGGGCACATATAGGTGCAGACCTGCTCGCGCATATGGCCCGCGAAGACATAGGTCGTGAAGGTCAGGATGGCGCAGGAGACATAGGCCGTCATCGGCGCCGTCCCGACCCAGAAGGTGCGGATCAGGTCCGGCGCGTCGTGAAAATAGAAGATCCAGGCGCCGCCGGTGCCGAAAGCCGCACCGATCCAGACCGCGTGCTTTCCCGTCTTGCGCCACAGTTTGTTGAACGACATCGGCGCCGCGTCGAGCCGCATCCGCGCGTTGCGGTCACCCTCGAACATCCGCTCGATATAGATGTAGAGGTCGGTCCACACCGTCTGTGGGCAGGCGTAGCCGCACCACAGCCGGCCGAACAGCGCCGTGACGAGGAACAGCGCCAACGCCGCGAGCACCAGCAGGCCGGTGATGAAATACACCTCCTGCGGCCAGAGCTGGATCATGAAGAAATAGAAGCGGCCGCCGTCGAAATCGACGAGGACGGCCTGGTCCGGCAGCGCGCCCGGCCGGTCCCACCGGATCCAGGGCGTGATGTAATAGATCGCCAGCATGACGATCAGCAGCGCCCATTTGATCCACCGCCACCGGCCGTGGACCAGTTTGGGATAGATCGGCACGCGCGCCTTGTAGAGGCCCTTGGGGCGATTCTTCTCGCGCTGCTTCTCGGCGACGGAGACCGGACCCGTCTTCGCCGCACGATCACGGGTCCGGTCAATGATGATGGTCATGGCGCGGCTGCGGCGGCTCCGGACGCCTCGCCGCCCCCGGCGTTGACGTGGACATAGACGGCCAAGGCCTTGATCACGCCCGGCGAGAACCGGCCCTCCCACGTCGGCATCACGCCGTTGCGCCCATTGTGGATCTGGCCGCGGATGGAGTTCCGGTCGGAGCCATAAAGCCACTCGCGGTCCGTCAGATCGGGCGCGCCCAGCAGGCGATCGCCCACGCCCGTCGGCGTATGACAGGCGGCGCAGTTGTCGGCGTAGAGCTGCTGCGCACGACCCACTGCGGCGGCGTCAGCCGGCCGGCCCGACAGGCGCACGACGTATTCCGTCAGATCGGAGACCTGGGCGGCGTTGAGCATGCCGTCGCGACCGAAGGCCGGCATTTGCGACGTGCGGGTCTCGGGATGGGCTGACCGGACACCGACGCGCAGGGTGTGCTCGATTTCCTCGAGCGAGCCGCCCCACAGCCAGACATCATCGCGCAGGTTGGGATACCCGCGGGCGCCGCCGCCGCCCGCGCCGTGGCAGGTGGCGCAGTTGTCGCCGAAGACCGACTGACCCACGGAAAGGGCATGGGCCTGGAGGTCCGGATCGGCCTCGATCTGCTGCAGGGACGCCGTGGCCAGCATCGTCTCGCCACGGCCGCGCTGGACCTGGAGCGCCTGGAGCTGCTCGGCGACGTCGGCCCGGTCAGACTGACGGAGAACGCCGGGCGTATAGCCCTTCAGGCCCGGCCAGGCCGGCATCAGGATCCAGTAAACGACGGCCACGACGATGCTGCCGTAGAACACCCACAACCACCAGCGCGGCAGCGGGTTGTCCAGCTCGCGAATGCCGTCCCACTCATGCCCCGTCGTCTCGACGCCGGAGTGATCGTCGCGCTCGGGTTCAGACATGCTCGTCCTCGTCTTTTTCGAGCGGAAGATGGGAGAGGCGTTTGAAGGCCTCGCGATGCTTCGGCCACAGCGCGTAGACGACGCCGGCGATGAAGACGGCGCCGAAATAGAGGGTGCCGCCCTGCTGGGCGAACCGCGCCACGGTTTCGTAGTCGAGGCCGCTCATCGCAGGTTCTCCGGGTCTTCAGCCTGGTAGGTGCGGAAATCGACCATGGTGCCGAGCTGCTGCAGATAGGCGATCAGGGCGTCCATCTTGGTCAGCCGCTCGGGATTGCCGTCGAAATCGCCCTGGGCCACGCGCGGCCCGTACCGGCTCCGCAGCGCCGAGGTCTCGCTGGCGAACGGATCGACCTGGGCGTTCAGATCGGCCGTGGCGTTTTCGACCTGATCGGCCGTGTAGGGCACGCCGACCGCCACCATCGCCCGCAGCTTGGCCTGGATGGCGTGCTGGTCCAGGTCCTGGTCGGCCAGGAACCGGTAGGGAGGCATGTTGGATTCGGGCACGACCGAGCGCGGGTCTGTCAGATGCTCCACGTGCCAGTCGTTGGAATATTTGCCGCCGACGCGGGCCAGGTCCGGCCCGGTCCGCTTCGATCCCCACTGGAACGGATGGTCGTACATGCTCTCGGCGGCGAGGCTGTAGTGGCCGTAGCGTTCGACCTCGTCGCGCAGGGGGCGGACCATCTGCGAGTGACAGCCGTAGCAGCCCTCGCCGATGTAGATGTCGCGGCCGGCCAGCTCGAGCGGCGTGTAGGGACGAACGCCCTCGACCTCCTCGATCGTGCTCTCGACCCAGAACAGAGGAGCGATCTCGACGATGCCGCCGATGGACACCACGATGGTGATGCCGATGACCAGCCAGAGCGAATGGCGCTCGAACCTGTGATGCTGTTTCCACATGGTCTGATCCTCACTCGGCCGGCAGGAGTTGCGGCTCGATCGTCGTCGCCGGCACGTTCGCGGAAGAGCGCGCGGACGGCATGCGGATCGTTCGCCACAGGTTGTAGGACATGATGAGCGTGCCGCTCAGGAACATCAGGCCGCCGACCGTGCGGATGACGTTCTGGATGTGCTTGGCCGACACGGTCTCGATGAAGCTGTTCGCGAGGAAGCCGTCGGGCGTGTACTCGCGCCACATCAGGCCCTCCATGATGCCGGAGACCCACATCGCGGTGATGTAGAGAACGATGCCGGTGGTCGCGATCCAGAAATGCCATTCGACCAGGGCGTTCGAGTACAGCCGGTCCTTCTTCCACAGCCACGGCACCATGCAGTAGATCGCGCCGAAGCTGATGAACCCGACCCAGCCCAGGGCGCCGGAGTGGACGTGGCCGATGGTCCAGTCGGTGTAGTGCGACAGGGCGTTGACCGTCCGGATGGACATCAGCGGACCTTCGAAGGTCGACATGCCGTAGAAGGCGATGGCCACGACCATCATGCGGACCACGGGGTCGGTGCGCAGCTTGTCCCAGGCCCCCGACAGGGTCATCAGGCCGTTGATCATCCCGCCCCAGGACGGCATCCACAACATGATCGAGAAGGTCATGCCGAGGGTCTGCGCCCACTGCGGCAGGGCCGTGTAATGCAGATGGTGCGGGCCGGCCCAGATGTAGATGAAGATCAGCGACCAGAAGTGGACGATCGACAGGCGGTAGGAATAGACCGGCCGTTCGACCCGCTTGGGCACGAAATAGTACATCATCGCCAGGAAGCCGGCGGTCAGGAAGAAGCCGACGGCGTTGTGGCCGTACCACCACTGCACCAGGGCGTCCTGGACCCCGCCGAAGGCCGAATAGCTGCGCGCCTCAAGCAGGCCGACCGGCACCGCGGCGTTGTTCACCAGATGCAGCAGGGCGACGGTGACGATGAAGGCCAGATAGAACCAGTTGGCCACATAGATGTGGGGTTCTTTCCGCTTCCAGATCGTCCCCAGGAACACGAACAGATAGGCGACCCAGACGATGGTCAGCCAGATGTCGACGTACCATTCGGGCTCGGCGTATTCGCGCGACTGGGTGATGCCCGAGACATAGCCCGTGGCCGCCAGAACGATGAACAGCTGGTAGCCCCAGAACACGAACCAGGGCCAGATCCCGCCGGCCAGCCGCGCCTTGCAGGTCCGCTGGACCACCCAGAAGGAGGTGCAGATCAGGGCGTTGCCGCCAAAGGCGAAGATCACGCCCGAGGTGTGCAGGGGCCGCAAGCGTCCGAAGTTGAGCCAGCCATGCTCTGGGAAGTAGAAGATGTCCGGCCACGACAGCTGGGCGGCGATGAAGACCCCGACCGTCATGCCGATGACGCCCCAGAACATGGTGGCGATGACCCCGGCGCGGATCACCCCGTCCTCATAGCGTTTGGGGTCTGACCGGAACCGGCCATGGGCGACGCCGATGGTCATGGCGCTCAGGGCCAGGACCGAGGCGGCCATCAGGATGTAGCCGTGAAAGCGGAAGGCCGCGTCATCGGTCAGGCCGGTCGCGAACAGGGCCAGGACCGCGGCTACGCCGAGGAACAGGAACAGGGCGACGACGTCTGACGGAGTGTCGGCGTCGGGCGTGGCGATGGACGGCATTCGGATGGATCCCTCGAGCAGAGGACGCCTCCGTGCCCGGCCTTCGCGAGCGGCGCCTTGCGCTGGCGCAAAGCCGCCCCGCCAATTTTCCGGTCCTGTGCGGCACGGAGACGCGAAATGAGAATTCAGGACTTTCACGAACACCAGGTGCTGGGCGCGGCCCTCATCGTTCTCGGCCTGTCGCTGGGAGGCGCGGCCGCGGCTGCGGGTCTGCTGGCGAACGAGCACATGGCCCTGATCGGGCCGATGTGCGGCCCGACCTTCGGCCATTGCGTGCGATGCGTGGCTGCGGTGGCCCTGCTTGTCGCGGCGCTTGGCGCATCCGGAGCCGGCGCGTGGCTTCTGAAACCCCGGCCCGTGCTGCAACGGGCGGGCTGAGGCCGCGCTTCAGGCCTGGCGGGCGAGCGCCTTTCGCACGGTCGTCAGCAAGGCATCCGTCAGGAGCGGCTTTTCGATGATCGGCACGCCCGCCGCCGCCGCCCGGTTTCGCAGGGCGGTCCGTGGATTGGTCGTGATCAGGATCGCGGGCAGGCCCACGCCGCTCAAGCGCAGACGCTCCAGCAGCGCCAACCCGTCCATGCCCGGCAGGTTATGGTCCAGGATCATGCAGCCGGTTTCCGGCAAGCCTCCCGCAGCCAGCAGACTCTCGCCGTCGCGGAAGCTGCGAACATCCAGCCCCTCAAGATCAAACGAGAACTGCATGGCGTGAGTTACGGCGGGATCGTCATCGACGAGAATGACGCAAGGCCGGGCCGGAGCGCTGACAGGAGTCGCCGTCACGCGCACAGCCCCTCCAGCCGGTGACGCTGCAGCAGGCGCACATGACGGGACGACCGGGCCTCCACCATGCCCTGGGCCTGAAGCTGGGACAGGGTGCGCGAAACCGTATGGATGGTCAGGCCGACATGGTCGGCGATGTCCTGCCGGGTCATGGGCAGGTCAATGATTTCCGGCCGGCCCATCCGTTCGGCGAAATCCAGAAGGAAGGCGGCGACCCGCTCGGTGGCGCCCTGGCGGGCGAGGATCAGGGCGTGATCCTCGCTGCGCCGGAAGGCGCGGACCGTGACCTGCCACAGGGCCCGGGCCAGACCGACATCGGTCGCGGCGCGTCCCGCCAGCTCCGTCCGCTCCATCGCCAGAGCGTCCACGCGGCTCAGGGCCTCCGTCGTGGTCGCATGCTCCACCCCGGCCTCAAGGCCGAGAAAATCGCCCGGCAAATGAAATCCGGTGACCTGACGGCGGCCATCGCTCAGCAGACGATAGCTGACCACGGCCCCGCTCAACACGCGATAGACGAGCCGGACGGCGTCACCTTGCCGGAACAGAAGCGCGCCGGGGGCGAAGGGCGAACGAGGGGCCGCCGTCGCGCTCGCGAAAGCACCGCAGAGCGCGCAATCCGGCGTCGTGTCCAACGACGGGGCAACCGCTTCCCGGGGTTCGCAATAACGTAGGGCGGTCATCCGATTCTCCAGGCGCGGTCGATGCCGCAAGCTAGGACCCGGCGCCATTCGCGGATATTCGGGTCTGCCCCCTAGGGGATTTCCCTGATGTCCGGCGGCGGGCCCGCTAAACGGCCCGGGCGTGCCGACGTTCGGCGGCGAGCAGGCCCGCATCGAAACAGGCCGCCACGACACGCATCAGACGGAAGGCCTCCGCCGGTATGGTCACCGTCCGGCCCTCGACGCGGCACAATCCGTCGACCTGGAGGGCTGCGGCGGCGGCGACAGCGTCGTCCAGCGCCGTCGGTTCAAAGCCCCGGCTGAGGCACTCCGCGCCGACGTCGACGGTCAGGTCGCACATCAATCGTTCGATGACGGCCGCGCGCAGTTCGTCTTCCGCCGAAACCCGGAGGCTACGCGCGACGGGCAGGCGCCCGGCCTCGACCGCCCGACTCCAGACGTCGGTCGCCGCAGCATTCTGAACGAAACCCGCGGCGAACCGGCCGATCGAGGACGGGCCGACGGGCACCAGCACGGGAGCGGGATCATCGGTATAGCCCTGAAAATTCCGCCGCAGGGTTCCCGAAGCGGCGGCGAGGGCCAGCAGATCCCCGGGAAGGGCGTAGTGATCCAGCCCGATCCGCAGATAGCCCGCCGCCCGCAGAATCGAATCCGCCGCCTCGGCCTGGGCCCAGCGCCCGTCGCCATCGGCGAGTTCGCCCTCCTTGATCATGACCTGGTGCTTCTTCATCCACGGCACATGGGCGTAGCCGAACACCGCCACGCGGTCGGGGCGCAAACCGACCGCCGCCGAGGTCGTGGCCGCGACGTTCTCCGGCGTCTGGCCGGGAAGGCCGTACATCAGGTCGAAGTTGATCGCCGACACGCCGGTCTTGCGCAGCCGGTCGTTGGCGGCGGCGACCATGTCGAAGGGCTGGATGCGGTTGACCTTCGCCTGAACCTCCGGATCGAAGGTCTGGACGCCGAGGCTGACACGGGTCACCCCGGCCTCGCCGCAGGCGTCAATGAATGCTTCGGTCAGCATGCCGGGATCGAGCTCGGCCGCGACCTCGGCGCCGGGCCGGAGGGCGAACCGATCGGCCATGTGCCGCACCAGGACCAGAAAGTCGTCCGGCGCCAAGGCGTTGGGACTGCCGCCTCCGAAATGAAGGTGGGCGGCGCCGGCGTGCGGGCCAATGGCGTCGGCCCACAGATCGACCTCCAGCATCAGGGTCTGGAAGAAGGCCTGGACCCGGTCGTACTCGTGGAAGACGCTGGTGTGGCAGCCGCAATACCAGCACAGGCGCTTGCAGAACGGGACATGGACATAGGCCGAGATGGTCTGGTCCGCGCGGGTGGCCCCCAGCCACGCCCGCGCCTCCGCCTCCCCGGCGGCGGTCTTGAAGGCGACCGCCGTCGGATAGCTGGTGTAGCGAGGCAGGGTGCGCTCGGCGTGGGTCCGCCAGGCGGCAGGGAGGGCGCGGGAGGACATGCGGGAATCCGGCCTGTGGTTCGTCGTTACGCCGCCGCCTTCCAGTTGGGCTGCAGCTCGACGTGTGCCGGGCACGGCGCAATGGCGATCGGCGCGGCGCCGCACAGTTCATTGGCGAAGCCGTGGTTGACGTCGCGGTGATGGGCTTCATCCGCCCGCACCACCAGCACCACGTCACGCAGTGTCGCGTCGGCCGGCAGATTCCAGTAGCGTTTGGCGATCTCGGGGGCGGCGACGTTCGGGCTGCGGCCCTCGTCGATCTCGGCCAGATAGTGGGTGTAGCTGACGACCGCCTCTTCCTCGAAATAGCCGACCACCCGGTGCGCCGTCTTCGGCGAGATCAGGTAGAGGCCGAAGAAGAACAGGTAAAAGACCCACTGCACAGCAATCACGACGAAGCGTTCGAACAGGGTCGGATGGCTGATCTCGATGAAGGTCATCAGGTGCATCCGCTCGTTCTCGGCCTCGTCCATCAGGGTGCGAATCCACCCGTTGTCGTCCTTCATGCGGCGCAGCGCCTTCAGGTGGTTCAGGGTCGCGCCGACCATGCCGGGCACCGCCGCGACCGTTTCCAGCACGATGGCGCGGTGGCCATAGCGTTTCGCGAAAAACGTGTCGGCGAAGAACCGCAGCGCCTTGACGAACCCCCAGGCGGTCCGGTCCGACAAGCCCTTCGGCGCGTGGTGAACGGAAAGGTCGACGAGCGGGGTGGTCATGGCGGCGTCCTTGAAACACTGAACTGGGGGGCCGGCGGCCCGATTGCGACGAAGTAGCGGCCTCTCGCCACTGGCGAAATTCGGGGGTTTCACCTACGGGGTGTTGCGGAGGCGCGATGACAACCATTCCCAGGACGACTCTCGAGTCCCGGACGCCGTGGGACTGGCTGCTGGCCACCCGCCATACCGGCTACGGTCTCGCGGCCGCGGTGCTGGGCGCGGCGGCGGGGCTGGCCGCGCGGCTGGCGATGACCCCCCTGCTGGAAGATCGGCTGGCCCTGCTTTTCTTCGTACCGGGCGTTGTCGTCGCCGCAGCCCTGGGGGGCGCCGTCCCCGGCGCCCTGGCGACGATTCTGGGTCTCGCCTGCGGACTCTATGTCACCTGGTGGACCGGCGTCCTTGCTGTCGGCGATCTGGTCGGCGCGGGGGTTTTCCTTCTGCTGGGCGTGGTGATCACGGCCGGGGGCGAAGCCTTCCAGGCCATGCGGTCCCGTTCGGTGGCGGTGCACCGCGACCTGCTGGCCCGCGAAGCGCACCTGCAGTCCATCCTCGCCACCGTGCCCGACGCCATGGTCGTCATCACGGAGCGCGGGATCATGCAGTCCTTCAGCCCCGCGGCCGAACGCCTGTTCGGCTGGAAGGCCGATGAGGTGATCGGCCGGAACGTGAAGATGCTCATGCCTGAGTCCTATCGCGAGCAGCACGACGGCTACCTCGACCGATATCTGACCACCGGAGAGCGGCGCATCATCGGGGTCGGCCGGGTGGTCGTGGGGGAGCGGCGTGACGGCTCGACCTTTCCGATGGAATTGTCGGTGGGGGAGATGGTTTCGGGAGACCAGCGCTTCTTCACCGGCTTTGTCCGCGACCTCAGCGAACGGCAGGACACGGAACAGCGGCTGCAGGAACTGCAGTCCGAACTGGTCCACATCTCGCGCCTGACAGCCATGGGGGAGATGGCCTCGGCGCTGGCGCACGAATTGAACCAGCCTCTGTCGGCGATGGCCAACTACCTGAAGGGCTCATCGCGGCTGCTCGCCGCTGAACCGGTGCCCCGCGAACGATTGCTGGAAGCCATCCAGAAGGCAGGCGAGCAGGCGCTTCGCGCCGGCGAAATCATTCGCCGGCTGCGCGACTTCGTCGCTCGCGGCGAGGCCGAGCGCAGGGTCGAAAGCCTGCCCAAATTGATTGAGGAGGCCAGCGCCCTGGCCCTGGTCGGCGCCAAGGAGCATGGCGTCCGCGTCCAGTTCAAATTCGCAGCCGGAATTGAATTCGTTCTGGCCGATAAGGTCCAGATCCAACAGGTGGCGCTCAATCTGATGCGCAACGCCATGGAGGCCATGGAGGCGAGCGCGAAAAGGGTCCTGGAGATCAGGATCGACCCGGCGGCGGATGATCAGGCCCAGGTGACGGTGGCCGATACGGGTTCGGGAATCAGCCCGGCGATTGCTGATCAGCTGTTCCAGCCCTTTGTCACCACCAAGCGGACCGGCATGGGCGTCGGCCTGTCAATTTCACGAACCATCATCGAAGCGCACGGTGGGCGCATCTGGATGGAGCCGAACCCGGGCGGAGGCACCCGGTTCTGTTTTACACTGCCTGCCGTAGGCGAAGAGGAACTCAGCGATGCCGAATGAGCCGGTCGTCCATGTGGTCGACGACGATGCCGCGATCCGGGATTCCCTCGCCTTCCTGCTGGATACCGCAAACCTCGTCTCGAGAACCTATGAGTCCGCCGCCGCCCTGCTGGCGCACGCCGCGGATCTGGAGCCGGGCTGCATTGTCACGGATGTCCGCATGCCGGACATGAACGGTCTGGAGATGGTCCGCCGGCTGTCTGAGATCGGTATCCGCCATCCGGTCATCGTCATGACCGGTCACGCGGACGTGCCTCTGGCGATCGAAGCGGTCCGGGCCGGCGTCAAGGACTTCATTGAAAAGCCCTTCGACGACGACGCCCTGCTGGCGTCAATCCGGTCCGCCATCGCCGACCAGACCCAGGCCGCTGAACAGGCGGGACGGGAAACCGAATTGCGCGACCGGCTCGCCAGCCTCTCATCGCGCGAGCGGCAGGTGCTGGACGGTCTGGTCGCCGGTCAGGCCAACAAGGTCATCGCCTACGATCTGGAGATCAGCCCCCGGACGGTCGAGGTCTACCGGGCCAATGTCATGACCAAGATGCAGGCCCGCAGCCTGTCGGAACTGGTCCGAATGACGATCCTCATCCAGCGCCCCTGAACCCGGCCTTCAGGGGTTTTCCGGAGGTGACCCGGGCGGGCGCAGGTGAGAGTGATCCGGCTCGCCGCGAGGTCCATCCCGATGTACGACTACAAGGCCGCCTTCCAGACTGCCGTGGAGCAGGTCAAGAGCGAGGGGCGCTATCGCGTCTTCGCCGACCTGAAGCGCGTGCGCGGCG
>NZ_BSOY01000027.1 GCF_030160755.1 Brevundimonas denitrificans | reverse complement strand
ATCACCCCGATCGCCATGGAAGAGAAGCTGCGCTTCGCCATCCGCGAAGGCGGCCGCACCGTCGGCGCCGGCGTGGTCTCCAAGATCACCGAGTAAGCCTTTCGGTGCGCTAACGCTCGCGACGCGGTCGCGCGCTTCTTGAGCGCGGCCTCAAGCCGCGAGCCTCCGCGAGGCGAGCATAGGCCAACAAGACAGAGCGGCCCCCGGAGCGATCCGGGGGCCGTTTTGCTGTCCGGTCACTGCGGAGGGGGCGACCGGGGGCCTCGCTTCGCAGGAGAGAAGGACGGTTAAGGCGCGCCCGTTCCGGCGCAAGCGCTTGCGCGGAACCGGCTCCTGACCCCTACGTTCGCACTGTGGACGTTAGGGATTCAGTAACCATGCGGCGCGCGCTTCGGATCGGTCTGTTCATCGGCACCTTCATCGGCATGTCGGCCTGCGCGGCGATGCCGGACGACGGGTCTCGCGGGGCCTATGGCGGCGTCGAGGTCGGGCGCACGCGCTGATCGCCAAGGAAACCGTGGCGGCGGGGGCGAAATCCCCCTATCATCCCGCTCGCGGATGCCGAATGTAGCGCCGCGCCGGTTTCGACCCCCCTAGATGTTACCCTTCGCCATCGCAGCCGTTCTGCTCCTCGTGGTGCTCAACGGCCTGTTCGCCATGACCGAGCTGGCGGTCGTCTCTTCGCGGAAATCGAGGCTGCAGAGCCGCGCCGAGCGGGGCGACAAGGGCGCGCGCGTCGCGCTGAAGCTGGCCGAGGACCCGACGCATTTCCTGTCGGCGGTCCAGGTCGGCATCACTCTGATCGGCATCGCCGCGGGCGCCTACGGCCAGGCGGCGATCGCGGGCGAGCTGAACCACATCCTCGAGGCGGCCCTGCCGCAGCTGGCGGCCTATACCGAAGTCTTCTCGACGGTTCTGGTTATCATCTTCATCACCTATGTCTCGGTGATCGTCGGCGAACTGGTGCCCAAGCGGCTGGCGCTGATCTTCCCGGAAGCGATCGCCTCGAAGATGGCGGCGCCGATCTCGACCGTGGCCATCGTGCTGAAGCCGTTCGTGGTGATCCTGACGGCCTCGACCTCGGCCATCCTCAAGGTCATGGGCGTCAAGGACCGCGACGGCTCGGACGTGACCCAGGAGGAGGTCGAGACGATGATCGCCGAGGGCACCTCGGCCGGCCTGATCGAGCCCGAAGAGCAGACCATGATCGAGGAGATCCTGCGTCTGGGCGACCGGCCGATTCGCGTGGCCATGACGCCGCGCCACGAGGTGTTCTGGATCGCCCTCGACGACAGCGAGGAGACGCTGCGCACCGAGGTCCGCACCTGCCCCTATTCGCGGATCGTCGTGGCGCGCGAGAACGACGTCGATAACCCCCTGGGCGTGGTCCACAAGAAGGACCTGCTGGACAGCCTGCTGGACAACGGCGAGTTCAATGTCGAGCGCCATGTGCAGACGCCGGCCTTCATTCCGCAATCGACGTCGGTGCTGAAGGCGCTGGAGATCATGAAGGCCTCCAAGGTCCACATGGCCTTCCTGGTCGATGAATTCGGCGCCTTCGAAGGCGTGGTGACGGCGACCGACCTGCTGGAAATGATCGCCGGCGATTTCGACGAGGGTCACGACGACGCCGAGGTCAATGTGCGTCTGCGCGAGGACGGCAGCTGGCTGGTCGACGGCCAGACGGACATCGATGAACTGGCGGATGCGCTGGGCGAGGATTTCGGCGAGGCCGAGGGCTTCCACACCATCGCCGGCCTGGTGCTGCACCAGTTGTCGCGGGTCCCGCATGAAGGCGAAATCCTGCAGCTGGGCCGGTTCGAGGTCGAGGTCATCGACATGGACGACCGCCGCATCGACAAACTTCTGTTCAAACAGGTGGTCAAGCCCGAGGACGAGGCCCGGGCCGTGGCCGAACAGTACGACGATTAGCCCCAAGCCGCTTGAAAACCCCCGCGCGGTCGGGCATACGCCGCGGTCTGGCGAAGCCGAACGCGCCTGGGGGGAGACCCTCTGGCGCGTTGTAGTTTTGTCCGGGACCTAGGAGTGTAGCTCAGCTGGTAGAGCATCGGTCTCCAAAACCGAGGGTCGTGGGTTCGAGTCCCTCCACTCCTGCCACTTTTCACTGACGGGGCGCCTCCCCATCTGCACCGTCAGCAAGTTGAAACGAGACCAGAAGACCATGGCCAAGGCCAAGAGCCCCTCGGGGCGACGCACCCAGCCCGTCCAACCGGCGATCGCCGGGAACGCCGTGGCGGCCGAGGCGGCCGCGCCGAAGAAGCGCACCTCGATTCCGCAGTTCATCAGCCAGGTCCGCGCCGAAGGGCGCAAGATCGTTTGGCCGAGCCGCAAGGAAACCTGGATCACCTCGGTGATGGTGCTGATCATGGTCGTCATCGCCGCGATCTTCTTCTTCGTGGTCGACGCCGGTCTGTCTGTGGCCTCGCGCTTCATCCTCGCGATCGGCCAGTAGGAAACACCCCCATGACCGACGCCGCCCCCAAGCCCGCCGCCAATCCCCGCCACAAGTGGTACATCGTCCACGCCTATTCGAATTTCGAGAAGAAGGTCGCCCAGCACCTGACCGACCAGGCGCGCCAGCAGGGGCTCGAGGACTGTTTCTCTGAAATCCTGGTGCCGACCGAGGACGTGGTCGAGATCCGCCGAGGCCGGAAGGTCAACTCGGAGCGCAAATTCTTCCCCGGCTATGTGCTGGTGAAGATGGAGATGACCGACGACGCCTATCACCTGGTCAAGAACACCCCGAAGGTCACGGGCTTCCTGGGCGCCGCGGGCGGCACCAAGCCGCTGCCGGTGTCCGAGAAGGAAGTCCAGAACATCATCGGCCAGGTGGAGGAGGGCGTCGAACGTCCGAAGCCCACCATCCGCTTCGACATCGGCGAGACCGTCAAGGTCATCGACGGACCCTTCGCCAGCTTCGAGGGCCAGGTCGAAAGCGTCGACGAGGACAACGCCCGCCTGCGCGTGGCCGTGTCCATCTTCGGCCGCCCGACCCCGGTCGATCTGGAATACAATCAGGTCGAGAAGAACGCTTCGTAATCCCGATCCGCTCATCCCGGCGAAAGCCGGGACCCAGTTCTTTGGGTGATGCAGCGGGTGTGATGATCTGAAAGCCCCAGTCCGGAAGCGCCGGCGTCAAGCTGGACAGCACTGGGTCCCGGCTTTCGCCGGGATGAGCGGATTGTATTTGATCCGAGTTTCCGCTACACGCGCGCCTCGCTCTGAGGGGCGGTGCGGGTTCGCCCGCATAAATCCGTGGGAGGCAGCCATGCCACGACCACGGCTCACCGGTCCCGATTGAGTTCGGGGCCACAGTCAGGAGAGACCAATGGCCAAGAAGATTCTGGGCTATATCAAGCTGCAGGTGCCGGCCGGCAACGCCACGCCTTCACCCCCGATCGGGCCCGCCCTCGGTCAGCGCGGCGTCAACATCATGGGCTTCGTCAAGGAGTTCAACGCCCGCACCGAGAAGGAAGTCAAAGGCACGCCCCTGCCGACCGTGATCACGGTCTACCAGGACAAGAGCTTCACCTTCGTCACCAAGACCCCGCCCGCGACCCACTTCATCAAACAGGCCGCAGGCATCACCTCGGGCTCGAAAATGACGGGCCGGGAAGTGGCCGGCAAGATCAAGCGCAGCCAGCTGCGTGAGATCGCCGAAAAGAAGATGAAGGATCTGAACGCGAACGACCTGGACGCCGCGACCAAGATCATCGAAGGCTCGGCTCGCGCCATGGGCCTCAACGTCGTGGAGGGCTAAGCACATGGCCAAGCAAACCAAGCGCACCAAGGCCCGGACCGGCGACACGCTGGCCCTGATGCCGTTCTCGGACGCCATCGCCGCGGTCAAGACCAACGCCACCGCCAAGTTCGACGAGTCGATCGAGATCGCCGTCAACCTGGGCGTCGATCCGCGTCACGCCGACCAGCAGGTCCGCGGCGTCGTGAACCTGCCGTCGGGCACGGGCCGTGACGTTCGCGTCGCCGTCTTCGCCAAGGACGCCAAGGCCGCTGAAGCCCTGGCCGCCGGCGCCGACATCGTGGGCGCCGAGGATCTGTACGAGAAGATCAACGGCGGCTTCATGGACTTCGACCGCGTCATCGCGTCCCCGGACATGATGGCCCTGGTCGGCCGTCTGGGTAAGGTGCTGGGCCCGCGCGGCCTGATGCCGAACCCCAAGGTCGGCACCGTGACTCCGAACGTCGCGCAAGCGGTCAAGGACGCCAAGGGCGGCGCGGTCGAGTTCCGCGTCGAGAAGGCCGGCATCGCCCACGGCGGCATCGGCAAGGCCTCCTTCACCCAGGAAGCCCTCGAAGCCAACGTGAAGGCCTATGTCGACGCCCTGCAAAAGGCCCGTCCGACCGGCGCCAAGGGCACCTACGTCAAGCGCATCACCCTGTCCTCGACCATGGGACCGGGCTTCAAGATCGACCCGGCGTCGCTGGCTTGATTTTGGGCCGCGGTCGTCGGCCCTTCGGGACCTCCCGACCCGACGCGGCCTGAGCCTCCGGCCTCAAGCAGGGCGAACGCCCGTCAGGCCAAACGAATGACGGCGGCGGAGAGCGATCTCCGCCGCCGTTTTCGTTTGCGCGTCGCGGCGCCGGAGGTGATTGTGGCGGGTCTTCGGGGGAGTGTTATGCGGATCATCGCCATTCTGGCCGTTATTGTGGCGGTGTCGGCCGGGCCGGTCATGGCCCAGACGCGGCCTGACGCCGCCCGCCAGAACCATCTCGATCTCGCCGCGCAATACTTGGAGCTGACCCAGGGCGGCGATCTGGTGAAGCAGATGCGTCGCCAGATCGAGGACGGCTATGGCGAGGCCGACCTTCCGCCCGAACAGCGCGCATGGCTGGTCGACTCCATGTCCGACATGTTCGCGGACGTCATGGCCCTGACGATCGTGGAGTTGCGCGACGACGTCGCCGACAGCTTCACCGTCCAGGAGCTGGAGACGGCCATCGCCTTCTACGACTCCCCGATCGGACGGTCGGTCGTCCGCAAACAGGTGGATATGAACACCGAACTGCAGGAGGTGATGATGGGGCTGCTGGTTCCGCGGATCACCGATCTGATGGAGAAATACTGCACGCGGTTCGACTGCACCGCCCTGGGCGAGGCGGCCGCGAAGCGGGAGGATTGATCGTCAGGGTTCTGACGGGTTGACGCGCGTTGCCGGACGCGGGACTCAACGACTGCGGGCATCCCGGATGTCCCGGAGATTCGCGGATGCCCGGCTTTTTCCAGTTGTTGTACGGAACGGATGACGGCCCGGCTGTCTGGCGCCGTCCGGCCTGATGGTCGATCATCACCCCCGCACCCAGTCGGCCGAAAGGCGTCAGGTCGCCGCCCTGCCGTGGCGCCGGGGCGCGGACGGGATCGAGATCCTGCTCGTCACCTCGCGCGAGACCCGGCGCTGGGTCACGCCCAAGGGCGGACGGATGCCGGGCCTGACCGATGCCCAGGCCGCGGCCCAGGAAGCGCTGGAGGAGGCCGGGGTCGAGGGCGTGATCGGCGAATCGCCTCTGGGGACGTTCCGCTACCTGAAGGTGCTGAAGCGCCGCGCGCCCCGCTGGTGCGTGGTCGCGGTCCATGCGCTGGAGGTGCGGCTGGAGCACGTGACCTGGCAGGAACAGGCCGAGCGGGAGCGCGTCTGGGTCAGTCGGGACGAGGCGGCGCGGCGGGTCGATGAGCCGGACCTGAAGGCGCTGATCTCGGCCTTCGAGGGCTAGGCCCGCTCCGCCTCGGCCAGGTAGCAACCCCGTCGGGCGGTATGGACATGGATGCGGTCGACGCGGTCGTCGGCGAACCATTGCATCAGCCGGTCCCCCAGCTCGCGGCCCTCGACGACATCGGCGTCGGTCATCATCCAGTCGGCGTCATAGGCGCGGACCGAGAGCAGGCGGCGGCCCAGTATGTCCGGCACCTCGCCGGGCGCCGGACGGGCCTCGAGGGCGGCCTCGCGGACGAAGATCGGCCCCTCGGCGCGATAGGGGCTGGACGGGTCTTCGAGATGGCGATGGTTGAGCAGGATCAACGCCTCGCCCGGTTCGGCGTCGGCGAGGCTGATACGGCAGGGCGCGCTGTTGGGCGCGTCGGCGATCATGCGGCGCGCGCCAAGCGCCGCCAGGGCGGCGTCGTCGAGGGCGAACAGGGACTGGAACGGGGCCAGGGGGAGGGATGTGATGCGGAAGGTCATGGCGCGATCTTCGGCCGTTGACGATTGTGCGTCTGGCGGTTTTCGGACGTTGCGCCGGGCCGCCCGCATCCCCACAACGGTGGGCATGAACGCACCCTTCAAGACCCCGACCGATCCGCTGGACGCCCCCCATTGGGATTTGTCCGACCTGTACGCTTCGCGGGAGGACGCCCGTATCGAGGCCGACCTCGCCCGGGCGCGCGGCATGGTCGACGAGCTGAACGCGCTGCAGGGCAGGCTGGTGGCGGCGCGCGGCGAGCCGGCGCTGCTGGGCGAGCGGCTGGACCGGGCCGTGACCGTGTACGAACAGGCGTCCGACATTCTCGGCGCCCTGGGGGCCTATGCCTTCATGGCGGCCTCGACCAACCGCAGCGATGCGGCGGCCCAGGGGTTCGAGGCGACGGTGCGGGAGAAGCTGACGGCCATCGCCACGCCGACCGTCTGGGTCACCCTGGAGGTCAACCAGCTGGAGGAGGCCGAGATCGAGGCGGCCCTGGCGGCCTGGCCGGCCGCGGCGCGCTGGCGGCCGTGGCTGCGGCGGGTGCGGGCCATGAAGCCGCACGAACTGTCCAACGAACTGGAGACCTTCCTGGCCGAGCGCGGTCCGATCAGCGCCCAGTGGCCGCGCCTGTTCGACGAGACGCTGGCGGCGATGAAGATCAAGGCGGGCAAGGACGAGCTCACCCTGTCCGAGGCCCTGAACCGGCTGTCCGATCCCAAGGCGGCCCGGCGCAAGGCGGCGGCCGAGGGCCTGACCGAGGCGCTGGCGGCGCGGACCCAGACCATGGCGCTGGTGTTGAATACCGTCTCCGCCGACAAGGCGCTGGAAGACAAATGGCGCGGATTCAAACGCCCGGCGGATGCGCGCCACCTGTCCAATGAGGTCGACGGCGAGTCGGTCGACGCCATGGCCGAGGCCGTGGCCGCCGCCTATCCGAACCTGTCGCACCGCTATTACGCGCTCAAGGCCCGGGCCATGGGCAAGGCGAAGCTGGACCAGTGGGACCGCAACGCGCCGATCGAGACGACGGCCCCGCGCGGCTATGACTGGGCGGCCGGCAAACAGCTGGTGCTGGAGAGTTTCGCCGATCTGGGACCGGAGTTTGCGGACCGGGCCGGCGGCTTCTTCGACAGGCCGTGGATCGACGGCAAGGCGCGGCCCGGGAAACAGTCGGGGGCCTACGCCCATCCGGTGACCTCGGACCGCCATCCCTACGTCTTCCTGAACTGGATGGGCGAGCGGCGCGACGTGCTGACGCTGGCGCATGAACTGGGGCACGGCGTGCACCAGACGCTGGCGGCGGGGCAGGGCAGTCTGCTGGCGGACACGCCGCTGACCCTGGCCGAGACGGCGTCGATCTTCGCCGAGGGGCTGACCTTCGACCGGCTGCTGACGACGGCGCCGAGGGCCGAGCAGCGCGGCCTGCTGGCCGGACGGATCGAGGACGGGCTGAACACCGTGGTGCGCCAGATCGCCTTCCACCGTTTCGAGACCCGGTTCCACGACGAACGGGCGGCGGGAGAGCTGGCGGTCGAACGGATCGGCGAGCTCTGGATGGAGGAGATGGCGGCCTCGCTGGGCCCGGCGATCACGCTCAACCCCGGCTATGAGCACTGGTGGAGCTATGTCAGCCATTTCGTCCACTCGCCCTTCTACGTCTACGCCTATGCGTTCGGGGATCTGCTGGTGGCGGCGCTGATGGAGACCCGGGCGAAGGACCCGGCCGGGTTCACGCCGCTGTACCGCGAGCTGCTCGCGGGCGGCGGGTCGAAGGGCTATGTCGAGGCCCTGGCCCCGTTCGGCCTGAACCCGCGCGACCCCGCCTTCTGGACGATCGGCACGAAGCGGCTGGAAGGGCTGATCGACCGGTTTGAGGCGCTGGTCTGACGAACGGCGTTGACGGACCGTTCGGCACGCGCGAGCGTTCCGCCATGCGCACCCTGATCCTCGTCGCGGCCCTGGCCGCGGCCCCGCTGTCCGCCCACGCCCAGACGCCTGCGCCCGCGCCGTCTCCGCCCGTCCGGGCCATGGCCGCCGGCTACAAGGCCCTGACGGTCTGCAGCGCCCTGAAGACGGCCGAGGCGGCGGGCGGGTCCCGGACGCTCGAGAGCGTCGAGGCCAATGAACTGGTCGGGGTCTATCCCGAGATCGATGCGCTGGTGCGCGAGATGCCGGTGCAGATCTATCCGGCCCGCGTGGCGGTGGCCTGGGACGACGACATGCCGCCGCGCTCGGCCGTCTGGCGCCCCGGCCGGGGCTGTATGATCATGCCGGTGGGCTGGTCCGGCGAACAGATCGCCGTGCTGCCGCCGAGGCCGCCGGCGGACGCGGCCTTCCCCGCCGCCGCCGAGCCGCGCGGCAATGTCGCCCTCCTCAACGAAGCCGTGGAACAGGCCTTCGAGGGCGGCTACGGCGAGGGCGCCAACACCACGGCGGTGCTGGTGCTGCAGGCCGACCGTGTGGTGGCCGAGGAATACGCCCTCGGCTTCGGCGTCGACACGCCCCAGCGCACATGGTCGGTCGGCAAGAGCATCGCCGGGACCATCATCGGCGCCGCCGTCCATCGCGGCGAGGCCGATGTGACCGCCCCCGCCGCCATCGCCGACTGGCGCCGCGAGGGCGACCCGCGCGCGGCCATCACCCTGGACCAGCTGATGCGGATGGCCTCGGGCCTGACCAGCGACACGGCGGGCAACCGCACCGACGCCCTGTATTTCGGCGGCGTGGGGATCGACGAGCAGGCGCCGACCTGGCCGCTGATCGCGCGGCCGGGGACGCGCTACCGCTACGCCAACAACGACACCCTGCTGGCGGTGCTGGCGATCGCCCCGACCTTCGAACGGCATCCGCCGGCCGAGCTGTTCCGGCGCCTGGGCATGAACGACACCTGGGCCGAGACCGACTGGCGCGGCAACTACATGCTGTCGAGCCAGGTCTGGACCACGGCGCGCGACCTGGCCCGGTTCGGCCGGCTGTACCTCAACGACGGCGTCGTCGACGGCGAACGCATCCTGCCCGAGGGCTGGCGCGACTATGTTTCCCGTCCGGCGGGTCCGCAGCCCGCCGGCGAACAGGGCTATGGCGCGACCTTCTGGCTCATGAACCAGTCCGAGGGCGTGCCGGCGGACACGATCTCGGCCAACGGCAACCGCGGGCAGTATGTGATCATCGTGCCGAGCCGCGACATCGTCATCGTGCGGCGGGGCGAGGACCCGACCGGGAAGCGGTTCGATTTCATCGCCTTCACCCGCGACGTCCTGGCCGCCCTCGAGTGACGGCGATTTGACCCGGACGTCTTGAGCGTGACGCAGGGCTCGCTATAAGGACGCCACCTGCCGTTCCAGATTCCCGGACCCGATCATGGCCGACCCGCATCACGCTTCCGACACCTATGTTCGCGGTTCGCAGGAAATCAGCGAGCAGGAATCGACCTTCAGCGCATTCCTCGGCCTCTCCAAATGGGGCTCGCTGATCCTGGCGGCCCTGGTGCTGTTCCTGACCCTCTGGTTCCAGCCGGGCGGCAGCTTCATCACCGCCGCGATCTCGGCCTTTGTGCTGCTGGTCGCCGGCTACTTCTTTCTGAAGTCCTCGCCGAAAGCGCATTAGGCGCGCAGACGCGCGCTCTTTGACGCGCCCTCCCGGATAAGCCTAACGTCGCTCCGTCGAGAGATGACGGAGGGATTCGCTTGGCTGTCGCCATCGCTGTGACCCGCGAACGCCGAGACGGCGAAACGCGCTGCGCCGTCACCCCGGAAACGGTGAGGAAATTCGTCGCCATGGGCGCGACCGTGACGGTCGAGGCCGGGACGGGGACGGGCTCCTCCATTCCGGACGCGGACTATACAGCCGTCGGCGCGACCGTGGCCAAGGACACCAAGGCGGTGCTGTCGGGCGCCGACATCCTGCTGAAGGTGCGCGGGCCGACGGCGCAGGAGACCAGCGCGCTGAAGCCCGGCGCGATCGTCGTGGCCCTGCTGGATGCGTATCGCGACAAGGAGACGGTGACGGCGCTGGCCGGGGCCGGCGCCACAGCCTTCGCCATGGAGTTCGTGCCGCGGATTTCGCGGGCCCAGGTGATGGACGCCCTGTCGTCCCAGGCGAACCTGGCCGGCTATCGCGCGGTGATCGAGGCGGCCTGGGCCTATGGCAAGGGCTTTCCGATGATGATGACGGCGGCGGGCACGGTCGCGCCGGCCAAGGTCTTCATCATGGGCGTGGGCGTGGCGGGCCTGCAGGCCATCGCCACGGCGCGGCGGCTGGGGGCGGTGGTCACGGCCACCGACGTGCGGCCCGCGACCAAGGAGCAGGTCGAATCGCTGGGCGCCAAATTCCTCGCCGTCGAGGACGAGGAGTTCAAAAACGCCCAGACGGCCGGCGGCTACGCCAAGCCGATGAGCCCGGAGTATCAGGCCAAACAGGCCGAACTGACCGGCGAGCACATCAAGAAGCAGGACATCGTCATCACCACCGCCCTGATCCCCGGCCGCGCCGCGCCGGTGCTGGTCAGCGCGGCCCAGGTGGCGACGATGAAGCCCGGGTCGGTGCTGATCGATCTGGCGGTCGAGGCCGGCGGCAACGTCGAGGGGGCGAAGGCGGGCGAGGTCGTCACCACCGCCAATGGCGTGCAGATCGTCGGCCACACCAATCTGCCGGGCCGGATCGCGGCCGACGCCTCATCGCTCTACGCCAAGAACCTGGTCGCCTTCGTCGGGCTGATGATCAAGGACGGGGCGCTGGCGCTGGATATGGAGGACGAGATCCTCAAGGCCTCGGCGGTGACGCACGGCGGGGCCGTGGTGCATGAAGGAGTAAGAGGCTGATGGAACACGTCGATCCCACCATCTTCCGCCTGGCCATCTTCGTGCTGGCGATCTTCGTCGGCTATTACGTCGTCTGGAGCGTCACGCCGGCGTTGCACACGCCGCTGATGGCGGTGACCAACGCCATTTCGTCGGTGATCGTGGTGGGCGGGCTGATCGCGGCGGCGGCGTTCAGCGGCGACGCGGGGCCGAACGGCTGGATCGCCAAGGGCGCCGGCGTGGCGGCCGTGACCCTGGCCAGCGTCAACATCTTCGGCGGCTTCATGGTCACCCGGCGCATGCTGGCCATGTACCGCAAGAAGGAAAAGCCCAAGGCGGCGGAGGCGGCCAAGGCATGACACCGGACGTCTTCATCACGGTGACCATCCCCGTCGCGGTGGCGGCGGTGCTGGGGCTTGTGCTGTTCGGTGGACGGCTGAGGCCGGAAACGCGTCGCCTCGTCGAAAGGGCGATGGCCGGAGTTTTCTATCCCCTGATTACGGTCTTCTGGCTTTGGCGCGCTTATGATTTCGCGATCGAGGGCCGGGAGTTCAGTGCCGCGATGATGGTCGTCGTCGCGGCCGTATTCGGCTGGATGGGCGTGAAGGCCGTTCGAACGGGCCGTCTTGCGCCCATGGCGAGCCCCACACCGTGACCTTTTTCGATCCCCTCCAGCTCGCGGTCGGCGCGTCCTGGGTCGCCACGGCGATCGGGGCGGGGCTGTGGCTGTGGAGCTGGCTCCGCGAGAAGGACGCCATCCGCAAGCTGCGCTTCCTCGACTGCGGGGTGGTGCTGCTGTTCGCCTCCATCCTGCTGCGCATCGTGGCCCAGGAAAAGCCGATGAGCATGTGGGACTGGGCCATGATCTTCGTCGCGCCGTTGTTCATCGCCGCCGCCCTGTGGCGGCTGGCGCGCACGGCCTGCCCCCCGCCCGGGCGATGAGATTGAGGGAAGACTGACCGCATGAACGCATCCTTCGCGGCCCTGGCCTATCTGGTCTCAGGCGTCCTGTTCATCCTCAGCCTGCGCGGGCTGTCGAGCCCGGAGACGAGCCGGCAGGGCAATACCTTCGGCATGATCGGCATGGCGCTGGCCGTCGGCGTGACCCTGGCGACCCTCTGGTCGCGGGGGACGCTGGATGCCCTGACCCTCGGCCTGATCGCGGGCGGGGTGGTGGTCGGCGGCGGGGCCGGAGCCTTGATCGCCGGGCGGGTGCAGATGACCCAGATGCCGCAGCTGGTCGCGGCCTTCCACTCTTTGGTCGGCATGGCGGCCTGTCTGGTGGCCATCGGCGCCGTCTATGCCCCCGAGAGCTTCGGCATCGCCACGGCGACGGGCGGGATCAAGACCCTGTCGATCATCGAACTCAGCCTCGGCGTCGCCATCGGGGCGGTGACCTTCACCGGCTCCGTCATCGCCTTCGCCAAGCTGAACGGCAACATGAGCGGGGCGCCGATCATCCTGCCGGCGCGGCACCTGATCAACATCGCCCTGGCCCTGGCGCTGGTGCTGCTGATCGGGGTGATGATCGGCTCGGGCGGGACGGCGACCTGGGCCTTCTGGGGCGTGTTCCTGATCGCCCTGATCCTCGGCGCGACCCTGATCATCCCCATCGGCGGGGCCGACATGCCGGTGGTGGTGTCGATGCTCAACTCCTACTCCGGCTGGGCCGCGGCGGCGCTGGGCTTCACGCTCGAGAACATCGCCCTGATCATCACCGGGGCGCTGGTGGGCTCATCGGGCGCGATCCTGAGCTACATCATGTGCAAGGGCATGAACCGCAGCTTCATCAGCGTCATCCTCGGCGGCTTCGGCGGCACGGACGCCGCCGCGGGCGAGGCGCGGGTCGAGACCCGGCCGGTCAAACAGGGCAGCGCCGACGACGCGGCCTTCATCATGAAGAACGCCTCCAAGGTCATCATCGTCCCCGGCTACGGCATGGCCGTGGCCCAGGCCCAGCATGCGCTGCGCGAAATGGCCGACAAGCTGAAGGAGGAGGGGGTCGAGGTGAAATACGCCATCCACCCCGTCGCCGGCCGCATGCCCGGTCACATGAACGTCCTGCTGGCCGAGGCCAACGTCCCCTATGACGAGGTGTTCGAACTGGAGGACATCAACAGCGAGTTCTCGAGCTGCGATGTCGCCTTCGTCATCGGCGCCAATGACGTGACCAACCCGGCCGCCAAGACCGACCCGCAGAGCCCGATCTACGGCATGCCGGTGCTGGACGTGGAGAAGGCGGGGACCGTGCTGTTCATCAAGCGCGGCATGGCGGCGGGCTATGCGGGGGTCGAGAACGAACTGTTCTTCCGCGACAATACGATGATGCTGTTCGCCGACGCCAAGAAGATGGTCGAGGGGATCGTCAAGGCGCTGTGAGCGACTTCGCTCGTGTGGTTGTCGGCGGCTTGCTGGCGTTGATGACCGCAGGGTGCTCGGAGCATCGCCTGGTTCGAATCGTGGGGCCGCTTGATCAGCCTTCCGTGTCTATAGCCCGGGCCGGATCGGATCGGGCCATGCGCGCCTGCGTCGACTGGATCGCTGTCTTCGACCCGAAGCGCGGGCCGGGCCCGGCGAGCGCGGTCTGGAGAGTGCGTAGCCGGGATGATCGGTGCATCCCCGTCGGGTCCATCGTCTACGGCCAGACACCCGATGGCTTCGTCGTTTATACGCCGCCTGAGCCGCTGCGGACCGGCACAGTCTACGAGGCGGGAGGTCATGGGTGGACTGTCGGCTTCGCCTCAGTGCCTTGGTCCGGAGGCGGCCGGTACGTCTTCCATGACGGCGCATGGCGGGCCGTGGCCAGGTAGGCTGGGGCACACCATGCGGCCCCGCTGCGTCACCCTGTCCGCCCTTTGCGACATTGCGTCCGGACCCGCCGGGGCGCCTCGCGCGTTATGATCCACAGCGCGCGCCCGATGGGGCGAATGCTCCTGAAAGACGACTTCCATGGTCAACAAGATCCTCGCCCCCGACGACCGCGCCCTCGATGAAGAGAAGGACGCCGAACCCGTCATCCATCACGAGCCGAAGGGGTTCTCGGACCGGTTCGCCCTCGGCTTCACCAAGCTTCTGCGCGTTTGCGCCGACACATTCTTCGCCAAACGCTACGGCCACCGCGCCATCGTGCTGGAGACCGTCGCGGCGGTGCCCGGCATGGTCGGGGCGACGCTGCAGCACCTGCGCTGCCTGCGCGAGATGCGCGACGACGAGGGCTGGATCCGCACCCTGATGGAGGAGGCGGAGAACGAGCGGATGCACCTGATGACCTTCATCGCGGTGGCCCAGCCGACCTGGTTCGAACGGCTGGTGGTGCAACTGGCCCAGGCCGTCTTCTACATCGGCTTCTTCCTGCTCTATCTGATCTCGTCGCGCACCGCGCACCGGGTGGTCGGCTATTTCGAGGAAGAGGCGGTGATCAGCTACACCCTGTACCTGAAGGAGATCGACGAGGGCCGCTCGCCCAACGTCCCGGCCCCGGCCATCGCCATCCACTACTGGAAGATGCCGGCGGATGCGACGCTGCGCGACGTGGTGCTCAAGGTCCGGGCGGACGAGGCGCATCACCGCGACGTCAACCACGGCTTCGCCAGCACTCTGGCCAAACTGCCGCCCAGCCCTGTACCGTCAGCCCCCTATCCGCCCCATGCCACGGAGCTGAGGGGCGCGGCCTGAGGGGAGGCGGGATGGCCTATGAAGCGAAGACGAAGCCGACCGACGTTTCGGTCGCCGACTTCATCGCCGCTGTCGAGAACCCGCAGCGCAGGGCCGACGCCGAGACCCTGTGCGCCCTGCTGGAGGAGGTGTCGGGCGAGCCGCCGGTAATGTGGGGGCCCTCGATCATTGGCTTCGGGCGGTATCACTACCGTTACGCCAGTGGGCATGAGGGCGATGCGCCCCGGCTCGGCTTCTCGCCCCGCAAGGCCCAGACCGTCCTCTACCTCATGTCAGGTTACAGGGGACAGGAGGCCACGATCGCGCGTCTGGGCAAGGTGAAGACCAGCGTGTCTTGCATGTACATCAACCGCCTCGACCAGATCGACCTGGGCGTGCTTCGGGAGATGGCCGTCGCCTGTCTGGCGCACATGCGCGAGCTCTATCCGGAAGACTGATCAGGCCGCCATGCGGAAGTCTTCGGCCGGATCGAAGGCCGGGCGGGCCTCGTCCCACAGGGCGTCCTCGTCGGCGTAGCGGGCCGACAGGCGGGCGTCGATGACGTCGATCACCTGTTCCTCCAGCCGGTCCCAGATCACGGCCAGGTCGCCGCAGCCGTCGGCCTCGCACGGCACGATCAGATAGCGGCTGGCGGCGACGGCGGCGTGGGGGGCGAACGAGCGGGCCATGGAATGTCTCCGGCAAGGGGTGTCTGTTGAGACTCACCATGGAGCAGCGTTGCGTCAAAAACGGTCGTATGCCATCGTCACGGCATGAGACAGGACAAGGCGGCCGTGGTGATCGAGCTGGCGCGGCGGATGGCCGCCAGCGCCGAGGGCCTGACGCTGGACGAGATGGCGCGGGAGAGCGGCGTGGGCCGTCGCACCGCCGAACGGATGCGGGATGCGGTCCTGGCCCTCTATCCCGCCGCCGAGGAGGTGTCGGACCCGCCGACCAAGCGCTGGCGCATCCGCGGCGGTCTGTCGGCGTTCGAACAGGCCCCGACGACGACCGAGCTGGTTGAGCTGAGCAAGGCGGCGCAGGGGCTGCGAGCGGCGGGCGAACCCGGCCGGGCGGCCGCGCTGGAGGGGCTGGAGCGCAAGCTGAAGTCGGCGATGCGCTCGACCACCCTGAACCGGCTGGCGCCCGACCTCGAGGCGCTGGTGCGGGCCGAGACCATCGCCGTCCAGGCGGGGCCGCGTCCGTCGGCGGACGAGGCGGTGCTGGCCGAGATCCGGCAGGCGATCCTGGCGGGCCAGCCGCTGGGCTTTATCTACAGCCGTCCGGGGGCGGAGGCGCGGCGGCGCAGCGTGGCGCCGTGCGGGGTGATGTTCGGCCGCGCCAACTATCTGGTCGCCGCCGACCGGGAAAGCGGGCGGATCCAGACCTTCCGCCTCGACCGGATGAGCGCAGTGCGGGCCGAGGACGGCGTGGCCGCCCCGCCCCCCGATTTCGACCTGCAGGCCTTCGCCAGCCAGTCGTTCGGCATCTATCAGGACGAGATCGAGGATGTGGTGCTGCGGGTCACGCCGGGCGGCGCGGCCGAGGCGCGGGCCTGGCGCTGGCACCCGACCCAGACGGTCGAGGATCGGCCGGACGGCGGGGTCGAGGTGCGGTTCCGGGCCAGCGGCATGCGCGAGCTGGCCTGGCATCTGTTCAGCTGGGGCGATCAGGTGCAGATCGTGGCACCGGCGCGGCTGAAGGCGGTCATGGCCGCCGAGCTGGCGGCGGCGCAGGCGGCGCTCGAACGGGCCTGAGCGTGCCGCTCAGGACAGAGCGGCCCCGGCGGCGAGCCACCCCGTCAGCGCCGCCGCCGTTATGAGCTCGAGGAAGACGAGAACCAGAAGCCAATGCTTCCGCACAAATACAAATGGATTCACGACGGACCCTGCTGAGACCCGCGCCAAACCCCTGAACCCGGGAATGGTTCAGTGCCGGGCGCCGAACCGCCCCGAGCCTGACCAAAGCTTAAGCTGACGCCCGCCGTCGTCCTGAGTAGGACCGGGGTGCAGACGGGGAGGTCATATGCGTCCTGTATTGATCGCGGCCATGGCCGCCCTGGCGTTCGCGGCGGGCCCAGCGCCTGCGGCCGGGCGCCAGACCGCCGCTTCCGGAGACGCCGGGCCTTCCTCGCGCCCTGCGGTGACGGTCACCCGCGACGGCGACGCCTGGACGGCCGAGTATGAGCTGGACCGCGACGCACCGGTCTGGGCCTTCTTCCGTTCGGCGCTGGTCGAGGAAACCCGCCTTCCCTGGCGGCCCGGGCAGTGGCGGGTCGTCACGCCGGGGGTGGTGCTGGAACGCGCCGGCGGCCGGGATATCCTGCGCACCGCCGACGGCGCGCCCGTTCCGCGCCGGGTGCAGATCGCCTTTACGCCAAGGTCCGACAATCTCGAGGCCGACTATCAGGTGCTCGTCTTCACGGACGGTTCGGTGGCCATGCCCAGCGGTCTGTTCGACGTGTTTCCGCTCGCGTCCGTCGCCGAGGCGAGGGCCGTCCCGCCTGATCTGAACGGCTTTCCGCTCCAGACAGGACCGGCGTCGGTGACCTGGCGCGACCGGGCCGGACCGATCCTGTTCCGCGGCCAGCGCGTGGCCGCCGCGACCGCTGTGGAGGCGGAGACCTACATCCTGTTCGGCGAGGCCGATCTGGTCGAGACCGAGCGCCTGGTCACCGTGATCGACCCGCAGCTGCCGCAGTGGATCGGTGGAGCCATCAAGGACTTCGCCCCTCGCGTCGCCGACGTCTATGCGGCGCGGCTCGGTCCCGGCGAGACCGAGCGCCCCACGATCATGGTCAGCTGGAACGGCCCCACCGCCGGTCGCACCTCCATGGGGGGCAGTGTCCTGCCCGGCCTGGTCGTGATGGCTTTCGACGGCGTCGGCGTGGTCGAACCGAGCGCGCGGGTGCTGGCCATGGCGCGCTGGTTCATCGGACACGAGAGCGCCCATTTCTGGCTGGGGCAGGTCGTGCGCTACGAACGCGCCCGCGACGCCTGGATCACTGAGGGCGGCGCCGATCTGATGGCGATCCAGGCTTTGAAGAGCATCGACCCTGACTATGATGCTCGCGCGGAACTGCAAAAGGAGGTCGACGACTGCATCCGTCTGGCCGACTCGCCGGTGGTTGAGGCCGCCGAGCGGGGGGAGCACCGGGCGCTGTACGCCTGCGGGGCGGTCTTCGCCATGGTCGCCGAGGGCGCCCAGCGGCGGGCGACGGGCGGAGACTGGTTCGACTTTCTGCGGCCGCTGATCGACGCCAGCCGCGAGGACGGGGTGCTGACGCGGGACGAATGGCTGGACGCGCTGGACGCCGTGTCGGGGGATCCGTCGCTGCGGCGGGATATGGAGATGCTGCTGGACCGGGGGTCGGACGACCCTGACGCTATCCTCAGGGGACTGTTCGACCGCTCAGGGGTCGCCTGGCGCCAGGACGGGGGCAAGACGCGGCTGGACTGACCGGTTCCCGGGTCGGCTGGCGATACCCAGGGCGTCCAGCACGGCTGACCAGTCGACAAACTTCAGGGTCGGGGTTCCGCGACCGACCCGGCCGTGAACAATCACCACGCCGCCGGGAAAGCCCTCCAGTTCGCCGCCGTAGCCGTCAAGGCTGCCCAGATTGAGGACCCTCGGCCCGTCCGGTCCGTCGCGCAGCTCGACCCGACCCAGCCAGCGCAGGTCATCGCGCTCGATGCGCCAGAGCGAGATGGCGGCATGATTGTGATCCAGGCTGGCCAGATAGGAATGCGGCAGCGTCGACAGGACCGAGACGCTGACGCTGCGAGGGATCGAGGGCGGGCCCGACTGGCCCATGAACCGGGGCGGGCTGGTTACCTGCGGATTGAGCGAATATCTCCAGAACCCGCGGCGCGCATGGCCGACATACAGGTGGTTTTCGCCCGTCACGATGGCGCATCCCGTCCCCGGCCGGTCGATGCGAAAACGCTGCACTTCGCGCGAGACAAGGCCGCCGTCCGGGCCTTGGGTAATCGTCAAATGTCGCGCCTCGCCCCGGCGATCGAAGACCACGACCGAAACGCCGGGGTCGATCTGCCGCATGCAGAAGCCCCGTGGGTCGGACAGGTCCGTCACGATTTCGCCCCAGCGCCGCATCGGCTGGTTGTCGCTGCTGTCCAGCCGGAAGAAGACGATCCGGGTTCGGCCCGAAGACCGCTCGGCTCCGCCGACGACGACGGCGTAGCTGTTCAACAGGGGCAGGGCGGCGACGTCGATGTCGCTGAGCGCCCCGGCGGGCAGGCGTTGCTCGATCCCTCCCGCAAAGTCGCGAACGTCCAATCCTCCGGTTGTTGGGGCGATGGCCACGAAACCGGCGTTGACGAGGGCGGTCGGCGCCCGTCCGTCGCCCCACCAGCTGGTGATCTGCCCCAGGCGGTTGTTGGAGATCGGAGGAGCCGAAGCCTCATCCCTGGCGACGACCGGCGTGGGCGGCGGCAGGCTGGCGCAGGACGGAAGGAACAGCACCATGAGACAGAGGGCGAAGCGAAAAGACATTCCCGGTTCTCCTGCGAACCGGAACTCAACCCTGCTTTGCGCGGGTCAGCAATGCGCGGTGAGGAACTATCCGCCCGCGAACGGATACGGACTGACCGATTTCGCCCAGTCATCCACCACCAGCGGGCGGTCGATCGGCGGGGCGGCGCGTTCGGCGCAGGGGTGGCGGTGGCACAGGCGGCAGGCGGGGCCGATGGGGGTGACCTCGGGCGCGGTCAGGTCGAGGCCGCGGGCGTAGGTCAGGCGATGGGCGTGTTTCAGCTCGCAGCCCAGGCCGATGGCGAGGTCCTGACCCTCGGTGAAGGCATCGTGGCCTTGCCGATCCACCGTGCGGGCCAGGGTGAACCAGCGGCCGCCGTCCGGCGTCTCGATGATCTGGGTGACGACCCGGCCCGGCGTGCGGAAGGCGGAGTGCAGCCGCCAGCGCGGGCAGGCGCCGCCGAAGCGGGAGAAGGGAAAGGCGCCCGAGGCGAAACGTTTGGAGATGTTGCCGGCCTGGTCGACCCGCATGAGGAAGAAGGGCACCCCGCGCGCGGTCGGGCGCGACAGGGTGGTCAGGCGGTGGGCGGCCTGTTCGTAGCTGACGCCGAACCGGGCCTGCAGGCGGCCGAGGTCGTAGCCGGTCTCCTCCGCCGTGCGCTGGAAGGGGCCGTAGGGCATCAGGATGGCGGCGGCGAGGGTGTTGGTCAGGGACACCTTCAGCAGACGGCGTGTGGGCTCGTCGGGCGCTGCGGCGGCGTCGGCGAGGGCGGTCAGTTCTGCGTCATGCTCGGACAGGGCCAGCTGGAAGGCGACGGCGAAGGCGCGCGAGGCGGGGCCGAGGGTCTCGGACAGCAGCAGGCGTTTGCGGTGCGGGTCGTAGCGGCGGGTCCATTCGACCATGACGTCCACGGGGAGGGTGCGGACGGTGAGGCCGTGGCGGGTCTGGAGGCGGGCACGGACGCGGGTCTCGAACGGCTCTCCGGGGGCGTCTGCGGCGAGGGCCTCGGCCAGCGTTTCCCCAAGGGTGTCGAGTTCGGGGAAATGGTTGCGGCGTGACTGGACATACTCCCGCACCCAGTCCGACGGACTGTCGTCGCCGGGGCCGGTCTCGGCGCCGTCGCGGGCGCGGCGGTCGGCGAAGGCGCGATACAGGCGCAGCAGGGCGTCGGCCGCGGCGGGCTGGTCCTCGGCCAGCTGGACGATCTCGTGGCGCGGCACGGCCAGGCCCTGAAAGACGGAATCGGCGAAGGCCTCGGCCAGCTCGGCCTCGGACGCGGGGCCCGCGGACTGGCCGAGGGTGCGCAGGTCGACGTCATAGGTGTCGGCCAGCCGGAGCAGCAGCTGGGCGGAAACGGGTCGCTGGTTCCGCTCGATGTGGTTGAGATAGGAGGGTGAAACGCCGAGATCGCCGGCCATGGCGGTCTGGGTCAGGGCCAGATCGCGCCGAAGCCGCTTGAGGCGGCCTCCAAGGAACAGTTTGCGATCTGTGGCGGCGTCCATGCCCGCATTTAGTCACAAAATGACTTAACCGTCTATGTCACATCATGACTGAATGACGCGAATGTGTCGGCTTTCGCTGTGTCATTCGTGACTGGCGCGTGTTCTGCTCCTCGAGACCCGCGGCGGTGGCCGCATTCCCGAGCCGAGACCGCCATGACCAGCTTCGCCCACCTCGTTCCCTCGCCCGTCGGCCGCTTCGACGGCATCGAGCGGCCTTACACGCCGGAAGACGTCCGCCGCCTGCGCGGTTCAGTGCCGATCACCCATACCCTGGCCGAGCGCGGCGCCAACCGGCTGTGGGAGCTGCTGCACGACGAGCCGTTCGTGAACGCCCTCGGCGCCGTGACCGGCAACCAGGCCATGCAGATGGTCCGCGCGGGCCTGAAGGCCATCTATCTGTCGGGCTGGCAGGTCGCCGCAGACGCCAACACCGCCGGCGCCATGTATCCCGACCAGTCGCTGTATCCGGCCAACGCCGCGCCCGAGCTGTGCCGCCGCATCAACCGCACCCTGCAGCGGGCCGACCAGATCGAACACGCCGAGGGCGGGGCGAAGCGGGACTGGTTCGTCCCCATCGTCGCCGACGCCGAGGCGGGCTTCGGCGGGCCGCTGAACAGCTTCGAGATCATGAAGGCCTTCATCGAGGCGGGCGCCGCGGGCGTCCATTTCGAGGACCAGCTGGCCTCGGAGAAGAAATGCGGCCACCTGGGCGGCAAGGTGCTGATCCCGACCCAGGCGCATGAGCGCAACCTGATCGCCGCCCGCCTGGCCGCCGACGTCATGGGCGCCCCGACCCTGATCGTGGCCCGGACGGACGCGGAGAGCGCCCAGCTGATCACCTCCGACGTCGATGAGCGTGACCGGCCCTTCATCGACCGCGACAACCGCACGCCGGAAGGCTTCTTCCGCCTGAAGGAGGGGACGGGCCTCGACCACTGCATCGCCCGCGGCCTCAGCTGCGCCAAATACGCCGACGTCCTGTGGTGGGAGACCTCCCACCCCGACCTGGACGACGCCCGCCGCTTCGCCGAGGCGGTGCACAAGGAGCATCCCGGCAAGCTGCTGGCCTACAACTGCTCGCCGTCGTTCAACTGGAAGGCCAGGCTGGACGACGCCACCATCGCCAAATTCCAGCGCGAGCTGGGGGCCATGGGTTACAAATTCCAGTTCGTGACCCTGGCCGGCTTCCACAGCCTGAACAACGCCATGTTCGAGCTGGCCGACGGCTACCGCGATCGCGGCATGGCGGCCTATTCCGAGCTGCAGCAGCGCGAATTCGCCAATGAGGCCGCCGGCTACACCGCCACCCGCCACCAGCGCGAGGTTGGCACCGGCTATTTCGACCAGGTCGCCACCGTCATCTCGAACGGCCAGTCGTCGACGACGGCCCTCAAGGATTCCACCGAGACCGCCCAGTTCGTGGCGGCCGAATAAGCAGGAGACGTCCCATGCAACCGCTCAACAATCCCACGGCCATCATCGATTTCTGTCTGGCCCCGCTGAACCTGACCGATGGAACCGAGGCAGAGCGCGAGGTGCGTCGCCGCCTCGAGCACGTGATCAAGACCTTCCGCGCCAAGGCGGCGCAGCCGGTCAGCGTCGACTTCTCGTCCATGCCCTCGCAGGTCATCAACGAGGCCGCGCACGGCTACGAATAGGGCGTCGGCCTCAGGCGGCGAGGGAAGCCGCCGCGGCGTGGGGGAGGGTCGCGACCAGTTCGAGCAGTTCCGCGGCGTCGAACGGCTTGGCCAGATGGCGGTCGGCGCCGGCGGCTTCGGCCGAAGCGATATGCTCGCTCAGGGCGTTGGCGGTGAGCATGACAATGGGCGTCCGGGCCAGGCCCATGGCCGCCTCGTTGAGCCGGATTTCGCGGGTCGCGGTCAGGCCGTCCATGACCGGCATCTGCATGTCCATCAGGATAATGTCGAAATCGCCCTCGCGGCAGGCTTGAACCGCCTCGGCGCCGTTCTCGACCGCGGTCAGTTCGACGTTCGCCTGGGCCAGGATCATCTCCACGACCTTCCGGTTCACGGGATGGTCGTCGGCCAGGAGCACGCGGATCGTGGAGGGTTCGTCGTCCGTGGACAGGGCGACCACGCACGCCGCCGCGGCCGGCGCTTCGGCGGCCATGAACGGGATGGTCAGGATGAAGGCCGATCCGCCGCTGGGCTCGCTTTCGCAGTCCAGATCTCCGCCCATCATCTCTGCCAGCTGGCGAGAGATGGCGAGGCCGAGGCCGGATCCTCCGAAGCGACGCGTGATGGCGCCGTCGGCCTGTTCGAAACGGCTGAACAGGCGTTCCCGCGTATCGCTGTCGAAGCCGATGCCGGTGTCCTCGATCGAGAAGCGCAATGTGGGCTCGCCGCCGCGGTCCGGTCCGGCGGCGGCGGTCAGGCTGACGAAGCCGCTGGCGGTGAATTTGACCGCGTTGGACACGAGGTTGGTCAGGATCTGTTTGACGCGGACCACGTCGCCGATGATCCAGCGATCCGCCTCAGGGGCGATCTCGACGAAGAACTGGAGGCCCTTGGCTTCCGCCGAGGTCTCATAGAGCTGCGCCGCCTCGCGGACGGCCTGTCCGAGATGAAAGGCGTCGCTGGCGAGTTCCAGACGACCCGACTCGACCCGGGCGAGGTCAAGAATGTCGCTGAGCAAAACCTGGAGCGTGCGGCCGGAGGACTGGATCAGCTCCAGCATCTCTTCCTGCTGGGCCGAGAGGGGGGTTTTGGCCAGCGCCTGGGCGATGCCGATCACGCCGTTCAGGGGCGTGCGGATTTCGTGGCTCATATTGGCCAGGAACTGGCTCTTGGCGCTGTTGGCGGACTGGGCGACGTCGCGCGCCTCGGCCAGGGCCCGGGCGTCGTTCTTCAGGTCGGTGATGTCGGTGCAGACTGTGACGATGCCGCCGGCGGCGGTGCGGCGGTCGGAGACCCGCAGCCAGCGGTCGCCCGCGATCCGCTGTTCCATGGTGGTGGTCAGGGCCCGGCGGGAGTCGAGCCGTTCCTGAATCCACTCGGCCCTGCGCCCGCGCGCGTCGGCATAGAGGTCCTCGTCGAGGCCGATCTGGATGATCTCCCTGAAGGTCATGCCGGCCTTGAGCGTCGACGACAGTTCGGGGTTCACCTCGGCGTAGCGGTGGTTCCACAGCACCAGACGATCCTCGGCGTCGTAGAAGGCCATGCCGTCCGGCATGGCGTCCAGCGCCTCGCGGAACCGCTTCAGGGCGCCTGACTGAGACGCCCAGGTCGTCCAGGCGATGACCGCGGCGACCCCCGCTATGGCGAGAACCATGGCCACGATCACGCCGGTCATGACGCCGCTCGACACCGTCAGGCCCCGATCGGTCTCAATCCCCGGCGCAATCACCATCGCGCCCATGGCGGTAAGATGCAGGAAGGCCACCGCCAGGGTTCCGCCAAGCGCCGTCGCCAGCCTCCGGGCCAGGCCGGGGCCGTAGACCACGCCTCCGCTGAGCAGGGCGAGCACGAGGCCGCCCCCGATCGCGAGCGCCACGATGCCCGGCTCCCAGCCGATGTCGCCTGCGAGGCTGAGCCCGGAGATGCCGAGAAAATGCATGCCCGCCACCCCGACGAGGGCGACCACGCCGGACAGGGCGCGGAAGAGGCGCGTCGGCTGCGCCATAACCGCCCCGGCGGCAAGCCCGAAGCTGCCGAGCGCAAGGGCGAAGGAACCGACGGTCGGCCACACGGCGTAGCGGATTTCCTGACCCGGCTGATAGCCGTGCAGGGCGACGAAATGGGTGGTGAAGACCGCCAGTCCGGAGATGAGGGCGGCGAGGACAATGCTGAATCGCCGTCTGGTCCCGGCCTGCTGCCGGGCGGCGGCCAGCAGATGGAGGGCGGTCGCCATGCCCAGGACGCAGATCAGTCCCGCGGCGACAAGCCAGCGGACGTCATGCTCGGTCGTAATGGAATACAGAATGTGGTCCAAAACGCCCCCCTTCGAAGGCCATTCTGGAGCCAAGGGGTGAAGAAACCGTGGGCAAAGGCCACGCTTGCCCTCAGGCGGCGACGACGACCTCGAAGGCGCGGCCCACCACCTTGACCGGGTTGACCAGACGCTCGCCGCGACGCACCTCGAAATGCAGGTGGGGGCCGGTCGAACGGCCTGTCGAGCCGACCAGACCGATCCGCGCGCCGGCCTCGACCACATCGCCCGACGCCACGTCCAGCCGGCTGAGGTGGCCGTACAGGGTGGTCATGCCGTTCGGGTGGCGAATCTCGACGAACCGGCCATAGCCGGCGGGCTCATAGCCGGTGCGCAGGACCGAACCCTCGGCCGAGACATAGACGCCGGTGCCTTGCGGGGCGGCGATGTCGACGCCCGCGTGGTTTCGGGCGGCCTCGCCCGGCAGGCGGCGCAGGCCGAAAGGCGAGTTGATTTCATGGTTCCGGACGGGCGCCTCGAAGGCGATCAGCCGCGTGACCGGCCCGGCCGGTTCAGCCACGGCGGTCATCGACGGCGCTTCCGGCACGGCGAGGGCTTCGGTCGGGGCGGGGGCAGGGGCGGCGGTCAGGGGCGCGGCGGCCATGGCCAGCACGGCGACGCCGGCCAGGCTGGCGGCCTGGCCTGAATGGATGAGAAACGACCGGGCGGTCGGCAACAGGCGTCGCATGGCGGCGTCAGCTCCGTCTTCGGCTCTACGAGCGGGAGGGGCGCCGGCGGCCGCAAGGAGCGACACACTGCGGCCAGCGACCGGAAGAGCGCCATTTCGGGGCTCCGTGGGGCGACTTTGGGGCGGGCAGGGGCGGCAGGTCGTCGCAGGCCGGAACGAAAAGGGCGCGCGACCCGAAAGCCGCGCGCCCTGCCTGGTGAGCGTGAACGAGCCCCTATGGCAGCGGCAGGCTGAAGGTGAGGGCGCCCACATGGCTGTTTGCCATGTCGCCGAAGCGGCCGCGGTAGCCGAAGGTCATCTTCATCGGGCCCACGTCGGCCTCGACGCCGGCCGAGGCGATCAGCGAGCCGCCGAAGGGATCATCGATCTGACGGGCCAGGATCTGGGCCGGGTTGGCGGCGATGCCGGTGCGAACGGCGTCGCTGCTGTCGCCGAAGCTGTCTCTATAGCCGCCCTCGACGAAGAAGCTCATGCCCTCGCCGCCGCCCTCGGCCCGCAGCGTGAACTCGCCGCTGGCGGCCTGGACGGTGCGGTCCTGGTAGCTGTACTGGGCCGCCGGACCCTGTTCGATATAGCCGTTGACGTCGGTCGAGACGTAGTTGACCGCGACGCGGGGGGACAGGGCGATGCCGCCCATGTCCATCCAGAAGCCGCCCTGGATGCGACCGCCGATGCTGCCGCCGGTCGTCTCGCCGGTATGGATGATGGGCGCCAGCGAGGTGACGCGGGTGATGTCGTCATAGTGGTCGACCGAACCGCCCACGGTGGCGTTGACGAAATGGCCGCCCGAGCGCCAGCCGCCGTAGACGTCGAAGGCATAGGTCTTGACGTCGAAGGCCATGGCCCCCGCCTCGACCTCGGCGGTGCGGAAGGTGCCGGCGAAGCCGAAGCGCGCATTGGGCGACATGACATGGTCCAGCCCGACCCGTCCGCCCCAGCCGGTGGCGTCGGAAGCGGCCACGGAGCCCCGGGCGTCCGTCTCGACGCTGTCGGCGATGGCGCCGAAGGTCAGGTTGGTGCCGGCCTGCCAGTCAGCGCGGCCTGACAGCCCCTCGCTGGCGAGGTCCAGCAGATCCTCACGCTGGCGGAAGGCGGTTTCGGCCTGGACCGTCGACTGGGCGCCGATGTCGCCGTAGTAGAGGTAGTCGTTGGCCAGAAGGGCGAGCAGCCGGTGGCCGGCCGCGGTCGGGTGGACGCTGTCCCAGTACAGATAGGTGTCGGGCGTGGCGCAGACCGTGACGCCGTTGAAGCAGGTGTCCCTGACATTGGTCAGTCCGAAGCGACCGGGGTCGGCGACGAGCGCGGGACCGATCTTGTACAGGTCCAGCAGGATGATGTTGGAGCCCGGCCGGGCGGCGGCCGTGGTCATCAGCCCGGCGAGAAGCGCGCCGTTGAACTGGGTGCCGGCGTAGTCGGCCAGGGGGGCGGCGGGCGCGCCCGCGCCCTGGTTGAACTGGGGCGTCAGGGCCAGGTTGGGCAGGTTGCTGACGAGGATGGTCCCGGCGCCGGCGCCGGCGACGCTGTTGACGATGAAGTTGATGTCCGCAGCGGCGGCGAGGGCGACCGGCTGGATGGCGCCGGTCGGGTTGGGCGAAACCGAGGCGGCCGGCACGGCCTGGAAGATGTTGTTGGCGCCGCCCAGAATGCTCACCAGGTCATTGGCGCCGAAGGTGCCGCCGCCGCCTGTGTACTGCAGCAGCTGGTTGCGCATGCCGGGGGGGAAGGCGGATGAATCGGTGCGGGCGCCGCCGTAGGCATAGTTGATGCTGCCCGTGCGGGGCGCGCCGGCGGCCGAGCGGCCGGCGTTGAAGCCCAGCAGTTCGGTGAATACGGGACCGTTCGAGAACCGGCCCTGGAAATAGGGCGGCGAGGTGGGCTGGGTGTTGCCGGTGGCGGCATACAGGTTGCCGTTGTCGCTCAGGCTGTCGCCGAACACGACCAGGCGATTGTAGGTCTGGGCGCTGGCGGCCGACGCGAACGCGCCGGCGGCGGCCACAGTCAGTGCGGCAAGCGCAGCGTTGCGCAGGAAACGAGACATCGATGATCCTCCCTCGGCCGTCATCATGCGACCGTTGCCTGCACTCTGCGCGCCTTTCGCGCGGGCGCAAGATGCCGCTGGGGAAGGTTTCTAGTGCAACATCCGGAACCGCAGCGTTCCGGCCACACTGCGCAGGCTCTGCAAGGCCTCGGGATCGTAGTCGCGGTCGACGTCGGTGATGACATAGCCGGTGCGTTCGTCGGTCTTCAGATGCTGGCCGAGGATGTTGAGACCGGCGGCGGCGAGGGCGCGGTTGAGGTCGGCGAGCACCCCCGGCTGGTTGCGGTGGATGTGCAGGATGCGATGGGCGCCGTCGACCTCGGCCAGCTGCACATTGGGCAGGTTGACGCAGAAGGTGGTGTCGCCGCGGTTCAGATAGGCCAGCAGCCGTTCGGCCGCGAAGGCGCCGATGGCCTCCTGGGCCTCCTCGGTCGAGCCGCCGATATGGGGCGTCAGGATGACGTTGCGCAGGCCGCGCAGGGGGCTGTCGAACGGATCGGCGTTGGTGGCGGGCTCGTCGGGGAAGACATCCACCGCCGCGCCGCCGATCCGGCCCGCGCCCAGCGCCTGGGCCAGGGCGCCGACATCGACCACATGGCCGCGCGACAGGTTCAGCAGCAGGGCGCCTTCCTTCATCCGCGACAGTTGGGCCGCGCCGATCAGGGCGGTGTTTTCGGTCCGCCCGTCGACGTGGAGGCTGACCACGTCGCTCTCGGCCAGCAGGGCGTCGAGCGAGTTCATGCGGCGGGCGTTGCCGAGCGCCAGCCGCTCGGTCAGGTCGTGGAAGACGACCCGCATGCCGAGGCCTTCCGCCAGCACCGAGAGCTGCGAGCCGATGGCGCCGTAGCCGACGATGCCGAGGGTCTTGCCGCGCAGCTCGCGCGAGCCGGCCGCCGACTTGTTCCACTCGCCCCGGTGCATGGCCGCGGACTTGTCGGCGACGTCGCGCAGGAGGGCGATGGTCAGGCCCACCGCCAGCTCAACCACGGACCGGGTGTTGGAGTAGGGGGCGTTGAAGACGGCCACGCCCCGGGCGGCCGCCGCGTCGAGGTCGATCTGGTTGGTGCCGATGCAGAAGGCGGCCAGGGCCATCAGCCGGTCGGCGGCCTCCAGCACGCGGGCGCTGACCTGGGTCTTGGAGCGGACGCCCAGCACATGGACGCCCCGGACGGCCTCGATCAGGGCGTCCTCGTCCAGCGCGCCCTTCAGGGATTCGACGGTGTAGCCCGCCTCTTCCAGCCGCTCGACGGCGGCGGGGTGGATGTTCTCGAGCAGCAGGATGCGGATGCGGGCGCGGGGATAGGACCAGCGGCCGGCCAGGCCCTCGGCGTGCAGGAACTCGTCCATCGACGGGGCCTCGGCGTCGGCGGCGGCGACCACCCGCTCGCGGCGGACGATCTCGGTGAAGGCGTGGAAGCGGTCGGCGGCGCCGGCCAGCCTGACCTCGGCGTCGGTCCAGCCGTCTCCGATCATGACCACGGGGCCGGGCAGGCCGAGGGCCCTGATGACGGCCGGTTTGCCGCCGGCTTCGGACAGGGGATTGGCCGCTTCCACCCCGGTGACGCGGCCCTGGGGGTCATAGATCAGGTCGTTGCACAGGACCCGCTCGGGCGGGACGTGCAGATGGGCGGCGAGGGGGGCGATGATCTCGCGGAAGCCGCCGGACAGGATGACGATCCGGTCCGCATTCTCGCGGAAGAAGCGCAGGTTTCGGCGCACCGAGGGCGTGCCCTCGTCGAGGATCCGGGCGGCCAGTTCGGCGACATGGTCGCGGGTCAGGGGCAGCAGGGTGAGGCGGCGGCGCAGGGCCTCGCCGAAGGGCAGGTCGCCGGCCATGGCCTGATCGGTCAGGGCGGCCACCTCGGCGCGGATGGCGGCGGCGTCGGGGGCGCCGGCCAGGGCGATGTCGGCCAGGGCCTCCAGCGTCTCGATGCGCACGAGCGTCGAGTCGAAGTCGAAGACATAGGTGGTCGGTTCGGCCATCCGACGACCTTGGCTCACCTTCGCAGTTGCAGCAATGGGGCGGAAGGGTGCGAAAACTGAAGTTCACGGCGTCCAGACGAAATCGCCGGCCGCCCCGCGAGGGACGACCGGCGATTACATTGGCATGGCGCCACGCCTGAATCGGACGCAGTCGTCAGAACTTGCCGAGACTGCGGATCCGGCTGTCGGGACGGCGGACGTCGAGGGCGGCGGCGCCGATGGCGGCGGCGATGGTGGCGAGGGCCAGCAGGGCGCCGCCTTCCTTGGCATGTTCGCGTGCGTACTCGCCCGCGTCATGGGCATAGCGCTGAGCGGTCTTGCCGTGCTTCTTCAACGCCTTGCGCGAGGAATGTCGCGCGCCGTGGAGGATTTGCTCGCCACGATGGCGGGCGTCGCCGCCGAGATCGGAGGCGCGCTCGCCCGCTTCGGACAGGCTGTGGCGAACCGTTTCGGCCAGATCGCCGAAACGGTCGCGCAGGGCGCCCGTGTCGATCCAGCCGCGCGGGTCGATCCGTCCGCGCAGGCGCTCGTACCGGGTCGGGCCGCTGCGCTGGCTCAGCAGCAGGGCGGCGATGCCGACCCCCGCGAGAATGGCGACGACGCCGCTGGCGATGCCGGGATGTTTGCGGACTTCGGCGAGGGCGGAAAATTGGCGAACCATGGGATAGTGAACCTCTTCGGCGAGGCCGTCTTCGCTCGGGTCGTACAGCCCGTCGTCGTACGGCTCATAGGCGGAACTTCTGTCCCGCATCAGGGAGGGAGCGAACCGGGCGAAAAGTGGTTCCGCCAAACCGGGCAGGACGGAGTAGAAGCTGGCGATCAGGCGACCGCCGCCGCCGACCGTGATCTCCCGGATCGGATGGCTGGCGCAATACAGGATGGTGTCGGCCACCACGTGGGTCGCATAGACCGGCTGCGGATTCTGGGTGGCGTAGCCGGTCAGGTTGCGGGCGTGCTTGCTGTAGGGACTGTCGACCGCCGCGGGCTTGACCAGGCTGACCGTGATGGGCGCGTCCTCGCGCATCAGTTCCATGCGCAGGGCGTTGGTGAAGCCCTTCACAGCGTGTTTGGAGGCCGAATAGACGCCCTGGATCGGCAGGGGCGCGTCCGACAGGATCGAGCCGACGTTGATGATGGCTCCGCCGCCCTCGCGCAGCCGCAGATGTTCGGCTGCGACCAGCGAGCCGTTGACCACGCCCCAGTAGTTGGTCTCGAACAGCCGGCGCTGGTCGTCGAGGTTGGTGGCGCTGATGGCGCCGTAGATGGAGACGCCCGCGTTGTTGACCCAGGTGTCGAAGCCGCCGAACAGGCGCACGCATTTTTCCGCCGCCTCGGACAGCGCCGCATGGTCGGCCACGTCGGCGACCGCCCAGGCCGCGCGGGCGCCCGTGGCCTGCAGTTCCTCGGTCAGGGCCTTGAGGTCGCCCTCGCCGCGCGCGATCAGAAAGACGCAGGCCCCCGCCCGCGCCGCCCGACGCGCCGTCGCCAGGCCGATGCCCGAGGTGGCGCCGGTGATGACGATGGACTGTTCGTTCAGGGGCTTGAGCGTCGCTTTGGTCATGAAACCGCCGGGTCGGTGTGTTCGTATCGGGCTGCTGGAACGGGACCGAAACCCCGCCGGTTCCTGCTGTAGCACGCAGGCCTTACCAATCGCGATACGGACGCCTATCTGACGGCGCTTCCAATCCCTTGCCGTTTTCCGAGGACCGCCCGTGACCGATCACGCGCACGATGCAACCGCCGCGCCCGTCGACGACCTGGCCGCCGCCTTCCAGATCGAGGGCTGGCCCGTGCGGGGCCGGATCGTGCGGCTGGGCCAGACTATCGACGCCATCCTGTCGGCCCACGCCTACCCCGAGCCGGTCGCGGCCCTGCTGGGCGAGGCCTGCGCGCTCGCGGCCCTGGTCGGGTCCAGCCTGAAGTTCGAGGGCCGGCTGATCGTCCAGGCCCAGGGCGACGGGCCGGTGCGCTACGTCGTCGCCGACTATGACACCGACGGCCACATGCGCGGCTACTGCCGGTTCGACGAGGATGAGGTGGCGGCGGCGTCGCAGGGTTTCGCCCGCCCCGGCGCCCGCTCGTTGCTGGGCCAGGGCGTGTTCGTCATGACGCTGGACCGCGGGCCGGATTTCGAACGCACCCAGGGAATCACCCCGATCGAGGGCGAGAGCCTGTCGCTTGCGGCGGAACACTATTTCCAGCAGTCGGAACAGATCCCGACGAAGGTGCGGCTGGCGGTCGGGTCGGTGGTCACGGACGTCGGCGTGGGCTGGCGCGCGGGCGGGGCGCTGATCCAGCTGATCGCCGGAGACGAGGCGCGCGGCTCGACGGAAGAGGCCTGGGACCGCTCGCGGGCCCTGTTCCAGACTTTGGCCGACGACGAGCTGCTGGACCCGACCATCACGCCCGAAACCCTGCTGTTCCGCCTGTTCCACGAGGACGGCGTGCGGCTGGAGGATGCGCGGGCGCTGGTGGCGCAATGCCGCTGTTCGCGCGAGCGGATCGCCGGCGTGCTGACCTCGTTCGATCCGGCGGAGCGCGCCGAAATGGTCGAGGCCGACGGCAAGATCCGGGTGACCTGCGAATACTGCGCGACGGTCTATGAGCTGGAGCCGGAAGAGATCGCGGCGGACTGAGCCGCCGAAGCGTGACCGCGAGTTCATTTGAAGTTCAGGTCCCGGCCCGTCATTGGCGAACCATGATCACTGCTCTCGCCGCCTCAATCTTCCTGACCGCCGCCGCGCCCGCGCCGCCGCCGTGCCGCTTCGCCGGAGAGCCGCGCGCCTGGACCAGCCAGGCGCTGGCGTCCTGGGACCGGCTGGATCATGAGCGGCTGCGGATCGCCGACCCCGTCACGCCGGTGATCACCCTGTTCGACGCGACCTGCGCCTGGACGCTGACGCCGGATGCCCGCGGCGATTTTCGCGTCGGCGCGCGGCGCTATCGCGCGACCGGCGCGGCCCATTCGGGACAGGTGGGCCTGCCCGACGGCGGGGCGGTCCCCGCGCGAAAGCTGGCGTTCGCCTCTCCCATGTCCGACGGCCGGATGTTCTTCATCATGGCCCTGCCGTCGGTCTGGCGTGCGGACGACAGCGAGCCGCGCGACTGGCGCCGGCTGTCGATGGTCGTCTTCATGCATGAGTTCGCCCACACCCAGCAGGCGGCGAGCCTCGGCGTGCGGATCGACGACCTGCTGGCCCGCGGCCTGCCCGAGGACAGCGACGACGACGTGATCCAGGACCGGTTCGGCGGGCAGCCGGACTATCGGACGGCTTATGAGGGCGAACGCGACCTTTTCTACCGGGCCGCCGCAGCACGCGACGCCGGCATGGCGCGCTTCAACCTGGCTCTGGCCGCCCACGCGATGGAGGCGCGCCGTGAGCAGTGGTTCCGCGGCGAGGACGCGCTCTACGCCGAGGCGGACGACGTGTTCCTGACGCTGGAGGGCACGGGCAACTGGGCCGCCTGGATGTGGTTGACCGACCCGCGCGGCGGCCGTCTGAGCCCGTCGGACGCCACGACCTTCGTGCGCGGCGGCGGCGCGCACTGGAGTCAGGACGAGGGGCTGGGCGTCATCCTGGCCGTCGACCGTCTGACCCCGGACTGGCCCGCCCTGGCGTTCGCGCCCCGCGGCGCCACGGCGAACCGGCTGATCGAGAGGGCGCTGGCTCAGTAGGCCAGCGCCAGCCCGTCCTTGCGCATCTCCGACGCCGCGCCATAGGTCCACGGTCCGCGCGCATTGGTCTGGCGCACCACGTTCTGATAGCCGCCGAAACCGCCGTTGGGGCCGCCGAGAACCCAGCCCATGGCCTGAAGTTGCGCCTTGCTCGCCGCCGGGACGCCGGTCTCCAGATGCAGCACCCCGACGCCCTCGGCGGGGTGGCCGGTGGGTTCGGAGGAGCCCTCGTGCTGCCAGCGCGGCGCGTCGCCGGCCTCCTGGGGATCGAGGCCGTAGTCGACCATGTTGATGATGATCTGGGCCTGGCCCTGCGGCTGCATGCCGCCGCCCATGACGCCATAGGCCATCCACGGCTCGCCGCCCTTGCAGGCGAATCCGGGGATGATGGTGTGGAAGGGCCGCTTGCCCGGCGCATAGACGTTGGGGTGGCCGTCGGCGAGGTTGAACAGCTCGCCCCGGTCCTGGAACATGAAGCCGAGGGTGGCGCCGTCCGGCCCGTCGGGGACCAGGCCCGAGCCCATGCCGCGGTAGTTGGACTGGATCCAGCTGACCATCATGCCGTCCTTGTCGGCGACGCTGAAATAGGTGGTGTCGCCCTGGGTAGGGGCGTCGCCGGGGAAGGCGCGGTCCATGATCCGGTCGGGCCGGATCAGGGCGGCGCGTTCGGCGGCGTAGGCCTTGGAGTTCAGATACGCCACGGGGGTTCGGCTGAAACGCTCGTCGGCGAACCATCTGGCCCGGTCCTCGAAGGCCAGCCGTTTGGCCTCGGCCTGGTGGTGGATCGAGGCGGCGGACTGGAAGCCCATGCCCTTGAGGTCGAACTGTTCGCAGATGTTGAGGATCTGATTGGTCGACAGGCCCTGGGTGTTGGGGCCCAGGCCATAGACGTCGACGCCGCGATAACCGGTGCGGATCGGCTCGACCCATTCGGTGCGGTGCGGGGCCATGTCGGCGCGGGTCATCCAGCCGCCGATGCGGCGGAAATAGCGTTCGATATGGTCGGCGATCGGCCCGTCGTAGAAGGCGTCCCGCCCACCCTCTGCAATCAGGCGATAGGTGCGGCCGAGGTCGGGGTTGGCGAAGACCTCGCCGACCGCCGGGGTGCGGCCGTCGCGGGCGTAGACCTTCTTGCGGTTGTCGTTCTCCTCGATGATCGCGGACCGGCGATCGAAATTGGCCATGTTGCGCTCGAGGTACCAGGCGATCAGCTGGGGCACGGGCACGCCCTCCTCGCACAGCTCGGCGACGGGCAGCAGGACGTCCTTCCATGGCAGCTTGCCGTAGCGCTGGTGGGCGCTCCACCAGGCGTCGACCGTGCCGGGAACGTTGACCGTCACCGCGCCATAGGGCGGCAGATAGCCGTCCTCGGCCTTCTTCGACCGAGCCGTCGCCAGCGACAGGCCGCGGGGGCTGTTGCCCGAGCCGTTGAAGCCGACGACCTTCCGCTGGGCCGGGTCCCACAACATGCAGAAGGCGTCGCCGCCGATGCCGTTGGCCGTTGGCTCGAGGAAGCCGAGGGCGGCGTTGATGGCGATGGCCGCGTCGATGGCCGAGCCGCCGCGCCGCAGGGTGTCGATGCCGATCAGGGTGGCGCGTGGATGGGCCGTGGCGGCGGCGCCGTGCGCGCCCCAGACGGTCGAGCGGCCGACGAACTGGACGCCGCTGTTGCGGTCGCCGGGGCCGACGCCCGCGTAGGGGTCGGCCGGC
>NZ_BSOY01000026.1 GCF_030160755.1 Brevundimonas denitrificans | reverse complement strand
GACTGGAGTTCAGACGTGTGGCCGACCGGCGCGGGCGCCGGCGGCGCGGAGGCCGCGGCCTTGTCGCCCAGCATGACGGTCGGATGGCGCAGCCACGCCCGTCCGTCCGGCGTCAACGCCAGACCGGCCAGAACGCCGACCACGAAGATCGCCGTCAAAGCGTTGACCCCAGCACGCAAAGCCATTTCCCCGACTGAACACCGTCCAGTCGCACCTTTTACCCTATCGCTGCGATCTGGCCACCTCGCGCCCGTGTCGCGGGAAGAAAAAGGTTAATCGCGAGGGTCTTAGCCGAACTTCCCTTCCGCCCATCGCGCGGCGAAATAACCGCCCAGGGCCGAGGTCGTCGTCAGGGCCGTGCCCCAGCAGAGATCGATCAGGGTCAGCTTCACCGACCAGACGTTCAGCGTCGCCTGGTTGGTCAGGTCATAGGTGGCGTAGGCCACGAACCCCAGCACCGCCCCGTTGATCGCCGCCCTCTGCCAGGCCCCCTCGCGCAGGGCCGGCTCGATCGCGAGGAAGACCGTCCCGAAGATGGAGATGAGATAGAAGGCGACCGCCGCCTTCATGTCGGGCTTGTCGGCCAGGATCGGCCCGAGAACGGGCTTGTACAGCCGGTCAGCCATGGTGGTCAGCCAGACGGCGTCGCTGGCCGCGAAGGTCAGGCCGGCGCCGAGATAGGCTACGATGTATTTGATCATGTCTTCAGGCCCTTACGCCGGCTTCAGCAGATAGTGGGTGACCGCCCAGGTGTTGCCGCCATCGTTGCCGAACAGCCCCGCCGTGGCCAGATAGAACCGTCGCCAGCGCCGCCGCCACAGGGCCGCGTCGGCGCCGTAGGTCTCGCGCATCAGCTCCATCACCCGGTCGCCGTTGGCGTCCATATTGGCCAGCCAGTGATCGGCGGTCCGCTGATAGTTGATCCCGTTCCAGGTCCATTCCCGCTCGACCCGGAACAGGTCCGGGAACTGTCGCATCAGGCCGCGGCTGGGCATGACCCCGCCCGTGAAGAAATGCTGGGCGATGAAGTCCCCGCTGTCGGTGTGATCGAACCGGTAGGGCGCGTCGCGATGGGTGAAGATGTGGATGAACATCCGCCCGTCCGGCTTCAGCCAGCCATGGGCTCGCGTCAGCAGGGCGCGCCAGTTGGCCATATGCTCGAACATCTCGACGGAGACGATGCGATCGAAACCGCCGCCGTCGGCGGGACTGAAGTCGTTCATATCGCAGGTGATGACGGTCAGATTGGTCAGGCCGCGCGCCGTCGCCTGGGCCTCGATGTGTCGGCGCTGGCCATGGCTGTTGGACACGGCGGTGATGGCCGAATTCGGATAGCGCTCGGCCATCCACAGGCTCAGCGACCCCCAGCCGCAGCCGAGCTCCAGCACCCGCTGCCCGTCCATCAGGGCCGCATGGGCGCAGGTCTCCGCCAGCGCCGCCTCCTCGGCCTGATCCAGCGTCGTGTCAGCGGCCGGATAGAGGCAGCAGGAATATTTCAGCCGCTTGCCCAGGCAGATCTCGAAGAACTCGGGCGGAAGCTCATAGTGCTGGGCGTTGGCCGCCGCCGTATGCTCGGCGATCGCGCGCCGGGCCATGTCTCGCGCGAAGTCGGCCTCGTCATGCGGCGCCTCGCGGTCCAGCCGCCTGCGCGCCTCGCTGACCAGACTGTCGATCGCCGGGCGGGCGATGAAGTCCGGGAATGGCGCATCCTGCAGCCGGCGTATGGCGACGTTCGCGAGAGACATGGGCGCTCCTGACAGGCGTGACTGTCCCACAGCTACGCCTCAACTTGGCATCCGGATGAACGGCATCCGCGGCGCTGTTTCCGCCGTAGCTCACCTCAACCTCAGTTGGAGTCGGCATGCCCCCTCATCTCGTCGCGGAGACGCCCGCCTCGCCCGCCGGTCGGCGCATCGCCGTGGTCGGCTCCGGCATATCGGGCCTGTCCTGCGCCTGGCTGCTGTCGCAGGCGCATGACGTCACCCTGTTCGAGGCCGACGACCGGCTGGGCGGCCATTCCAGCACCGTCGATGCGCCGTCGCCGCATGGGCCGGTGGCCGTCGACACCGGCTTCATCGTCTACAATGAGACCAACTATCCCAATCTGACCGCCCTGTTCGCGCATCTGAACGTGCCGACCAAGCCGGCCATGATGTCGTTCGCCGTCTCCATCGACGAGGGCGCCTTCGAATATTGCAGCCAGGGCCTCGGCGCCCTGTTCGCCCAGAAGCGCAACTACGCCAGCCCCAAATTCTGGCGCATGATCGGCGACCTGCTGCGCTTCCAGAAACAGGCCCCGCGCGATCTGGCGGAGCTGGAACGGACGGGCGAGACGCTTGAAACCTATCTGGTGCGCGGCGGTTACGGCGCCCTGTTCCGCGAGGCGCATCTGCTGCCCCAGGCCGCCGCCATCTGGTCCTGCACCATGGGACAGATGGCCGAGTATCCCGCGGCCTCCTTCGTCCGCTTCTATATGAACCACAACCTTCTCAAGGTGGATCTGAGGCCGACCTGGCGCACGGTGGATGGCGGCAGCCGGTCCTATGTGTCGCGGCTCACTGAGGCTTTCGGCGGAAAGGTCGTCACCAACGCCGGAATCACCGGCGTGCTGCGCGGCCTGGACGGCGCGGCGCTGCGCTTCGACGACGGGCGGCTGGAACGGTTCGACGCCGTGGTGCTGGCGACCCATTCCGATCAGGCCCTGAAGCTGCTGGAAGCGCCGTCGGCCGAGGACCGCCGCCTGCTGGGCGCCATCGGATACCGGCCCAACCACGTTATCCTGCACCGCGACACCTCGCTGATGCCGAAGCGGCGCAAGGCCTGGGCCGCCTGGACCCATATGGGATACTCCGACCGCGCGGGCGAAGGCGGCGTGACCTACTGGATGAACGAGCTCCAGTCCCTGCCCGGACCGCCCCTGTTCGTCAGCCTGAACCCGGCCCGGGCGCCCGATCCGGCGCTGGTGATCGGCGAATGGGACTATGAGCATCCGGTGTTCGACGCCGCCGCCGTGGCCGCCCAGTCCGAGCTCTGGTCGCTGCAGGGCCGCCGCAATGTCTGGTTCGCCGGGGCCTGGTTCGGCTCGGGCTTCCATGAGGACGGTCTTCAGGCCGGACTGGCCGTGGCCGAACAGCTGGGCGGCGTGCGGAGGCCGTGGCGTGTGGCGGATGAGAGCGGCCGGATTCATGTGCGAGCCGCCGCCGACCCGGACCGGCTGACCGAGGCGGCGTGACCGCGCGCGGGCATTCCTCCGCCGTCGTCCCCGGGCTTGACCCGAGGATCGGAGGTTCCGACGCTGGGTTCATGGAACTCCAGCGTGATCGGCCTCGTGCGTCCAGGGGACAGGGCCTCCCCACGTCTGAATCTCGGGTCGAGCCCGGGGACGACGGTGACGGAAACCGGAGCATCCAATCCGCCCTCTACGTCGGCGAGGTCGTGCATCAGCGGTCGCGCACCTTCGGTCACCGCCTGCGCTACCGTCTGTGGATGGTGCTGGCCGATCTCGACGAGCTGGACGGGCTCCAGAACCGCCTCCGCCTGCTTCGCCGACGCTTCGGCCCCGTTACGCTCAGGACCGCCGACCACGGCGACCGCTCCGGTCGTCCCTTGCGCGCCCAGGTCGAGGGCCATCTGGCGGAGGCCGGCATCGACATCGCCGGCGGACCGATCCGCCTGCTGACCATGCCGCGCATCCTCGGCTACGGCTTCAACCCGATCAGCGTCTTCTTCTGCCACACGCCCGACGGCGCGCTTGCGGCCCTGCTCTATGAGGTCACCAATACCTTTCACGAGCGGCACAGCTATCTGGTGGCGGTCCCGCAGAACCAGACGGGCCCGGTGCGACAGACCGTGGAGAAGCGGTTCTTCGTCTCTCCCTTCATGGACCGCGACCTGACCTACGACTTCACCGTCCGCCCCCCGGGGGAGGCCGTGTCCGTCGTGGTCGCCGTCCGTCGCGGCGACACGCCCATCCTGACGGCCAGCTTCGCCGGCCTTCGCCGCCCCCTGACCGACGGCCAGCTTCTGCGCGCCTTCGTCACCCACCCCCTGCTGACCTGGAAGGTGACCTGGGGCATTCACTGGGAGGCCGCGAAGATGATGGTCAAGGGCGCGCGCTATCGCCATCGCGGCGCTCCGCCCAGGCAGCCGGTGACGGTGGGCTCCGTCCGATCCTGACGTGTCCCCGCGCCATGGTCGGGGCATGGCCGGCCCGGACGCAGTGGACGCATCGGACGGTGTTTTTTGCCGCTCGCCTTGCCCCCTCCGCCTCGCCACGTTACGGACGGACGAGCGCCGCCAATATTCATCAGGCGGTGAAAATATGAGGAAGCGATGCGGAAGATCTTCCCCGACGCGGCGTCCGCCCTGGAGGGCCTGACCTTCGACGGCATGACCGTCATGTCCGGCGGCTTCGGCCTGTGCGGCATTCCGGAACACCTGATCGCCGCCCTGCGCGACAGCGGGACCAAGGGCCTGACGGTCATCTCCAACAACGCCGGCGTGGATGGCTTCGGCCTCGGCCAACTGCTGGAGACCCGCCAGATCGCCAAGATGATCTCGTCCTATGTCGGCGAGAACAAGGAGTTCGAGCGCCAGTATCTGGCCGGCGAGCTGCAGCTGGAGTTCAACCCCCAGGGCACGCTGGCCGAGCGCATCCGCGCGGGCGGCGCGGGCATCCCGGCCTTCTTCACCGCCACCGGCGTCGGCACCCTGGTCGCCGAGGGCAAGGAAGTCCGAAACTTCAACGGCCGCGACTATGTCATGGAGACCGGCCTCGTCGCCGACCTGTCGATCGTCAAGGCCTGGAAGGCTGACGGCCGCGGCAATCTCCAGTTCCGCAAGACCGCCCGCAACTTCAATCCGATGATGGCCACGGCCGGCAAGGTCACGGTCGTCGAGGTCGAGCATATCGTTCCCACCGGCTCGATGGACCCTGACCAGATCCACACCCCGGGCATCTATGTCGACCGCATCGTCCTGACCGTGCCCGAGAAGCGCATCGAACAACGCACCGTCCGTACCCGGGAGACCGCATAATGGCCCGCACCCGCGAACAACTCGCCGCCCGCGCCGCCCGCGAACTTCAGGACGGCTTCTACGTCAACCTGGGCATCGGCATCCCGACCCTGGTCGCCAACTACATCCCGCACGGCATGGAGGTCACCCTCCAGTCGGAGAACGGCATGCTGGGCATGGGCCCCTTCCCCTATGAGGACGAGGTCGACGCCGACCTGATCAACGCCGGCAAACAGACCATCACCGAAATCCCCGAGAGCAGCTATTTCAGCTCGGCGGACAGTTTCGCCATGATCCGCGGCGGCCACATCAACCTGTCCATCCTCGGCGCCATGGAAGTGGCCGAGAATGGCGATATCGCCAACTGGATGATCCCGGGCAAGCTGGTGAAGGGCATGGGCGGCGCCATGGACCTGGTCGCAGGCGTCAAACGCGTCGTCGTGGTCATGGATCACGCCAACAAGCATGGCCAGTCCAAGGTGCTGAAAGCCTGCACCCTGCCCCTGACCGGCACGGGCGTGGTCAGCCGCATCATCACCGACCTGTGCGTCTTCGACGTCAAGCCGGACGGCGCCGGTCTGGAGCTGATCGAACTGGCCGAGGGCGTCACCCTCGAGGAAGTCGCGTCGAAGACCGAGGCGACCTACACGATCGCGCCCGGCCTCGACTGACCGGCGTCAGGCGCTCGCGTACAGCGTCGCGAGCGCCGCCAGCGCCTGTTCGGCCTCGGCCCGGTCCGGGGTTTCGTCCTCGACTCCGTAGCCGACCATCCCGCTTGATCCGTTGGCCTGGATGACGATGCCGTCGTGGCGCGGGACCATGCCGATCGACCGGTAGTTCAGCGCATAGGTCACCTCGGGCTGGGGCGGCAGCCAGGCGATCTGCCCCCGCACCGGCACGATGCTCTCGTCCCCGAACAGGGCGCGGGCCCCATAGCCGGTGCAGTTGACCACCACCGGCTCGGCGAGGTCGGCCAGCTCCGACGGATGGTGGAACACCCGCTGCACGATGCGCCCGCCCTCCATCAGAAACGCCTCGGTCAGCTGGCGGGCATACTCCGCGACATTGAAGGTCATCTGGGAGAAGACCCGCGCCGACTCGACGGGAAACGGATGCTCGGCCGGCGTCAGGGCCCTGGACCTCGGCATGGAGTCGCCCAGCCGGGCGTCAAGGCGCGCGAAGTCGACCCGCCCCGGCGACGGCGCGGGCCCGACCGCCCGGTTCGTTCCCCGCGCGCCGCGAAGGTTATACTGGTCGATGAAACTCACGGGGTCGCCGTCCAGCCCGACGAAGGTATGGTGATCGACCCACGAGCGCCGCGCCATCGCCTCCCAGCGGGCCGGGAAGTCCGCCGCCATGGCGTCCTGGGCGGCCACCCGCGAGTCCGGCGACCAGACGCCGGTGGCGCGGGCCGACCGCGTCCAGGGCGTCCGTTCGGCGGCGTAGATGGTGACCTGCGCTCCGGCTCTCAGGATCTGCAGCGCCGCCGTGAGACCCAGCGCCCCGCAGCCGATAACGGCGACCGGCCGCGGCCCGCCCTCAAGCGCGAGGTCGCGCGCGGCGGCGGCCGACCCCCACGACAGGGACCAGCCCGATCCGCCGTGACCGTAGTTGTGCACCACCCGCTTGTCGCCGATCGCTTCGGCCTCAATGCGCGGCCCCTGCGCCCGGAAAGGCCGGGTGCAGACGGTGATCCGGGTCAGACGGCTCGGATCCGTCAACAGCGGCGCGAAGCTTCTGGGCTGGAAGCCAGGTCGCGTGGGCGCCGCAAGGATCGTGGGCGTCGAGGCGCAGCCCGCGAGGCCGGCGTAGCCCAGCCCGGCCAGGACCATTCGACGGTGCAACTGAACGCCCAAGATGGTTCCCCGTGGCAGACGGTCCGAGCCGCGTATCACTCGCCCTCGTGCCGGGCAATGTGAGGCGGCGTTCCAGCCGGCCAAACAACCGGGACAACCTGTACCGTTGCCGCCGGGCTCAAGTCGTAGTCATACTCTCTGCACCGGTCGCAGAACCGGAGGGGTGGAGTAAGAGTGATGGCCGACGGCGCCTATCGCTGGCAGGGCAATTGGCCTGCGCCTGACGCCGCGCGCGTCGCCGAGATCGATGCGGCCTGGGACGATGCCCGGGTCGACGCCTTCGCCGAACCCGCCCGCGCCGCCGCCGTAGAGCGCATCGAACGCGCCCTGGCTGCCGCCCGCACCGGCGATCTGACCGAGGCCTCGGCCCAGCTGACCCACGCCCGCTCGGTGCTGGACGGTCTGGACCCGGGCGCGCTGGAGCCCCGCCGGGGGCTCGCCGGCCTGTTCGACAGCCGCGGCGCCCGGCTGAAACGTTTCCGCGAAGCCTGGAGCCGCGCCGCCGCCGGCCTGACCGAAACCGCGAAAGAGCTGGCGGGGCGGGTCGAAGGCGCCGCCCAGCGTTCCGGCGCCCTGGACAAGGCGTGGACCGAGATCCGGGATGCGCTCGCCGACCTCGACGCCCACCTGGCCGCAGCCGCCGCCCGCCTGGCGGGCCATGCCCCGAATGAGGGCGATGCGCCGCATCCGCTGATCGCCCGAAGGGCCACGCTGGACGCGTGCCGCGCCGCCGCCCTGCAATCCCTGCCGCTGATCCGCAACGCCCAGAACGCCGACGCCCGCGCCGCCGAGGCGCTCAAGGCCTGCGCCGACGGCGTCGCCTCCTGGCGCGATGACTGGAAAGAGGCGCTGGGCCTGTCCGGCAAGCGGCCGAAGTCGGTCCGCCCCGACCGCGAGCGGATGGGCCGCGTGCGCGACGACCTCAAGGCGCGCATCGACCGGGCGCTCGCCGAACTGAGCGCTTCACGCAGCCGCCGCGCCGATGTCGAGAGCCGGATGGCGGAGCTGCGCCGCCCGCTCTGACTCAGCCCGCGCTGGCGTCGGTCCAGGCGACGATCTGGGTGTTCAGGTCCCGCGTGGCCAGGTCGAAAGCCTCGACGATGGCGGACACCCGGTTGGCCGTCGCCGGCTGTTCGACGGTGAACACCTGTTCCGCCGCGACGGTCCGTTCCGGCAAGGCCAGCAGACGAGCGCGGGCCGTCACCACGATGGTCGGCGCCAGACCCGGGGCGTCGTAGCGGGCTTCGAAGGAGCGGATGTCGATATCGAGCGATCGCTGGCCCCGCGTCAGCTCGCGCGGACCGATCAGCCGGACCCGCGTCGCCTGGGCGGCGAAGGCGTTCTCGATGCTCTCCATATAGAGGTCCGCCGCCGGCGAGACCCACCGGGCCCCGGCGATATAGGCGGTCTCCGTGCCCGTGACGCCCAGCAGCTTGTCGCCCTCGACGGCCTCCGGAAACTCGACCCGGCGCAGGGTGACCTGGGTCGGACTGGCGACCGTCGCAGCCGCGGCCGACGACGCCGGGACGCCGCCGAACCGGTAGGACTGCACCGGATCGGGGGTCGACAGAAGCGCGCAGGCCGAGAGCGCCACGAGGGCCACGGTCGCCGCAATCGGACGGATGAGTGAGACTCGGATCACGGCTGGACCTCCATTTCCTTGGTCGGCGGACGGCCGATGAAGTCGCGCGGGCTGGACCGGACCTCATCGACGAGGCCTTCCAGCGACCGCGTCGCATCCTCCAGCGCCTGGATGGACTGCTGCAGCTGCGGCAGGCCGGTGGTGGCGAACTCGTTCAGCGGCCCTTCGACATTGGTCGCGGACCGGTTGATCGACGATACGGCCGCCCTCGCCTCTTCCGCAGCCGCGTTGATGTTGGCCACGGCCTCGCGCCCGTCGCCCTCGATGATGCCGCGGGTGCTGACCGCCAGGGCTTCGAACTCGGCCACCGCCGAATTGGCCTTGGTCAGCGCCTGTTCCAGCTGTTCCAGCATGCCCTTGCGGGCCTCCAGTTCGGTGGTCAGGGCCTCGACGTTCTTCAGGCTGGTGGAGAAGGAGCGGACGTTGTCGTCAGACAGGACGCGGTTGATCCGGTTCAGCGCATCCACCGTCTGGGCCAGCACCGTGCCGGAGCCGCTGAGCAGCTCCGCGATCGGCGACGGCTGGCTCTGGATCACCGGCACCACATTGGCGGGATACTGGGTCTTGAGGATGGCGCTCTGCGGATTGCCGGCGGTGATCTGGATATAGTTGAGCCCGGTGATGCCCTGCGGCTCCAGCTGGGCCCGCGAGGTGACGCGGACCGGCGTGGTGGCGTCGACGCGGATGCGGGCGATGACCTGATCGCCCTTTTCAGGGTCCAGATTGAGGTCGGTGACCTCACCGACGCGGATGCCGTTGAAATGCACCTCGCCGCCCTCGGACAGGCCGCGCACGGGGCCGTAGAAGACGATGTCATAGACGTCGTAGTCATTGTTGAACTGCAGGCGGGCCAGCCAGATGGAGAACACCGCCAGCGCCGCCAGAAGGGCGATGGTGGCGATGCCGACGGCGGCGTAGTGGGCGTCTCTTTCCATTCTCGGCTCTCCTTAAGCCGCCTTGTCCGCAGCGCGACCGCGCGGGCCAAGGAAATATTCTCGTATCCACGGATGATCGGAACGCTCGAGTTCCTGAACCGTGGCCTTGGCGACGATGCGTTTGTCGGCGACCACCGCGACCTTGTCCGTGATGGCGTACAGGCTGTCGAGGTCATGGGTGATCATGAAGACGGTCAGCCCCAGATCGTCGGACAGCCGCCGGATCAGTTCGTCAAACGCCCCGGCGCCGATCGGGTCCAGCCCGGCGGTCGGCTCGTCCAGGAACAGCAACTCAGGGTCAAGGGCCAGGGCGCGGGCCAGGCCGACGCGCTTGCGCATCCCGCCGGACAGCTCGGCCGGCTTCAGATGATGCGACTCGGGCTTGAGGCCGACCATGGCGATCTTCATCTCGGCCAGCTCACGGATCACGTCCTTGGGCAGGCTGGTGTGCTCGACGAGGGGCGAGGCGACATTCTCGATGACGCTCAGCGCAGAGAACAGGGCGCCCTGCTGGAACAGGATTCCCGTGCGCCGCTCTATGTCGGCCTCCTGCGCCGCGGTCATGGTCGCGCGGTCGTAGCCGAGGACGCTGACCGTTCCGCCCTCGGGCTCCTTGAGGCCGATGATCGAGTTCAACAGCACGGTCTTGCCGGATCCCGAGCCGCCGACGACGCCCAGCACCTCGCCGCGCTCCAGCTCAAGATCGAGGTTTTCGTGGATCACCCGCTCGCCGAACTGACTCAGCAGGCCGCGCACCTCGAGCAGCAGTTCGGGAGTCTTCCCCGGGGCGGAGGCGGGGGCGGTCACCAGTTCAGCTCCAGGAAGATCATGGCGAAGACCGCGTCGAGGAAGATGATGGCGAAGATGGCCTGGACCACGGCGGCCGTAACCCGTCGCCCGAGGCTCTCGACATCTCCCGCCACGGCCATGCCCTGGCGGCAACCGATGGCCGCGACGACCACCGCAAAGACGGGCGCCTTGATCATTCCCACCATCAGATGGGTGCCCATCTTCGAGTCCTCGCTGACCCTCTGGATGAAGAAGGAGGGGCCGTAGTCGAGTTCGCTCCAGGTCACGAGCATGCCGCCGAACATGCCGGTGACCATGCCGATGAAGGTCAGCAGGGGCAGCATGGCCAGCATGGCGGCGAGCCTCGGGATCACCAGGGCCTGAAAGGGGTTCACCCCCATCACCTGCATCGCGTCGACCTCCTGGTTCATTCGCATCGAGCCGATCTCGGCCGCAAAGGATGAAGAGGAGCGCCCCGCCAGCAGGACGGAGGTGATGACCACGGCGAACTCGCGCAGCACCGCCACGGCGACCAGCTGAACAGTAAAGACGCCCGCGCCGAACTGGGTCAGCAGATTGGCCCCGAGGTAGGCGATGACTGCGCCGATGAAGAAATTGGTGACGGCGATGATCGGAATGGCGTCGAGTCCGGACCGTTCAGCCTGGCTGAACCAGGCCGGCCAGCGGATTCCGCGCGGATGGCGCAGGGCCGCGCCGACCGCGACGATCAGCCGACCGAGGAAGGCCATGGACAGGGTCGCTTCCGCCGCGATGTCGCCCACGCCGCGACCGACCTTGGCGAAGGCCCGCACCCAGCCTGACGCCCGGCGTGGGGGAACGGCGCTTTCACGCTCCAGCTTTTCCACCATGGCGTAGATGCGACCGGCCTCGGGCCGCTGGGTCCAGGCTGATGCGGGCAGGACGCAGTTGGCGGCCTGGACGATCGCAAGAGCGCCCGCCGTATCGAACCGGCCCATTTCGGTCAGGTCCACGGCATCGACGCACCGCTCGGCCAGTTCATCGTCCAGACGGCGTGAAATCCGGCCCAATTCGGTCGCGGTCCAGTCGCCGGTCAGCCGCAGGGTCAGAACCGGCCCGCCGTCCTCAATCTGGAAATCCGCTGCGGCCATGCCCCTACCTAGATCGCCCTGTCTGATTTGCCTACGCCGGCCAAACCGCAAAGCTGGGGCAGACGTCAGAACGCGGCCCGGTCGTATTCGTTCAGCCACGGTTTCGGGAGTTTACGGTTCAAAGCAATGCCCGGACGAGTTTCAGGTCTTCGACGAAGCGGCGACGTTCGGCGATCCGGGCCGCCTCGTCCGGCAACCGCAGGAGGTAGGCCGGATGCACGTTCGCCACCACCCGGGCGCCGTCGGGTTGCGTCAGCACCGCTCCGCGCGCCTGCGTCACCGTGATCTTCCGGTTCAGCACGCCCAGGGCCGCCGTCGCGCCCAGGGTCACGATCACCTTCGGCCTGACCAGCCGGCGCTCGGCGTCCAGCCACCAGCGGCAGGCGCTGACCTCGCTGACGAGCGGGGTCCTGTGGATGCGCCGCTTGCCCCGCGGCTCGTGCTTGAAATGCTTCACCGCATTGGTGACGAAGGCGTCTTCCCGGTCGATGCCCGCCTCGACCAGCGCCTCGTCCAGCACCTGACCCGCCGGGCCGACGAAGGGTCGGCCGGCCAGATCCTCCTGATCGCCCGGTTGTTCGCCGACGATCATCAGCGGCGCCTGCTTCGCCCCGGCGCCGCAAACGCCCTGGGTCGCATCGCGCCACAGCGGGCATCGACGACAAGCCTGAACCGCCTGCCCCAGCTCTTCCAGAGTGGAGGGGACGAAACCTTCGTCGAAGGCATGGTCGCGGCCTATGCGAGACAGCGTCTTCGCCAGCCGGAGGTTGGGCGCCGAGGCCGGCGCGGCCACCATGGTCTCGGTCCGGGCCGACGACTGCGCCGTCAGCTCCCGGATCAGGGCCGCCTCGGGCAGGTTGTTCCAGTACCGTTTGGGCATTTCGCCCTGCATGGTCTTCAACTTGAGCCGGGCCGGGTTGAACGTCGAGGCGTAGTAGGTCTTCCAGAATTCCTCGACCTCGTCCTCGGACGGCGCCATGTCGCGGGTGGCGGGCGGCCCGAAGGTCAGCGTCTCGCCGTCCCAGACCGCAGAACCGTCCGGCGTCAGGATGGACCAAAGCATGGTCGGGAAACGCCGCGCGAAGAACGGCGCGGTCCGTTCCAGCACCCGATGCGCGGGTTCGAACCAGGCGACCCAGCGCTCGCCGTCGGCGGCTTCGATCCGACGAAATCGCACGAAGGCCTTCATCTTGTGGCTGGCGCGGCTGACGTTTTTGGCGCGCTCCAGCGCGTCGGCCACGTCGACGTCGGTGACGACGCGGAGCAGGTCGGGCTCGGCCTTCAGCCGCCAGAGCAGCCGGTACAGCAGGTCAAACCGGTCCTCCGACCGATGCAGGATCACCGCCTGCGCCAGATCAACGAAGGCGCGTGGCGTGTGAAAGCCAGCGTCTGGCGGGGGCGGGAGAGGCCCGTCATCGAACAGCCCCGAAGCGCTCCGACCGACCCGAAAGACGGCCTCTCCCGGCTGCACGCCGGCCTGCCTCAACGCCCGCGCCCCTGCCCGCCATCCGTCGAAGTCTGTCTCGTTGGCCAGGGTCGCGACGCGCATTCAGAACAGGCTCAGCTGGACCGGCTGGACGGAGGGCGTCATCCGCGCGCGCAGGTCGGCGGCGTCGGTCAACCCTCCCGGCGTCCAGTCCAGGGCGGTGATGAAGGGCCGGACCTTGTGGATGCCCCGGCACAGTCGACCGATGTCCTCGAGCCGCAGGGTGCGCCAGCGCCGGACCTGCAGGATGCGGTTCACCGATTTCACGCCCAGCCCGGGCACCCGCAGCAGCATCTCGCGCGCGCCTGTGTTCACATCGACCGGAAACTGCGCCCGGCTGTTGAGCGCCCAGGCCAGTTTGGGGTCGATCGCGAGATCCAGCATGCCGTCGTTGGCGGCGTCGCCGATCTCGGCGGACGAGAAGCCGTAGAACCGCATCAGCCAGTCCGCCTGGTACAGCCGATGCTCCCGCATCAACGGCGGCTTCGACAACGGCAGGGCGCTGGACGAATCCGGGATCGGGCTGAAGGCGGAATAGTAGACCCGGCGCAGGCCGTAGCCGGCGTAGAGCGAGGCGCTGCGGTCGACGATCTCCGTATCGGACGCGCCGTCGGCGCCGATGATCAACTGGGTGCTCTGGCCGGCCGGCGCGAACTTCGGAGGTTTCGCCCGGTCCTTCTTCGCCGGACGCGCCGCCTCGACCTTCAGACGCACCCGACCCATCGCCTGTTTGATGACGCCCACGTCCTTCTGCGGCGCCAGCCGCTTCAACGCCTCGTCGCGCGGCAGTTCGATGTTGGCCGACAGCCGGTCGGCGTAGAGCCCCGCCTCCTCGACCAGCCGCGGATCGGCCTCGGGGATCAGCTTGAGGTGGATGTAGCCGCGAAAGTCGTGTTCTTCCCTGAGTTTCTTCGCGACCAGAACCAGCTGTTCCATCGTGTAGTCGCCCGAGCGGATGATGCCCGAGGAGAGGAACAGGCCCTCGATATAGTTCCGCTTGTAGAAATTCAGCGTCAGCTCGACGACCTCATCGACGCTGAACCGGGCGCGCTGCACGTTCGAGGACGCCCGGTTGATGCAGTAGACGCAGTCGTAGATGCAGAAATTGGTCAGCAATATCTTGAGCAGAGACACGCAACGGCCGTCCGGCGTGTAGGCGTGGCAGATGCCCATCCCTTCGGTGGACCCCACACCCTTGCCGCCGATCGAGTCCCGTTTCGACGTGCCGGAAGAGGCGCAGGACGCGTCATATTTGGCGGCGTCCGCGAGGACGGCGAGCTTGCGGCGGAGATCGAGAACGGCCATTCGTTCACTTTATGTTCTCTCCGACGCCTGTGTCGAGCGTGGCCGTGGGACAAAATGGCTTTTCAGCTCAGATAGTTGAGGAGAGAGACCTGGCGCAGCTGGCTGATCACCTGGGCCGAGGCCTGGATGGCGACCTGCGACAGTTGAAGGTCGGTGATCGCTTCGGCCATGTCCGCGTCGGTGCGGCCCGCCACCAGTTCGTCCAGCGCGGCCTTCTGCGCCTCGTGACCGGCGGTGATGTTCTCTACCTGTTTGGCGAAGGATCCGGTCTTGGCCATCTTGTCGACCACAGCCGTCCCGGCCTGTTCCAGGCGCGCCAGTTGCGTCGCCAGGAACGCCTTCTGCGGCGCGGTGAGCCTGCCATCCAGCGGGCCCGAACCCGGCGTCGTGTGAAAAGTCTGGATGTCCCGCAGAATGCTCAGAACCTCCGTGCCCAGTTCGTCGGCGAGGAAGCCGGTCTCCAGCGTCGTGCCTTCGGCCACGCGGCTTGCGGTCTTCAGCGTGTCATTGCTGAACAGCGACGCCACGCTGGGGGCGGCCACAAGTTCAGACAGGTTGGCGGCGGCGACAGGGGTGGTCGAGGTCGAGGCGCCGGCGAACAGGTAGCCGCCGTGGTGCCGCATGTTCAGTCCGCCCCGGGCAGCCTGGAAATATCCTTCGAGCTCCAGCATCAACGACCCGCCGGAATCTGTCGCGACGGCTCCGCCAAGCGCCTCGCGAGCGCCGGCGATGGCGTCGTTGATCTGGCCGAGGGCCAGGTCCTGGGTCGTCAGGCGCGCGCTCACAGCGGCGCTGGTGTCGATGAACCCCTGGATCCGGCTTTGCGCGCCCTTCATGGCGGTCAGCGTTTCGGACTGCCGGCCGAAGCCGGTCAGATCGGTGGCGTTCTTCTGGGTCGAGACCCGCTCCTGTGCGTCGGCCGCCCGCGTCTGGGCGCTCATCAGGTCCAGCAGGGCCGACTGATAGTTTCCAAAGGTGGCGACGCGGATCATCAGACCATCCCCATCAGCGTATCGTACATGTCCTTGGCCGCCTGAATCAGCCGGGCCGAGGCGTTAAAGGCCTGCTGATAGGTGGTCATCAGCACCAGTTCCTCGTCCAGATTGACGCCTTCATGCGCTGTCTGGCGGGCCCCCGCCTCGGTGTAGAGGGCGTTCGCCGTCTCCATCCGGTTCTTGGCCGCGGCCGCCTTGCCGCCGATCTCGCCCGACAGCTCCGCCGCGTAGCGGGAGACCGAGATCGATCCGCCGGACGAGCCCCCGGCGGCCTGAAAATTCGCCGTCCGCTCGCCGGCGTCGGCGAGGGCCAGGGCCCCGCGACCGTCGCCGATGCTCAGGGCCGCCGTTCCGGCGGCGGCGGACCGGTTCAGCTGTGCGAGCGCCAGTCTGGAGGGGCTTTGCCGGATGTCGGCGCGCAAGGCGAAGCCGTCCGCCCGCGAGGCGCGCACGCCGCCGCCGATGCCCAACAGCTCGGTCACCGACACGCCTGAAGGAATCTGGGTGGTGCGGTCCTCCAGCACGGTCATCGCCGGCGCCGGATTGCCGAAGCCGGTGAACGACAGCGAACCGTCGGCGGCCAGCGAGAAGGACCCGAAGCGCCCGATCCCCGTCCCGGCGTCGTTCAGCGCGGCGACCAGGTCTCCGATCGTGCCGCCCGCCGGTACGGCGACCTGCAAGTCACGCAGCCGCGAGCCGCTCTCCCCGGTGAAGCGGAACGTCAGGGTCTCCCCGGCGGTGAAGCCGTGCGGCGAGGCGGCGGTCAGGCCGTTGTCGTAGAAGGCCGGCCGGTCCGACGAAACCAGGTCGTTGAGACCGAAATAGTGCGAAAAGCTCCGGCCTGCCTTCGCGGACGGCCCGGCGGCGTCATCGGCCACGGCCACGCCGTTGGCGCCGGTCGCCGCAATCGTCAGCCTGCCGGCGGTGAAGCTGGCCGTCGCCGCCCCGCCCAGCTGGGCGTTCAGCACGGTCAGGAAATTCGCCGGCGTCGCCGCGGCCCCGTTCACCGTCATGGTTGCGCCGGAGAAGACGATGTCCGCCCGGGCCTGGATGACGCCGGCCGCATTGGTCACGGCGACCGTGGTCTGTCCCGAGAAGCCGGCGATCGCGCTCTCGAACGCCTGCCCGACGTTGCGGCCGGTCAGGCTGGTCGGCGCCGGGACGGCGGAGTTGGCGTTGTGGGCGCGGTTCAATTCGTCGGCCGCATGGGCGACCAGTTCGGCCAGCCGTTCCGCCGCGGCGGGCGCCTCGACGTCCCGCAACTCAACCAGACCCTTGATCTCGCCCGAGGCGACATTGTCGAGCAGGGACCGCTTCTGTCCGCCGGGCTCGGTTACCCAGATTTCGTTGAAGGCGGTTTCACCGGTGATCGTCCCGGCGCGGTTATACTCCAGGGTCGCCGCGCCCTGGCCGGCCAGAAGCGTGCCCGAGCCTGTCCGGATCGACACGCCGCCCACCGGCCGCGCCGCAACCCGGATGTCCACCAGTTCCGCCAGCTGACCGATCAGCGCCGATTGGGCCGTCTCGGCCCCCGAGGCGTCGCCGTCGACCGCCGTCGCGCGCGCGATCTCGAGGTTCAGGCCCTCGATCTGTTCGAGCATGCTGTTGGCCCGTTCCACGGCGCTCTGGATCCGGCTGTCGGCGTCTTCGCGAACCGCCTGGATCTGGCCGGCGATCCGGCTGGCCTCATCGAACAGCGCCTGGGTCCGGAAGAGGGCGTCCTGCCGACGCGGCGACGACGTCGGATCCTCGGCGGTGGCCGCGAAGGCCGAAAAGACGGCGTCGACCTGCGAGAAGAAGCCGGAGTCGCCGCCCGGATCGCCGAACAGCGACTGGATGCGGTCATACAGTTCGTGGCGCACGCCCATGCGCGCGGACTCGGCCCCCGCATTCAGGCTGGCCGCCTGCAGGAACCGGTCGGTGGCGAGGCGAATGCGCGACACCTCCACGCCGGAGCCCAGGCCCTGGCTGGTCAGGGTCCGCTGTTCAGCGATCTTGCGGACATAGCCGGGCGTGTTGACGTTGGAGACATTGTCCGAAACGACGCGCAGCTGGGTCTGGGCCGTCTGGAGGCCCGAGCTCGCGGTGTTCATGATGGCGCTCAGGGACATCCGAAGGCCTCCAAAGGCACGGCGCCCGGCAAGCCCTGCCAGCCGATGCGCGCTTTTTGCCCGGCGTCGCGCGAAGGCGGGCCGTGCAAGCTACTGAAATTACGCGCTCTTGCGTTTCGCGCCTGGGTCATGAGCGGCAAGGGGCGCAAACGCCGGGCCATCCGGGCGCCAGGCCGACGCAGGGCGCGCAAGTCGACGGCGGGCGCCGGGCAAGAATCGTCTTCACGCGGCAAGTTTCGACTGAGCCGCAACAGCGCCCCGTCGCGCTTCCGGGACATTTTTCCGTGACCATTCAGCGCCTTGTGTGGCGCCGCCCGGTTGGCCCGCGACTTGCGCCATTGGTTCCGAATGTCCGGCGCAGCAAGCGCCCTCGTCCCCCTCGCTTCGGCGAGCCGCCTTCCCGGAACTCATGTCCGCCCTGACCCTGCTGTCCGTCATCGCGCCGGCCGTCCCCGCCGCCCCGCAAGGGACGTCGGGCGAGGCCGCGTCCGGATTCCGGGACCTGCTGGCGGCCCTGTCCGGCGAGACCGCGGCGGCGCCCGCTGGAAAGACCCTGACCGAACCGCGGAAGCCTGACGACGTGCAGGTCGAGGCGGAGGTCGACCCTTCGGCGGTTGCGGGCTTCCTGGCCTCGCCCACGCCGCCGCCGGCGCCGCTCGTTCTTCCGGCTGCGGCGGAGGCGATCTCCACGGCCGACGCCGGATCTGAAGGAGCTCAGCCCGACGAGACCGGGGCGGACGCCGTCCTCCTCCAACCTGTTCCGGCCGGCGCGGCCAACGATCCGGACGGGACGCAGGCCACCACCCCGCTGCCTGTAGACAAGGCCTTGACCCCCAAGACCAACGGCCCCGAGGTTCTGCCCCGCGAGCAAACCACGACGCCGCTGCTCACGGACAACGGGCTGACCACCAAGCCCCCCAGGCCCGAGGTTCTGCCCCCGCTGCCCGCGGTGGTCCCCCCGACCGGGGAGACGTCGGACACCGAGATGACTTCGGCCGAAACCGCCGCCACGACGGCGGCCGCCGAGGCCCGCGTCCGGACCGGCGCAACGCCGACGACCTTGCCTCCGGCCCCGCCTCCCCCGCCGCTCCGCCCTTCAGCCGAACGCACAGGCCGGTTGTTGGGACCCGTCGACGCCAGGACCGGCGATGGCTCGCGCGTGACGGATCCGGCGCGGCCGGCTCCGGCGCCTGCACAGCCCGCAGCCGTCGTCGCCGCCCATCCGGCGACGGGTCCCCTAGACGCCGCCGCCGCCGCCGCCCTGGCGCGCGACGTCGCCAAGGGCGGCGAGGCCGAAGCGCCGCCCTCGGAACTGCCGCCCCCCGTTGAAAGCACGACCGCCCAGACCCAGGCCGCCGCCGCCGGCCCACGCGAAACCGGTGTGTCCCAGCTGTCGCGGGCCACGATCGAGGCGACCGCCCAGATCGCCGCCCAGATCCTGCGCCGGCTCGAGGGCCGGTCCACGCGGTTCGAGATGGCGCTGACCCCGGATGAGCTCGGGCGTGTGGACGTCAAGCTGGACATCGATTCCGAGGGCCGTCTGAACGCCCGCCTCGCCTTCGACAACCCGGCCGCCGCGACCGATCTGAAAGGCCGCGCCGACGAGCTGCGCCGTCAGCTTGAGGACGCCGGCTTCCATCTGGCGGAGGACGCCTTCGAATTCGCCGACCGGGACAGCGGCTCCAGCGCCTTTGACCGCGGTCAGGATGCGCGGAACGGCTCGTCCCGCGCCTTCGCCGCCGCCTCGCGTCTCAACACTGAAATCGACGTCGCCCAGCCTCCCCGCTGGCTGACGCTCTCCCTCTCGCCCTCGGGCGTGGACATGAAGGTCTGATCCGATGGTCGACTCTGTCGCCAATACGACCGCCAACGCCACCAACCGGATCGGCGCCGGTTCGACCATGCTCGCGTCGAACTTCGAGACCTTCCTGACCCTTCTGACTTCGCAGCTGAAGAACCAGGATCCGCTGTCGCCGGTCGATTCCAACCAGTTCACCGCCCAGCTGACCCAGATGGCCGGCGTGGAGCAGCAGCTGCTGACCAACGACCTGCTGAAGGGCCTGCTGGCGGCCCAGGGCGGCGGCGGTCTGGCGGGCGCGGCCACCTATATCGGCAAGGAAGCCACCGCGGCCTGGTCGGCCACCAAATTCACCGACGGCGAAGCGACCTGGAGCTATGAGCTGGCGTCGAACGCCGCCTCGGCGACGCTGCAGGTGCTGGACGGCTCGGGCAATGTGGTCTGGTCCGGCGACGCGCCCGACCGGGGGACCGGCGTCCATGACTTCACCTGGGACGGCGAGGCCACCAGCGGGACGGACGGCCAGGACGGCCAGGTCTATTCGCTCAGGGTCGTGGCCAAGGACGCCGCCGGCGGCGCCATCGACAGCCAGGTCCTGACGCGCGGCCGGATCACCGGCGTCGAGATGTACGACGGCGAGCCGTATCTGACGGTCGGCAACTCCATCCTGCCGCTCTCCACCGTGATCGCGCTGGAGGAGTCCCGCGCCGCCGCGACGACGACGCCGGCCAATGACGACAGCGAGGAGAGCCTGCTGGCCTCCATCGCCTCAACCTTCAACCCATTGAAACTGTTCTCGTAAGGAGCCTCGCGTCATGAGCATCAACAGCGCCCTTCTGGCCGGCGTGTCCGGCCTGACCGCCAACTCCGCCGCCCTCGCCGCGATCTCGCAGAACATCGCGAACGTGAACACCGTGGGCTACAAACGCACCGCGGGGGAGTTTTCGACGGTCATCAACAGCCAGTCGCAGGGCGCGGGCTATTCCGCCGGCGGCGTGCTGGCCACGGCCCGCCACTTCACCAGCCAGAACGGCCAGTTGCAGCGCACGACGTCGAACACCGACCTCGGCATCGCCGGTCAGGGCTTCTTCGTGGTCACCGAACAGCCCGAGAACCTGCAGGTCACCGACAGCCGCCTGTTCACCCGCGCCGGCGCCTTCAGCGTCGACAACCTGGGCTATCTGAAGAACACCGCCGGCCTGTATCTGCAGGGCTGGCCGGTGGATGCGGAAGGCAATATCGCCACCGATCCCTCCGACCTGAACCGCCTGCGCACCATCAACGTCGGCTCGGTGGGCGGCACGGCGGAAGCCACCACCCGCATCCAGCTGAACGCCAATATCAAGTCCAGCCAGCTGGTCTCGGCCGAGGCGACGGACGCCGCAGCCGTTCCGCCCGGCGCCAACGCCTATGACCCCGCGACCAACTCGATGGCCATGTGGGATGCCGAAAGCGGGGCGGGCGTGAAGCCCGACTTCGAGCTGACCATCCCCGTGTCAGACTCCAAGGGCGGCCAGCGGACCGTGGCGATCTCGTTCCTGAAGAGCACCGTTCCCAACCAGTGGTACGCTGAAATCCGCGCCATTCCGGCCTCGGATGTCGTCACCGGCGCCGGGCTGTCGAACGGCCAGATCAGAAGCGGCCTCGTCGCCTTCACCCAGGACGGCCGCCTCGACGCCGACGCCATGACGGCCCTGGGGGCGAGCGCTCTGTTCTCGGACGTGGCCAACGCAACCCTGAGCTTCGGATCGTCCAGTTCGGGCGCGCCCGCCGCCGGCGAGGTGACCTGGGCCCCCGAACTCGGCATCGACAGCCAGGATCTGGCGTTCGACCTGACGGCGGCGACCGGCGGCCTGACCCAGTATGACAGCGGGTCGGTGGTGCAGGCGGTCCTGACCAACGGCACGGCCTTCGGCAATCTGTCGGAGGTGAAGATTGACGACACGGGTTTCGTCACCGCCATCTTCGACAACGGCGTCACGCGCCAGATCGCGCAGATCGCCCTGGCCACCTTCCCCAGCCCGGACAGCCTGACCCAGACGTCGGGCAACGCCTACCGCGTCAGTCAGGGATCCGGCACCTACAATCTCAAAACGGCAGGCACCGGCGGCGCCGGCCTGATCGGCGCCTCGCAGCTTGAGGCCTCGACGGTCGACCTGTCCGCGGAGTTCACCGGGCTGATCACCACCCAGCGCGCCTATTCCGCATCGTCCAAGATCATCACCACCGCAGACGAAATGCTCGCCGAGCTGATCAGCATCAAACGCTGATACTTGAGTAACAAGGCGTAAACCTCAATGAATCTTTCGTTGAATATTGGGACTGTGGACGGACGGCATTTTAGCCTTTCCTTCACCACGACGCTTAAACGGCCCTTAGCCGCCGACCGCTACCGTTCACTCATAGTGGTGGTGGTCAATGAGGCATAAGCCCATGTTGCAAGAGCGACGCCTTAATAATCGAGGCGAACAATACGTGGTCGGGCCGACGGGCACTCCCCTGACGCTGCACGACCTCCCTCCGGCCAATACGGACCGTTGGGTGATCCGCCGCAAGGCGGAGGTCGTGGCCGCGGTTCGCGGCGGACTGATCAGTCTGGAAGATGCGCTCGCGCGCTATCGTCTGACGGCCGAGGAGTTCCTCGCCTGGCAGAAGGCGATCGACAAATGGGGCATGCAGGGCCTGCGCACGACGCGCATCCAGCACTACGGCCGCCCGTAAGGCGACAGCTCCGACGAGATCACGGCCGCTCCCGGCGACGGGGGCGGCCGTTGTCGTTTCCGGCAGGCCTCGAAAACGAACCGCTTTCACACTAGATAGCGCGCCATGACGCTCGTTGAGGACATCTGCCCGGTTCCGACCATCGCCCGCACCGACATGGATGCGGCGGTCGAGTCCGCGCGCGCGGCGGTCGGCCTGCCGGTCGGATCGCGCGTGGTGGCGGCCATGTCGGGCGGGGTCGACTCCACCGTGGTCGCGGCCCTGCTGCACAAGGCGGGCTATGACGTGGTCGGGGTCACCCTGCAGCTCTATGACCACGGCGCGGCGCTGAAGAAGAAGGGCGCCTGCTGCGCCGGTCAGGACATCCACGACGCCCGTCTGGCGGCCGAAATGCTGGGCATCCCGCATTACGTCCTCGACTATGAGAGCCGGTTCCGCGACGCGGTGATCGACCAGTTCGCCGACTCCTATCTGGCCGGCCAGACGCCGGTGCCCTGCATCCGCTGCAACCAGACGGTCAAATTCCGCGACCTGCTGGATGTCGCCCGCGATCTCGGGGCCGAGGCCATGGCCACGGGCCACTATGTCCGGCGCTCGGTCGTCGACGGCCGGGCCCAGATGCGCAAGGCGATCGATCACTCGCGCGACCAGTCCTATTTCCTGTTCGCCACCACGGCGCAGCAGCTCGACTATCTGCGCTTCCCGCTGGCCGATCTGGAGAAACCCCAGGTGCGCGGCGTGGCCGCCGAACTGGGCCTGCGCATCGCGGCCAAGCCGGACAGCCAGGACATCTGTTTCGTCCCCAACGGCGATTATCGCACCCTGATCGACAAGCTGCGGCCCCAGGGGCGCGAGGCGGGTGAGATCGTGCACATGGACGGCCGGGTGCTGGGCGGCCATGCGGGCATCACCGACTACACCATCGGCCAGCGCCGCGGCCTGAACGTCGCCGTGGGCGAGCCGCTGTTCGTGACCCGGCTGGATCCGGTGAAGCGCCACGTCATCGTCGGCCCGCGCGAAGCCCTGCTGACGGCGTCCCTGACGCTGGACGAGACCAACTGGCTGGGCGACGAAGCCTCGATCGAGGCGGCGGCCGAGGCGGGCGCCCCGGTGCTGGCCCGCGTCCGTTCGACCCGTCCGCCCTCCCCGGCCCGGCTGTCGATGATCGACGGCGCGGTCGCCGTGACCTTCGCCACGGGCGAGGAAGGCGTGGCGCCCGGACAGGCCTGCGCCCTCTACGACCCGGCCGATCCGGATCGGCTGCTGGGCGGCGGATTCATCAAGACGACCGCCGCCGTTGTCTGACGCGCCCGGCGACGCCCTCGCCTCGCGCACCGGCCTGCCGGTCGGGTTCCGCTATCTGCTCGATGCGTTTCCGCGCGACCGCTGGACGACGACGCTGGACGAGACCGCCGCCTTCTGGCTGCAGATGCACGCCGGCTTTCGCGGCCATCAGGCGCATATGGAGGGCCTTGTCGGCCAATGGCGGGCGGACGGCGACCTGACGACCCTGCACCGCCAACTGATCCCGGCGGTTCAGTCCTTCCTGCAGCATCTCGACGGCCACCACCGGATCGAGAGCGGCCAGTATTTCCCGATGATGCGGACGATCGAGCCGAAGATCGGCCCAGGCCTCGACCTGCTGGACCGCGACCACGACGCCATCCACGAAACGCTGGACGCCCTGTTCCGGGGCGGCCTGGCCTTTCATCAGGCCGTGGTCGGGAACGCCCCCGACGCAGCCGACAAGGCCGCCCGCCTGTCAGACCTGATCGCGCACGGCGCCCGCCCGTTGGCGCGCCATCTGGAAGATGAGGAGGACATCATCATCCCCCTGATCCAGCTGCGCGGCCTGCACGGCTAGACGCGGGTCGGCATCAGCTTCCGGCGCTGTCTGACCAGCGCCAGCGGCCTTCCGTCCGGCGCATGGGCCACCCCGTCCTCGACGGCCCAGCCGCCGCCGACGTCCCGGCTGGTGAAGTGGAAATAGGCCCAGCCCTCGGGCGAGGTCTCCGGCGTCAGTTCAAGGAGCAGGTCAGCGCGCAGATCGACGCTGGCGGAAATGACCGGCGGCGCCGGGAAGGCGGTGAAATAGGTCGGGTACAGGCCGTCCAGCAGGAACAGCAGCCGGGCCTCGTCCAGCGGGGCGGCGTCGATGGTCCGCATCCAGCAGCCGAGCTCGGGGGTCCGGCCGGCGTTCTCGCCGAACAGTTTCGGGCCGGCGACGAACCGGTGGTCGATGTGCCGGGTGAACCACGGACCGAAGGTGGGATCGAGCGGCGTCGAATCCAGGTCCGCCACCGGCGGGGGCGAGGCCGTCAGCGGCGTCAGCACCGGCCCGGCCACATCGCGTCCGTAGGTCCCCAACGCCTGGATCGCGGGCCGGTCGCCCTGACCGCCGATGACGGAGGCATAGGCCACGTTCCGACCGCCGCGGTTCATCGTCGGGGTGAAGACGGCGTCCTCGAAGCGGGCGGCGGCCAGGTACTGGACGGTCAGGGACTGCAGCGGCGTTTCGATGCCCAGCCCCTGCCGCATGGCGCCGGCGGCCAGAGCGGCCATCAACCCGCCGAACGGCGCGCCGCGTTCCTGCGGCGCCGACTGGGGCGCGTTCGAAAATCCGCCGGTCAGCCGGGCTGTGAGGCCGCCGACTCCGTCGTCGGTCAGGGCCAGGGCTTCGGCGAGGGTCTGCGGGGTCATGCGGCCTTGCTAGCGTGCGGGAAAGGCGGGCGGAAGCGGGGACTTCCGCCCGAAGTCGAGGGATCCGGAAACGCCGCGGCGCGTCCGTAGCCAAACAAGACTGACTTAGTCCGTTTAGATTGGCAACCCTCTTGCCAAACGGCTGACGCAGGGTCACTTTCGTCCGTATGGGACGCACCGCAGACTATTCACGCCAGAGCTGTTCGATCGCCGCCACCCTCGAGGTCATAGGCGATCCGTGGACCCTGCTGGTCATCCGCGACGCCTTCAATGGCGTCAGTCGCTTCGAGCAATGGCAGGAGCGGCTGGGCGTCGCCCGCAATGTGCTGGCCGCCCGGCTGAAGAGCCTGGTCCAGCATGGCGTGCTGGAGCCGCAACTCTATTCCGAACGCCCCCCCCGCAACGAGTATGTCCTGACCGCCAAGGGCAAGGACCTGTACGGCGTGCTGGTCACCCTGCACGGCTGGGGGGCCAAACACGTCTATGGCGACGCGGATTCCGGCGTCTCCATGATCCACAAGACCTGCGGTCATGACCTCGCGCCGCGCATCGCCTGTGGTCACTGCAACGAGATCGTCAAACCGCGGGACATCCTGCTGACCCGGGCCGAAAACCGCCCGACCGTCGGCGAAATGATGCCTCGGGAACGGACCGACGAAGAGGCCGCCTGAGCCATGGCGGCGCCCGTCACCCTGATCGGCAGCCCGGTCTCGCCCTATGTCCGCAAGGTGCTGGCCGTCTGCGCCATGAAGGGCGTGGAGGTCACGCTCGATCCCATGCCGCCGATGATGGGCAATGACGATTTCGAGCGCCTCAGCCCCCTGCGCCGGGTCCCGGTCTGGATGGAGGGCGACCTCACGCTGTGCGACTCCAGCGTCATCGTCCAGTACATCGAGGAGACCCGGCCGGGTCCGTCCCTTTGGCCCGCCGATCCGGTCCTGCGCGCCAGGGCGCGCTGGATCGAGGAGTTCGCCGACACCCGCCTGTTCGACGTGCTGGGATGGCGGCTGTTCTTCCAGATCGCCCTGAAGCCCCGCTTCTTCGGAACCGAGGCCGACCCGGAGATCGTGGAGAAGGCGCGCGACGTCGAACTGCCGCCGATCCTCGACTATCTGGAAAGCCAGATGCCGGAAGCCGGTTTCCTGTTCGGCGCGGTGTCGATCGCCGACCTCAGCCTGGCGCCCGCCTTCGCCAACGCCGGCGCGGTGCAGGTCAATGTTGATCCGACGCGCTGGCCGAGGCTGGTCGCCTGGCTGGAGCGGATAGAGACGGAAACGCCGCTGGGCCCGCTCAACAAACTGGCGCGCACCCTGATGCGCACCCCGCTCCACGCCCATCGCGACCGCCTGCCGGAGTTCGGCCTCGCCGCCGCCTCACGCAGCTGGGCCGGCGACGGATATCGCCGCGGGCCGATGACTCCGGCCTGACCTCTCCGACTTGCGCAAGGCGCGCAACCGGCCCATTCACCCGTCCGATTTTCCAAGGCCCATCCCAGGATTTCCGTCATGTCCGACCCCGTCGTCATCGTCTCCTTCGCCCGCACGCCCATGGGCGGCTTCCAGGGCGCCTTGTCCGGCGTCAAGGCGACCGAGCTGGGCGCGACGGCGGTCCGCGCCGCGGTCGAGCGCGCCGGGGTCGCGGCGGAAAAGGTCGAACAGATCTACATGGGCTGCGTCCTGCCCGCCGGACTGGGTCAGGCCCCGGCGCGTCAGGCGGCGCTCGGCGCGGGTCTCGGCCAGCATGTCGAGGCGACCACCGTCAACAAGATGTGCGGCTCGGGCCTGCAGGCGGTGATGATGGCCTCCGACGCCCTGACGGCCGGCACGGCGGACGTCATCGTCGCGGGCGGGATGGAGTCGATGTCCGGCGCGCCCTATCTGATGACCAAACACCGCGGCGGCGCCCGGATCGGCCACGATGTCATCGTCGACAGCATGTATATGGACGGGCTGGAGGACGCCTACACCCCCGGCAAGCTGATGGGCGCCTTCGCCGAGGACTCGGCCCGGACCTATCAATTCACCCGCGAGGCCCAGGACGAATACGCGCTGGAGAGCCTGAGCCGCGCACTGGAGGCCATCGCCTCGGGCGCCTTCAAGGCCGAGATCACCCCGGTCGAGGTCACCTCACGCCAGGGCGTCGTCACGGTCACCGAGGACGAACAGCCCGGCAAGGCCATGCCGGAGAAGATCCCGACCCTGAAGCCCGCCTTCTCCAAGGACGGCACCATCACCGCCGCCAACGCCAGCTCGATCTCGGACGGCGCCGCCGCCCTCGTGATGACGCGCGAGAGCGTGGCGAAGGCCATGGGTCTGCCGATCATCGCGCGCGTCGTGAGCCACGCCGCCCATGCGCATGAACCCGGCCTGTTCACCACCGCCCCGGTCCCCGCGATGCAGAAGGCGCTGAAGAAGGCCGGCTGGAGCGTGGAGGACGTCGATCTGTGGGAGATCAACGAGGCCTTCGCCGTGGTCGCCATGATCGCCATGCGCGACCTCGGCATCGACCGGGCGAAGCTGAACGTCAACGGCGGCGCGACGGCGCTCGGCCACCCCATCGGCGCCTCGGGCGCGCGGGTCCTGACCACCCTGCTGGCGGCGCTCAAGGCGCGCGGCGGCCGGAAGGGCGTGGCCAGCCTCTGCATCGGCGGCGGCGAGGCCGTGGCCGTGGCGGTCGAACTGGCCTGAGGCCAACCGGCTTGGCGGCGGGCGGGCGAATGGCCTAGCCTCGCGGCAGGAGCCCGCCCATGACGTTGAACCGCCGCACCGCCCTGGGCCTCGCCGCCGTGGCCGCAATCCCTGTTCCGGCGGCGGCGCGACAGGTCGCTCCGGCGGACCCGACGGAGACCGTCCGCCTCTGGCCGGGCGCGGCGCCGGGCGGAGAGCGGGTCACGGTCACGCCGCAGGTGACCGAACGGTCCACTGATCCCGCCTTCCACGACCGTTTCGCGCGCTACACGACCGATCCCGTCCTGACGGTGCTGCGGCCCGCGCGGCCCAACGGCGCGTCGCTGCTGCTGATCCCGGGCGGCGGGTACAAATGGGCGGTGGTGGACAAGGAGGGGCTGGACTGCGCCCGGGTGTTCGCCGAGGCCGGCGTGACCTGTTTCGTCCTCCGCTACCGCCTGCCGGGCGACGGCTGGGCCGCCGGGCCCGACGCGCCGTTGCAGGACGCCCAACGGGCCCTGAGGCTGGTGCGCTCACAGGCCGCCGTCCACGGACTGGACCCGGCGCGGGTCGCGGTGCTCGGGGCGTCGGCGGGCGGGCATCTGGCCGGAATGCTCACGGCGCGCGACGACGCGACCTACGCCCCCGTGGACGCAGCCGACGCCGTGTCGCACCGGCCCGACCTCAGTATTCTGCTCTACCCCGTGGCGACCATGGCCGACCCCCATGTCCACGCCGGGTCGCGGCTGGAGCTGCTGGGCCCCACGCCCGCGCCGGGAGCGATCGGGCGGTACTCGCTGGAGCGGATGGACTGGACCGGTCGCGCCCCGACCTTCCTGCTGCACGCCATGGATGACGAGGCCGTGCCGGTCGAAAACAGCCTGCAACTGCTGACGGCCCTGCGCGCCGCCGGCGTGCCCTGCGAGGCGCATCTGTTCCAGGAAGGCGGGCACGGCTTCGGGGTCCGGCTGATCGCGGGGAGACCGGCGGCCGCCTGGCCGGCGCTGGTCCTGGCCTGGGCCGCGCGGCACGGCTGGATTACGCAGACTTAATCTTCGCCGCCTTGCCCCGCCGTCCCCGCTGTCTAAGGTCCGCGCGGGCTTTCAGGTAACGGACGGTGTTTCGAATGCGGATCGGTATGTTGCTGGCGTCGGTCGCCGGCGTCTCCCTCATGGCCTCGGCCGCCCTGGCGCAACAGAGCGTCGGTCCCATCGACCAGTCGCGGGGCACCTTCGAGGACAAGTTCCGTCAGTTCGAGGGCGAGGACTGGCCGACGCCGACCGACTATCGCAACGCCTCGGGCGCGCCCGGCCACCGCTACTGGCAGCAGCAGGTCGATTACGACATCGACGTCAGCCTGAACGAGGCCAATCGCACCCTGACGGGCCGCGAGGCCGTGACCTACACCAACCATTCGCCCGACGCTCTCGGCTATCTGTGGCTGCTGCTGGACCAGCAGAACTATCGCCGCGACTCCTTGGCCGAGCGCAGCCGGACCTACACGGCCTCCGACACCGTCAGCGTCAATGAGGTGCTGCGCGTGCAGCGGATGCAGGACTGGGAAGGCGGCTTCAACGACCTGAAGGTGACCGGGCCGGACGGCCGCGACCTGCCCTTCACCATCGTCGATTCCATGATGCGGATCGAACTGCCGCGCCCGCTCGCGACCGGCGAGAGCTTCGCCTTCACCATCGACTTCAGCCTGCCCCTGCCCGAGACCAATGTCGTCGGGGGGCGCAGCGGCTATGAGTGTTTCACCAAGCCCGGCGAGGACGGCAACTGCCTGTTCCTGGCGGCGCAATGGTTCCCGCGCCTGGCCGTCTATTCCGACTATGAGGGCTGGCATAACGCCCAGTTTCTGGGGGCCGGCGAGTTCACGCTCGAGTTCGGCGACTACGACGTCTCCATCACCGCGCCCGCGGACCATACGGTCGCCGCGACGGGCGAGCTCCAGAACACCGACATCCTCAGCCCCGAGCAGCGGGCGCGGCTGGCCGAGGCCCGCACTGCCGACGCGCCCGTCTATATCGTGACGCCGGCGGAGGCCGCCGCGGCGGAGGCCCGCCCGGCCCGCTCGGGCACCCGCACCTGGAATTTCAGCGCCGACAACGTGCGCGACTTCGGCTGGGCCTCGAGCCGGAAATTCATCTGGGACGCCATGGGCGTCGATCAGGAGAGCGCCGAGCACCCGGTGGTCATGGCCATGTCCTTCTATCCGAAGGAGGCCCGCCCGCTGTGGGACACCTATTCGACCCGTTCGATCGCCCACACCATCGACGTCTACAACCAGTTCGCCTTCACCTATCCCTATCCCACGGCCCAGTCGGTCAACGGCCCAGTCGGCGGGATGGAATATCCGATGATCACCTTCAACGGGCCGCGCCCCGTGCGGGGCGACGACGGCCGCCTGACCTATACCGAGCGGGCCAAGAACGGCCTGATCGGCGTGGTCATCCATGAGGTCGGCCACACCTATTTCCCGATGATCGTCAATTCCGACGAGCGTCAGTGGACCTGGATGGACGAGGGGCTGAACAGCTTCCTGCAGTTCCAGGCCGAGAAGCTGTGGGACGCCGACTTCCCGGCGCGCGGCGAGCCGTCCAGCATCATCGAATATATGATCAGTCAGGACCAGGTGCCGGTCATGACCCAGTCGGACTCCCTGCTCCAGTTCGGCAACAACGCCTACGCCAAGCCGGCCACCGCCCTGGTGATCCTGCGCGAGACGGTGCTGGGCCGCGAACTGTTCGACCGCGCCTTCCGCGAGTATTCGCAGCGCTGGGCCTTCAAGCGCCCGACGCCCTACGACTTCTTCCGCACCATGGAGGAGAGCTCCGGCGTCGATCTCGACTGGTTCTGGCGCGGCTGGTTCTATTCCACCGACCACGTCGACATCTCGCTGGAGAGCGTGACCGCCGCGACCCTGGAATCGACCGATCCCGAGGTCCGCAACCGCGCCGCCCGCGAGCGGTTCGAACAGGAGCCGATCTCGCGCACGGTTGAGAACAACCGCGGCATCCAGACCGTGGTCGAGCGGGACCCCGCGACGCGGGATTTCTACAACGAGACCGACCGCTTCACGACCACGGCCCAGCAGCGCCGTGACGCCGAGAGCGCCACGCGCCGCGCCGACGCCGACCGCCGCGCGGCCCAAGGTTTCGATGACAACATCTACCGCTTCACCTTCAAAAACGTCGGCGGACTGGTCATGCCGGTGATCCTGAAGCTGACGTACAGCGACGGCTCGGACGAGACGATCCGCATCCCCGCCGAGATCTGGCGGCGCAACAGCCAGCAGGTGATCTGGCAGCATGTCTCGTCGAAAACCCTGGTCTCGGCCGAGGTCGATCCGCTGCGGGAGACCGCCGACGCCAGCCGGGCCAACAACCTGTTCCCGCGCCAGATCGACGAGCGCACCCTGCGCCTGTCGCCGCCGCCTCCCCCCGGTGAAAACCGCATGCGCGACTCCGACGTCGAGGTCAGCCCCGACTCGACGGCGACCCGGGTACGTCGCCCGACGGGCGCCCGGTGATGAGGCGGGTCCTGCTCGCCGCGGCGCTCGTCGCCGCCCTCGCCACGCCCGTCAGCGCCCATCGCGGGCATGCCGGGCTGACGGTGATCGAGATCGATCCGGCCTCGGGCTCGGTCAGCGTGGTTCACCGCTTCTCCGCCCATGACGTGGAGCCGGCCCTGGTCTCGATCGCGCCCGAGGCCCAACCCAGCCTCGACGATCCTCGCGCCGTCGCGGAACTGGAAACCCATCTGCGCCAGAGGTTCCGGCTCGACATCGACGGCGCCGCCATCCCGGTGACCCATGCCGCCACCGATCTCGCCGGCGACAACATCCGGGTCGAGTTCGCGGGCGAGACCAGCGACCACAGCATCGCCGCGGTGACCGTCGATCTCGATTTCTTCCCGGGCGTGCACGACGATCAGGAACAGCAGGTCAATGTGCGGATCAACGGCGTCACCCGCACCGTGGTCTTCCGTCCCGGATCGGCGGCCCAGACCGTGACCTTCGCCGGCTAGTCCTCGTCCACGGCGGCGAGGTCCGCGGGATCATGGTCATAGTCCAGCAGGTCCTTAGGCCGGCACTCCAGCGCGGCGCACAGTTTCGCCAGGGTGCGGAAGCGGATGCCCTTCACCTTGCCCGAACGGAACAGCGACAGCTGGGTCTCGCTGAGCCCCACCTGCTGGGCGAGGTCGCGGGCCTTGATGCCGCGTTTGACGATCAACTGGTCGAGGGTGACGCGGATCGGCATCAGATCATCTCGTCCAGCTCGGCCTGGATCTTGCCGGCCTGCTCCATGACCCCGCCGAGCAGGAACAGGGCGCCGCCGATCACGCCGAGCGTCATACCGGCGACGTCGAAATAGGCCCAGCCGCCGCGTCCGCCCTCGATCAGGCGCACGAGATTGGTGACGCCGAAGACGCTGAACAGACCCCCGAGCCCGAGGGACAGGCCCACCCGACGAAGGGCGTGCACAAGGGTCGGCTGGATCAACCGCCCCTTCGACAGCTGCCCCATGGCGGCGCCGATCGACCAGACGGCGAACAGGTAGAATACGGTCGGCAGGGCCCAGACGATCTGGGCTGTCCAGCCGGTCGGCGTGCCCGTGTAGTCGCCCCGCGCCAGCATCACGCCGGGGGCCACGATATGCATCAGCGCCAACAGGGCCCCGACGCTGACCACCATGAAGACGGCCAGCCAGCGGAACTGGGCGCAGCGTTGGCGGAAGCGGCTGGAGTTTGTCTGGCTCATGGGTCTCTCCCGCGTCGAAACTGTGACTTATCTTTAATCTTGACTTAAAGAAGCGGTGTTTGCAACTTTATCTCTGACTTAAACACTCAGCGAGCCCGCCATGTCCCCGGCCATCGAAACCCTTGAGCTGACCCGCCGGTACGGCCGTCGCCTGGCGGTCGACGCCCTGTCGATGACCGTGCCGCAGAACGCCGTCTACGGCTTCCTCGGCCGCAACGGCGCCGGCAAGACGACGACGCTGAAGATGCTGCTCGGCCTGATCCGGCCCAGCAGCGGCGCGGCCCGCGTCTGCGGCGTCGATGTCGCCCGGGACCGTCTGGACGCCGCGCGCCGGGTCGGCGCCCTGCTGGAGGCGCACGGCTTCTACGGCAATCTGTCCGGACGGGAGAATCTGGACCTGACCCGCCGTCTGCTGGAGCTGCCCGATCGCGAGATCGGACGGGTGCTGGAGGTGGTCGAGATGGCCGACCACGCCGGTCGCCGGGTGTCGGACTATTCGCTGGGCATGCGCCAGCGTCTGGGCCTGGCGCGGGCCATGCTCGGCGCGCCGCCGGTGCTGATCCTCGACGAGCCGACCAACGGGCTCGATCCCGACGGCATCGCCGACATGCGCCGCTTCCTCGGCGAGCTTCCCGCCCGCACGGGCGCCACCGTGCTGCTGTCCAGCCACCTGCTCGGCGAGATCGAACAGACGGCCACCCACGTGGGCATCGTCCATGAGGGCCGGCTGGTTCTGGAGGGCGAACTGGCGCGGCTCAAGGCCGGGATGGCCCCCGAGATCGCGGTCGAGACCGATGATCCCGCCCGCGCCGCCGCCCTCGCCGCCTCGCGGGGCTTCTCCGTGGCCGAGGCGCCGGGCCGGATCATCGCCGCCCTCACACCCGGGGACGACGCCCGCATGGCCTCGGCGGCGCTGAACCGCGCCCTGGTCGAGGCCGACATCGCGGTCTTCTCCATTGGGCCGAAGGCCCGGACGCTGGAGGGCATCTACCGCCAGGTCTCGACCCCGCCCGTCGTTCAACCACTGATGCAGCCGGAGCTGGTCTGATGTTCGCCGTCCTGTCCGTCGAAGCCCGCAAGCTCAACCGCTCCCTCGCGTCGGTTCTTGCGATCGCCGCGCCGTCCCTGATCGCCCTCTTCGTCTTCTTCAACATGCTCCGCGGCAAGGCGGCGGCGCCGTGGGAGATGTGGATGGGCAGCGCCTCGGCCATCTGGGCCTTCTTCATGCTGCCGATGAGCGTCACCGCCCTGACAGCCCTGGTCGCCCACATGGAGCATGGGCCGAAGTCCTGGGATCACCTGCGCGCCCTCCCCCTGCCCCGCTGGAAACTCTATGCGGCCAAGGCGATCTGCGTGGTGGCGGTGGTCGCCGGGATGAGCCTGATGGTGCTGGCGATGGTCTGGGGCGCTGTGGCGGCGGCGGCGGCCATCAAGCCGGAGCTGACGCCGACCGGCCCCTTCGAGCTGGCGACCTACGCGCGGACCATGGGGATGATGTTCCTCGCAGCCCTGCTGCTGATCGCCATCCAGCTCTGGACCGCCCTGCGTTTCGCCAGTTTCGTGCCTGGACTGGTGCTGGGCATCGGCGGCACCTTCTTCGCCGTGGTCGCCACCTCGGCCAAACAGGGCGTGTTCCTGCCCTGGCAGATGCCGATCAACATGCTGGCGTCAGAGGCGTGGCGGGTGAACACCGCCCTCGGCCTGGGGGGTGGTCTCGGTCTGGTCGCCCTGATCCTGATGACCGTCCACCTGTCCCGGCGGGAGGTGTTGTGAGGGTTCGTCCCGCCGCATGAGGCGGACCAGCGCCGCCGGGCCTGTCGTCAGCACGATCATGGCCGACTCCTGCGATTGCGAACCGTTTGCAGGTTTGCGCAGATCATCCCCTCATGGCAAGGGCGAAGACGGACGAGGGTCCGGGCGGAGCATCACCCATGCGTGAAGACGGCGCGGCCCCTGTCACTGCGCCCCAGGTCACCGCCAAGAGCTGCGGCGACTGCGGCCTGTGCTGCAAGCTGATGGGCGTGACCGCGCTGGCCAAGCCGGCGGGCAAATGGTGCCGGCATTTCAGCAAATCGGCGGGCTGCGCCATCTATGCCGAGAGGCCCGGCGACTGCCGCGTCTTCAACTGCCTGTGGCTGCTTACCGACGCGCTGGACGAAAGCTGGAAGCCGACCGTCGCCGGCTTTGTGCTGCACAGCGAACAGGGCGGGGGCCGGCTGGTGGTCGAATGCGACGCGGTCAGGCCGCACGACTGGCGGCGCGAACCTTATCAGACGACGTTGCGCCGCTGGGCCGCCGCGCCCGGCCAGGAGGTGCTGGTCTTCGCCGGATCGCGCGGCGTGCGGCTGGGCGACCCGGACACGCCGGTGCGCCGGGTCTGACGACCGGCTAGCGGACGTCCACCGACTGGGCGATCTGTTCGGCCATGTCACGGTCGGCGCCGTCCAGACTCATGGTCCAGACATGGATTTCGCCCGGCGCCGTCGGCCGCTGGAACAGGTGTTCCACGGCGCGCCGCACCCCGTCCTCGGTCGAGATGATGGAGGCGCGACCCGCCGCCTCGACCATCTGGCCGCTGTAGATCGGGAACTGCGACGCCGGCCCGGCATAGACCATGACGAAGGACTGGCCGCCGCGGCGGATCGTATAGATGCGGAAGTCCGGACCCGGGCGGCCGGAGACGATCTCGAAGCCTGACGGCAGGTCGACCGTGAAGGGCAGCGCCGCGCGGGCGGCGCTGTCCAGCACGGTGACGGCGGGGGCGGCGGGCGGCGGCGCCACCGCCTCCAGCGGGACCGTCGGCGTCGGCGCGGAAGAGACGCCAGGCG
>NZ_BSOY01000025.1 GCF_030160755.1 Brevundimonas denitrificans | reverse complement strand
CGAGCAACGCGCCGAACGGGCCCGTCAGCGGGCCCTGGCCGCCGAACAGCGGGCTGAGGCCCGCGCGGCCGGTACAGCCCGCTCGGCCGTCGGCGCGGCCCGGAGCGTTGACGGGTCGGCTTCCGGCTCGGCGAACGGCAGCGTCAATGGCGGCGCCAACAGTGGCTTGTCGGGCGATCTGGGGGCCGGCGCCGGTGTGGGCGCCTCCGGTTCGGGCCTGAGCTTCTCGGGTTCCGGCGCCGGATCTGGTTCGGCTGCGGCTGATCGTCCCCGTCGCTCGAGCCGCGCCGGCGCCCAAGCTCCCGCGACCCGCAACGGTGCGCCGAGCCGGAGCAATGACAACTCCGACGGCCATGCCGAAACCACGCCCGATCCGCGCTAGATCGGCTCGCAGCCAGATACTGAAAGGCCCCGCCGGATCGGTCCGGCGGGGCCTTTTCACGTCCGCCCTGCGGCCCGGGCGACCATCGTTCCGCCAATGGACTTCCGACCCGTCGCGCGGCATCCTCGACTCCTCGCCCGCGAGGAAGGCCGCCATGTTCAACCTCGGTTATCTGAAACGCCGCCTGAGCCAGTACGCCGCCCTCTGGGTCGGCGGTTTTCTGCTGAGCGGGGCGGCCATATTGATCGGGCTGATGTTCGCCGACCTGATGGTGGCGATCGACCAGGTCCTGCCGATTCTGCTCGGCGCGACGACGCTGGGACTCGGCGTCGGCGTGGTGTTGAGCCTGTTGTCGGGCGAGACCCTGGGCACCAAGCTGGCGTTGCTGCTGCTGGCCCTTTTGCTGGCCCTGCCGCTGCTGTGGGCGCCGGTCTCGGCGGCGGTGGCGATCGCCTTCTTCGCCGACCGCTCGATCGAATATTCCGAAAGCTACGCGGCCTTCCAGATCGGCATTTCGCGGGTGTTGTTCCCGATCAGCCAGGCGCTGGGCGACGGCGACCTGTTCGGCTGGGTCTGGACGGCGTTCCAGTGGGTCTCGACCGTGGTCGGCTTCTTCTCGGCGCTGGCGAAGATCTGGCCGGCGATCCGGCGGATGCTGGGCCCGGAGCCGGTGACCGAGGGCTGACGTCGCGTCAGGCGAGGATGTCGAGCAGACTTGCGTACATCTCGTCGGCGGTTTTCAGGACCGCGACATTGGCCTTTAGCGCCGTCCCGGCCGTCATGCGTTCGACGGTCTCGCCGGCCAGATCGGCGAGCGGATCACGGGCCGTGCGGGCGGCGCTGGCGGCGAACCGTTCCGTGGCGCCGGCGATTCCCGAGGCGGCGATGGCGAAGGCCTGCATGGGGAGACTCCGGACGGGGGAGGCCGACTATCCGGGCGCGGGCCTTTCCCGATCCCTGACAGGGATGGTGAACGACGGCGGCTTGACCGCGGGGCGGGGCGGGGAGAGGCTGACGCCATGACCAGCCAGCCCGCACCCGGCGAACGCTATCAGTCGTTCAGCGCCTTCTATCCCTATTACATCCACGAGCACTCCAACCGGACGTGCCGGCGGATCCATGTGGTGGGGTCGGCGCTGGTGATCGGGGTGCTGGTGCTGGCGATCGTGACGCGCAACGCCTGGTGGCTGCTGGCCATGCCGCTGGTCGGCTACGGCTTCGCCTGGGTGGGTCACTTCTTCTTCGAGAAGAACCGGCCGGCGACCTTCCAGTATCCGCTGTGGAGCCTGATGGGCGACTGGCGGATGTTCTTCGAGACGGTCAGCGGCAAGCGCAAATTCTGAGGGAGTGGCTAGTGGCTAGTGGCTAGTGGCTGGCCGCAAGTCGGGACGTGGCGCGGGTCGCGCCGCCCTTCCGCCGCCAGTGAAGCAGCAATCACTAACCACTAGCCACTGGCCACTCTTCACTGCCGGTTCGCCGGGTCCTGGAAGGCGAACAGGCTGACCGCCAGCACGGCGGCGGCGTCGCGGTCGGGCGAACCCTGCGGCGGAAGATAGAAGGTCGGACGGAAGCCGTTGAGGTCGAGGCCGCCGATCTCGACGCCGTCGCGGGTGAAGACATAGCCCATGACCCGCCCGCCGCCGAACGGCAGGCCGCCGATCCGCTTCGTCTCGGCGCGCAGGGTGATGTCGCCCCACACCAGTTCCCCGGCCCGCTGCGGCTGCTGAATCCGGCCCGAGAGGCTGCCGCGGGACAGGGCCAGGCTGAAGCGCGCATTGGCCGGGGCGGCGCCGGCGTAGACGCAGTCGTAGCTGAGAGGGTCGCGGTCGAAGGTGATGCCGAGGATATGGCTATGACCCTGGCCGCCGCCGCAGTCGCCGGACACCTCGCCGAGCCCCGGCGAGGTCAGCGAGAACTCGGCGCGCGCCATGTCGCGCGACTGCCATGGCAGGCGGGTGCTGGAACTGCGCGAGGTCGCCGAGCCGGTGTATTCGCCGATGGCGAAGCCGGGCCGGAACAGGCTGGGACCGCGACGCCCTTCCAGACCGATCCTCTCGGTGCGTTCGGTCATGGGCGCGGTCTGGGCGGCAGCGGCGCCTGCGCCGACGATCAGGCCGGCCAGGCCCAGGATCAAAGCCTTCCAGCACACGCGCATGGCAGCCTCCCCGATCAGGTCGGGAAATCTAGCCGGTTTTCAGAGAACGGCAATCGCCCGGATGGGGCGGGTCAGCGCGAGCCGGCGTTCGTTCCCGCCGAAGCCATCTGGGTCGCCTGGCTGGGCAGGCTGTCCCACGAGGGCGGGCAGCCGTCGAAGCGGCCGGCGTCGACGAGGGTCAGGCGGCGCTGGTTGAAGCGCATGGCGGGCGACATCGAGCCGCGGCCGTGACCGGTATAGAGGTCGATCTTCTGGCCCTTGATCGCGCCGCCGGTGTCGGAGGCGTACCAGTAGCCGTCGTGGATGGCGCCGTCGGGCATCCGCATGCCGACCGTCTCGGGGATGAACAGGCGGGTGCGACGGGGGATGTAGCGGGGATCGGTGGCGATGGTGCGCATGGCGATCGGCCGGCAACCGAGGCTGTCGTTGCCCGTCGCTCCGCCGCCGCCCGCATGGTAGAGATTGACCCGGGCGGTCCAGTCGGCGCCTTCGGCCATCAGGGCCTGTTGTTCGGGGCTGAGCATGCTCATGCCGCTGTCGGAACCTTCACTCGCCGTGGGGATTGATTCCGCGCCCAGACCGGCGGCGACAGCCGCTTCGTAGGACACAGGATCTTCCATGGCGCCCGCCTGGGCGGGGAAGGCCATCGCCCAGATGAGGGCGAGCGCAGCGGCAGTGCCGAGCATGAATTGACTCACGGAATCACCGGCCCCTGACGCGTCCGGCGCCGGGCTTGTCCGTCTCAAATGTGGCGAAAACCAGTCATTCGCGGCCGGGTGCGACCACCTGTCCGCCTTTGCGGTGGATAAGCGGGGCTTGTGATGGTTAAGCCGAATCTCGTTTGGCCAACGCGGCGAAATCTGTAAGCTGTATTCGCAGATCAGAAACACTTTGCTGAGGCCAGATGCTTACTGTCTATGGCGATATTCGTTCCGGCAACTGTTTGAAGGTCAAGTGGTTGCTGGACCGGCTCGGGCGTGATTATCGCTGGGTCGAAACAGACGTCATGTCCGGCGTGACGCGCAGCGCGGACTTTCTGGCCCGAAATCCCGCCGGCCAGGTGCCTGCGGTGGTGTTTGGGGACGGCCGGGTGCTGGCCCAATCCAATGCGATCATCGGGTATTTCGGCGAGGGGACCGACTTCATTCCCGCCGATGCCTATGACCGGGCCCGGATGTACGAATGGCTGTTCTGGGAACAGTACAGTCACGAACCCTATATCGCCGTGGTCCGGTTCCAGCGGCTGCTGGGCGGTAAAGAAGCGGACGAGATCGAGCCCCGGCTGATGGAGCGCGGCCATGCGGCGCTGGCCCGGATGGAGGCGGCGCTGAACGGCGCGGACTGGCTGGTCGGGGGCGGGCCGACGCTCGCCGATCTGGCCCTGGTCGCCTACACCCGGATGGCGCACGAGGGGGATTTCGACCTGTCGGCCTATCCAGCGGTCCGGGCGTGGATTGCGCGGGTGGAGACGGCGTTCGGGATACGCTAGAGCGGTCCGGTCACCGCGCCGGAGCCCGCCATGAAACGTCTCGCCATCGCCGCCCTCGCCCTCGTCGCCGCCGGCGGGATCGCGATGCAGGCTTCCGCCTGGGGCAATACCGGCCACCGGCTGATCGGCATGGCCGCTGTCCGCGGCCTGCCGGACGAACTGCCCGCCTTCCTGCGCACGCCCGGGGCGGCGGCCGAGGTCGGGGAGCTGTCGCGCGAGCCCGACCGCACCAAGGGCGGCGGCCAGCCGCACGACCGCGAGCGCGACACGGCCCATTTCGTCGACATGATCGAGGACGGCCGGATCATGAACGAGCAGGGGATGTCGATCGACGCCCTGCCGCGGCTGAAATCCGAATATGACGCGGCGCTGGCCACGGCGGGGATCGAGGTCGATGACGCCGGCTATCTGCCCTACGCCATCATGGACGGCTATCAGCAGCTGGTGCGCGACTTCGCCACCTGGCGGGTGCTGAACGCCGCCGAGGCGCGCGAGCGCGATCCCGGCAAACGGGCCTGGTACCGCGAGGACCGTATCCGCCGCGAGGCCCTGATCCTGCGCGACATGGGCCATCTGGGCCATTACGTCGGCGACGGTTCGCAGCCGCACCACACCACGATCCACTACAATGGCTGGAACCGCGACACGCCCAATCCGCAGGGGTTCACGACCTCGCGCCAGACCCACGGCGCCTTCGAAGGGGCCTTCACGGCGCGGGTCGCGCGACTGGACGTGGTCGAGGCGGCGATGGCGCCGCCGGCGCTGGACGGATTCGACCTGCGCCTGCGGGTGCCGGCCTATCTGAAGACCACCCTGGCCGAGGTGACGCCCTTCTATGTGCTCGAGAAGGCCGGGGGCTTTACCGAGAGCGATGCGCGCGGCGGAGCCTTTGTGACGGCGCGGCTGGCCGCGGGAGCGTCCGAGCTGCGCGACCTGTTCGTGCTGGCGTGGCGGGACTCGGCGGACGACGCGATCGGCTGGCCGACGGTCAAGGTCAATGAGGTCGAGGCCGGGACCGCGGATCCGTGGCTGGCCATGTACGGCGAGGACTGATTGGCCGAGCCCGCCGAAGCCCTGATGGCCCTGGCCTCGCGGCTGCGCGCGGCGGGGCGGGCGGACGAGGCGGCGCAGGCCTATCGCCAGCTGCTGGCGATCCGCCCCGACCTGCCCGACAGCTGGTTCAACCTGGCGCTGATGGAGCGCCGGTGCGGGCGGTTCGAGGCCGCGCTCAAGGCCTATGACGAGGCGCTGAAGCGCGGCGTCTCGGGGCCGGAAGAGGCGTGGCTGAACCGCGGCGTGATCCACGCCGACGATCTGGGTCGGCCCGATCTGGCCCTGGCCGATCTGGAGGCGGCTCTGGCCGTCGCGCCCGACTGGCTGCCGGCCCTGCTGAACCTTGGCAATCTGCACGAGGATATGGGGCGGCGCGAGGCGGCGGGGGACGCTTACGCGCGGGCTCTGGTGGTGGCGCCGGGGCACCCGGTGGCGCTGGCCCGGTCGGCGGGGCTGGCGCGGCTGTCCGGGGCGGACGATCCGGTGATCGGCGAACTCAGGGCGGCGGTCGCAGAGCCGGGCCTGCCTGTCGGCGACCGGGCGGAACTGGGCTTTGCGCTCGGCCGGGCGCTGGACCAGGTCGGCGCGTATGACGACGCCTTCGCCGCCTATGCTGCCGCCAACGCCGCCAGCCGGGCGACGGACCCCGAGGGCGCGCGCTACGACCGGGCGGCGCATGAACGGTTCATCGACAGCCTGATCGCGGCGTTTCCCGAACCCGCCGCGCCGGTCGTGGACGCTGGCGACCCGCCGATCTTCATCTGCGGCCTGTTCCGGTCGGGGTCGACCCTGACGGAACAGATCCTGGCGGGGCACAGCCGGGTCACGGGGGGCGGCGAGCTGGGCCTGGTCCCCGGGCTGGCGCGGGCGATCGCGGGCTATCCGCAGGCCATGGCGACGGCGGGCGTGGCCTCCATCGCGCAGTTGAGAGACCTCTATCTGGGCGGGCTGAAGACGGCGCGGCCGGACGCGGACGTGGTCACCGACAAGCGCCCCGACAACTTCCTGCATATCGGCCTGATCAAGGCGATGTTCCCCGACGCCCGAATCGTCCACACGGTCCGCGAGCCGCTGGACGTGATCCTGTCCAACTGGTTTCTGCACCTCGACCGGTCGATGGGGCATGCGCTGGACCTCGAGGACCTGGCGCACTGGCACGGGCAGTATGTCCGGCTGATGCGGCACTGGAAGGCGCTGTATCCCGACATCCTCGATCTCGACTACGACGCCCTGGTGGTCGAGCCGCGCCCTGCCGTGGAGCGGCTCCTGGCCTATTGCGACCTGGACTGGGAGGAGGCGGTGCTGGACTTCCACAGGGCCGCGGCGCCGGTGCGGACCGCCAGCGTCTGGCAGGTGCGCGAGCCGCTGTACCAGCGCTCGTCCGGGCGGTGGCGGAATTATGAGCGGCATCTGGACAGGGTGCGGGCGGCGCTCGGAACAGATAGTCAGGCCTGATGTCCGACCCCACGCCCCCCATCATCATCCTCGACAAGTCCCAGATGGCCGAGAACATCGGCGCGGTGGCGCGGGTGATGGCCAATTTCGGATTGTCGGAGCTGCGGCTGGTGGCGCCGCGCGACGGCTGGCCGCAGGAACGGGCCTGGGCCACGGCCTCGGGCGCGGACTGGGTGCTGGAGGGGATCAAGGTGTTCGACAGCGTGGCCGAGGCGGTCGCCGACCTGAACACCGTCTTCGCCACCACCGCCCGGCCGCGCGAGACGCGCCAGCCGGTGCGCACGCCGCGGGAGGCGGCGCGCGTGCTGTACGACGACCGGGCGTCGGGGCTGGGCGTCGGCCTGTTGTTCGGGGGCGAGCGGGCGGGGCTGGAGACCTCCGACATCGCCCTGTGCCAGGGCATCGTCACCATCCCCATCGACCCGCGTCACCAGAGCCTGAACCTGGCCCAGGCGGTGGCGATCAACGCCTATGAGTGGCGCACCCTGGTGCTGGACGCCCCGCCGCCGAATTTCCGCGAGGGCGAGCCGCCGGCGTCGGGCGCGCTGATGCTGGGCATGTACGAACATCTGGAAAAGGAGCTGGACGCCGCCGGCTTCTTCCATCCGCCCGAGAAATTCCGCTCGATGAGCCAGAACCTGCGGGTGATGCTGGGCCGGGCGGCCTTCACGGCGCAGGAGGCAGCGACCTTCCGGGGGGTGATCACGGCCCTGTCGAAGGGGCGGGGGCGGGTGCTGGCGCGGCTGGCGAAGAAGGCGGCGGGGGAAGAGCCCAGGTGATCCCTTCTACCCTGGGGGAGAAGGAAGTCAGAGATTGTCGCAGAACGCTGGCACGGTCTCCGTCGCCGGCCCGTACAGGCCTTCGTCGAACCGGCGGCGGCCCATGGTCGGCTCCAGATTGATCTCGACCGTCCGGGCTCCGGCGTGGCGCGCCAGTTCGACGAACCCCGCCGCCGGGTACACGGCGCCCGAGGTGCCGATTGCGACAAACAGGTCGCACCGCGCCAGCGCCGCCTCGATGCGGTCCATCTGCAGCGGCATCTCCCCGAACCAGACGATATGCGGACGCAGCCGACCCTGCGGATGGTGCGGCGAAGGCTCGTGCACGGCCAGATCGCCGGTCCAGTCGCAGATGCGGCCGGTTGCGGCGCAATGGGCCTTGAGCAGCTCGCCGTGCATGTGGATCAGCTCGAAGCCGGCGGCCGGCGGGTTCGCCGCATGGGCGCGGTCGTGCAGGTCGTCGACATTCTGGGTGACCAGCAGGAAGTCGCCCTCCCAGCGCGCGGCGAGTTCGGCGAGGGCGTGGTGGGCGGCGTTGGGATGCACGGTCGCCAGCTGGCGGCGGCGGCGGTTGTAGAAGTCCTGCACCAGCGCCGGGTCGCGGGCGAAGGCCTCGGGCGTGGCCACGTCCTCGATGCGGTGGCCCATCCACAGGCCGTCGTCGGCGCGGAAGGTGGGGACGCCGGACTCGGCCGAGACGCCGGCGCCGGTGAGGATGACGAGGTTTCTGTGCGCCATGCGGTTCCATAGCATCGGCGGTCTGTCCTAGAAGAACCGCAACGCACAGGAGCCCCGCCCATGAAAACCCGCGCCGCCGTCGCCTTCGAGGCCAAACGTCCGCTGGAGATCGTCGAGGTCGATCTGGAGGGGCCGCGCGCCGGGGAGGTGCTGGTCGAGATCAAGGCGACCGGCATCTGTCACACCGACGCCTATACGCTGGACGGGCTGGACTCGGAGGGGATCTTCCCGTCGATCCTGGGCCATGAGGGCGCCGGGGTGGTGGTCGAGGTCGGGCCGGGGGTGACCTCGGTGGCGGCCGGCGACCATGTGATCCCGCTGTACACGCCCGAGTGCCGGCAATGTAAAAGCTGCCTCAGCCGCAAGACCAACCTGTGCACCGCCATCCGGGCGACCCAGGGCAAGGGCGTCATGCCAGACGGCACCTCGCGGTTCAGCTACAAGGGGCAGGCGATCGCCCACTATATGGGCTGTTCGACCTTCTCGAATTTCACCGTCCTGCCCGAGATCGCCCTGGCGAAGATCCGCAAGGACGCGCCGTTCGCCAGCGCCTGCTACGTCGGCTGCGGCGTGACCACGGGGGTGGGCGCGGTGGTCAATACGGCGAAGGTGGAGCCGGGCGCCAACTGCGTCGTCTTCGGCCTCGGCGGCATCGGGCTGAACGTCATCCAGGGGCTGAAGATGGTCGGGGCCGACATGATCGTCGGCGTGGACATCAACGACACCAAGGAAGAATGGGGCCGCCGTTTCGGCATGACCCATTTCGTCAATCCGAAGAACGTGTCGGACGTGGTGGCGCATCTGGTCGAGATGACGGGCGGCGGGGCCGACTACACCTTCGACTGCACCGGCAACACCACGGTTATGCGTCAGGCGCTGGAGGCCTGCCATCGCGGCTGGGGCGAGAGCATCATCATCGGCGTGGCTGAGTCCGGCAAGGAGATCGCCACCCGGCCGTTCCAGCTGGTCACCGGCCGGGTGTGGCGCGGCTCGGCCTTCGGAGGCGCGCGCGGGCGGACCGACACGCCCAAGATCGTCGACTGGTACATGGACGGCAAGATCGAGATCGACCCGATGATCACCCACACCCTGCCGCTGGAGCGGATCAACGAGGCCTTCGACCTGATGCATGCGGGGGAGAGCATCCGCAGCGTGGTGGTGTTCTAGGAGAGGGCCATGGGCAAATGGTACGCGCGGCCGGTCCTGTTCGTGGCCGACGTGCAACGGGCGGTCGACTTCTATGTCGGCAAACTGGGATTCACCGAGAAGTGGCGCTTCGGCGACGAGGTGGCGCAGGTGGACCGCGATGAGTGCGAGATCATCGTCAGCAGCCAGAGGCCGCCCAAGACCGGCATGGGGATGCTGTTCGTCGAACTGACCGCCGCGGACTTCAAGGCCCTTCCCGACGCCTTCGCAGCGAACGGCGTCGCTTTCACGCACGGCCAATGGGGCTATCCGGTGCTGATCGTGGACGATCCGGACGGAAACCAGCTGTTCTTTCCCGACCCCGAAAGCCCGGGCGGTTGAGGATACGGCTTGTCATGCCACGTCAGTTCGCTAAAGAAACGGACTGAGAGATTTTACCGGCAGGGAGGCCGCTCATGTTCACCCACATCACCGTCGGCGCCAACGACGTCGAGGCGTCGCGCAAATTCTATGATGCGGCGCTCGGCGCGCTCGGACATGAGCCGGGCAGCGGGCCGGACGCCAAGGGGCGCTACTGGTGGCGCACCCGCATGGGCGCCTTCGCCGTCGGCACGCCGATCGACGGCGAACCGGCCTGCCACGCCAACGGCGGCACCATCGGTTTCGCGGCCAAGTCGGCCGAGATGGTCAAGGCCTTCCATGACGCGGGGGTGGCGGCCGGCGGCACGGCCATCGAGGACCCGCCCGGCGAGCGCAACGGCCCGTTCGGCACGCTGAACCTCGCCTATCTGCGCGACCCCTCGGGCAACAAGGTGTGCGCGCTGTACCGGGTGGGATGAGGAAGGTCTGGCACCGATGATAGCGATGCGCTATCATCGGTCTCATGGCTCAGGTTCTCATTCGAAACGTCGATGACGAGGTCGTCGCCCGACTGAAGCGCCAGGCGGAGCGTGAGAACGTATCGCTGGAGCAGAAGCTACGTACGGTTCTGGCCCGGGCCGCCAAGCGTGACGCCAACGAGTTCGAGCGTGTCACCCGCAGCATCCGCGAGCAGACGCGCGGCGCCGGTCTCGATATCAACGCGATCATTCGTGAAGACCGGGACCGTTGAGCGGCGCTGTATTTGACGCCAGCGTGACCACGCGCTGGTTTATCGAAGACGATCCCTTGTTCCAGGATTGCCTCAACGCCCGCGAACTCCATGACGGGGTCGCGCCCACGCTGGTGATCGCAGAGACGGCGAACGCGCTGTGGCGATATGTGAGGGCCGGACGCCTGAACGTCGACGCCGCCTGCGACGCGGTAGCCATCGTGCGGGACGAAGTGGCGCTGATTGACGATGTCGATCTGGTTCGGGCGGCGCAGGTTCTCAGTCAAGGCCTGGACCATCCGGTTTATGACTGCCTTTATGCGGCTCTGGCGATGCGGTCTGGCCTCCCCCTCATTTCGGCCGACATGAAATTCATCCGCAAATTCCAATCTGTGACGGGCCTGATATTGAGGCCGATTCCAGCGGTGGCGCCTTCCCTGTGACCCTCGAAACCCTGAAGACCCATGCCGTCCACGGCGGCACGCTGCGCTATCTGAAGCATGACAGCGCGACCACCGGCACGCCCATGGCCCTGTCGGTCTTCGTCCCGCCGGGAGAGGGGCCTTTTCCGGTGCTGATCTGGCTGTCGGGCCTGACCTGCACCGAGGACAATTTCACCACCAAGGCCGGCGCCTATGCCTCGGGGGCGGAGCACGGGGTGATCATCGTCGCGCCGGACACCTCGCCGCGGGGAGAGGGCGTCGCCGACGATCCGGCCTATGATCTGGGGCAGGGAGCGGGCTTCTATGTCGACGCGACCGAGGCGCCCTGGGCGCCGCATTTCCGCATGGAGACCTATGTCGTCGAGGAGTTGATCGGGCTGATCGACGCGGAATTCCCGACGACCAGGGCGCGGTCGATCAGCGGCCATTCGATGGGCGGACACGGGGCGCTGACGCTGGCGTTGCGCCATCCGCACCTGTTCCGGTCGATCTCGGCCTTTGCGCCGATTTCGTCGCCGACCCGGTGTCCATGGGGGGAGAAGGCCTTTACGGCCTATCTGGGTTCCGACCGCGCCCTCTGGGACGCCCACGACGCGGCCCGGCTGATCGAAAAAGGGGTCGGAGAAGGCTGCTTCGACGACATCCTGATCGACCAGGGCGACGCCGATCCGTTCCTCGTGGAACAGCTGAAGCCGGAGCTGCTGGTCGCGGCGGGTGAGGCGGCGGGGCAGCCCATCACCCTGCGGATGCAGCCGGGCTATGACCATTCGTACTTCTTCATGGCCAGTTTCATCGCCGACCACGTCGCCTTCCACGCGCGGCGGCTGAAGGGCTGAGGATGTTGTGCTAGCGTCGGCGCTCCAACCGAAGGGGTTCTGATGCGACTGACCGCCCTTGCCATCGGCCTGATCGCCCTGGCCGTCGCCGCGCCGGCGATGGCCCAGCAGCAGATGACCGATCCCGACTTCGTTCCGACCGTCGCCCGCCCGGCCTATGCGGCCGACGGGCCGAACGTGGCCATCGACGGCTCCCACGACAATTTCCACACCGTCGACGGCCGCTATGCGCCGTTTGCGGCCCTGTTGCGGGCCGACGGCTATCGGGTGCGGGGCGGAACCTCCACGTTCGACGTCAACGGGCTGGTCGGGGTCGATGTGCTGGTCATCGCCAACGCCGCGCCGTCGGAGGGCGGTTCGCCTTTCAGCGCGCGCGAGATCGGGGCGCTCGACGCCTGGGTGCGAAGCGGCGGACGACTGCTGCTGATCGCCGACCATGCCCCCTTCGGGGTCGCGGCGGCCGATCTGGCGGCGCAGTTCGGCGTCGGCATGGGCAAGGGCTGGACGTTCGAGCCCGCAGACAACGCCAACGGACTGACCAGCCAGCTGGTCTATACGCGCGAGAACGGGCGGCTGGGCGACCACGCCATCACCCGGGGCCGGAACGCGGATGAGGCGGTCGTCGCGGTCACCGCCTTCACCGGCCAGTCGCTGATCGCACCCGAAGGGGCGACGGTTCTGATGCAACTGGGGCCCCAGGCCTGGGAGGCGGCGACGCCCCAGGATGCGCCGGCCGCGGTCGAGGCCATGCGCGCGGGCGCCTCGGACAATCCGGCGGTTCATTCGGCGGCCGGACGGGCCCAGGGGCTGGCCTTCACCCACGGCCGGGGCCGGGTGGTGGTGCTGGGCGAGGCGGGGATGCTGTCGGCCCAACTGGTCCGCTTCGACGACGGGCGGCCCGACGTCCGGTTCGGCATGAATACGGCGCCGGGCAATGCGCAGTTCGGGCTGAACATAATGCACTGGCTGAGCGGCCTGCTGCCCTGAGTCCGTGCTAGGAGCGGGACATGACCCAGACTTCAGACGCCGCCCACGCCGACATGTTCGCCGCCCTGTGCAAGGAGGTCGGCTTCTGCCTCCATCCCAAGGGCGAGAAGCGGGTGCTGGAGGCGCTGCCGAACGGTCTGGACGCGGCGGTCCGGGCGGTGTTCGACGCCGAGGGCGTGGATTTCGCTTCGGCCACGGGCGATCTGCGGCGGGCGGTCCGCGACTGTTTGAAGGCCAATCTTCCCGCGCCTCACCCGCAGGGGGAGGGCGGTTAGCCGCAGGAACGAAATTATCCGGCCTCGCTTGGGTTGGGTGAACGGGCGCCTAGATAAGGGCGGACCGAATTGATCGAAGGAGCCGCCCCATGGCCTTTACGCTTCCGCCTCTGCCCTATGGTCACGACGCGCTGGAGCCCGCGATCGACCGGGAGACCATGAAGGTCCACCACGGCAAGCACCATCAGGCCTATGTCGACAATCTCAACAAGGCGGTCGACGCCGATCCGGCCCTCCGCGGCAAGTCGATGGAAGAGATGTTCGCAATGATCTCGACCCTGCCCAGGGCCATACGCAACAATGCGGGCGGGCACTGGAACCACAGCCTGTTCTGGAAGCTGATGGCGCCGTCGGGCAAGACCGGCCGGCCTTCGCCCGAACTGGCCGCCGCCATCGACCGCGATCTGGGCGGGATGGATGCGTTCAAGGCGGCCTTCAACGCCGCCGGAGCGGGACAGTTCGGTTCGGGCTGGGCGTGGCTGATCGTGCAGGAGGGCGTGCTCAAGGTGACCTCGACGCCGAACCAGGACAATCCGCTGATGGACGTGGCCGAGGACAAGGGCGCGGTGGTGCTGACAGCCGACGTCTGGGAGCACGCCTATTATCTGAAATACCAGAACCGCCGGGCCGACTACCTCAAGGCCTTCTGGTCGGTGGTGAACTGGAACAAGGCCAACGAGCTGTTCGCCGCCGCCACGGCCTGAGGGCTTGGCGCGGGCGACGCGGGCCCCCAAATGCAGCGTGACCGTTCGGGCCCCGGCCCGACTTCCGGAGAGCCGCCTGATGAACGCCCAAGCCCGCCTCGCCGCCGCCAGCCTGGTCCTGACCCTGTTCGGCGCGGCCTGTTCGCCCGGGGCGGACAAGGCGGCGGAGCCGGCCTCGGCGTCGGCTCTCGCCGCCAGCCGCGACGTTCACGCCTTCCGCATCGGCGCACTGGAAGCGGTCGCCCTGCGGGACGGCGTGATCTCCTTGCCGAACACCGAGGCCGACAGTCCGTGGTCCGATACGGCGGCGGCGACGACCTTGCTGACCGCCTCGGGACTGCCGGGCGATGTCATAAGCCTGTCGGTCCAACCGCTTCTGGTGCGTGACGGCGACCGGCTGGTGCTGATCGATACCGGCGCGGGCGGGCGAATGGGGACGCAGAACCAACTGGTGACGTCCCTGCGGGCGGCCGGCGCCGACCCGACCCGGGTGACCGACGTTCTGATCTCGCATGCCCATGGCGACCATGTCGGCGGACTGGTCGGGGCGGATGGCTCGCTGACCTTCCCCGGGGCGGTGGTCCACATCAGCGCGCCCGAGTGGGACTATATGAAGGCCGGCGCCGCCCAGGCCGGAGAGGCGGCCCTGCTGGCCGCCGTCACCCCGAGGGTCCGGCCCTTCGCGGCCGGCGCCCAGGTCACGCCCTCGATCAAGTCCGTGGCGCTGGACGGCCATACGCCCGGACATACCGGCTATGAGGTCGTCTCGGGAACGGATCGCTTGCTCTATATCGGCGACGCCATGCACAGCTCGGTGATCTCCGTGCAGCGGCCTGAATGGGTCAATGGCTGGGACACCGACAGCGCCGCCGGCATAGCCACCCGGCAAGGAATGCTGGAGCGCGGCGCCTCACAGTCGTTGCGGATCTACGCCCCGCACTTCCCCTTCCCGGGCCTCGGCCGGTTCCAGCGGCGGGACGACGGGTTCGTCTGGGTTCCGGAAACCGCCGCCCAGCCTTGACGGATGAGCCCGACCCCGTCATAAGCGCGCCCTTCACGCCGTCGGGCCCGCCCGCTTGCGCGAACCACTACGGACGATGCGTGGACCGCCGTTGAGATCGTCTCTCCAGTTGGGGAGGGACCGGGCCGCATCATGAGAAGAGTGACATATGTCCAAGCGCCATAGCGCCAAGTACAAACTCGACCGGGTCATGGGTGAAAACCTGTGGGGTCGCGCCAAGTCCCCCGTCAACAAACGCTCGTACGGCCCCGGCCAGCACGGCCAGCGCCGCAAGCAGAAGGTCTCTGACTTCGGCCTGCAGCTGAAGGCCAAGCAGAAGCTGAAGGGCTACTACGGCAACATCACCGAGAAGCAGTTCGCCGCGACCTACGAGGAAGCCTCGCGTCGCAAGGGCAACAGCTCGGAGAACCTGATCGGCCTGCTGGAGTCGCGCCTCGACGCCCTGGTCTATCGCGCCAAATTCACCCCGACCGTCTGGTCCGCCCGTCAGTTCGTCAGCCACGGCCACGTGACCGTGAACGGCAAGAAGGTCGACATCGCGTCGTACCGTCTGAAGGTCGGCGACGTCGTCGAGGTCAAGGAAAAGTCCCGCAACATGGCGCTGGTGCTCGAAGCCCAGCAGTCGTCGGAACGCGACATCCCCGACTACATCGAGATCGGCGACCGCGGCTTCTCGGTCCGCTTCGTCCGCGTGCCGGAACTGGCCGACGTGCCGTTCCCGGTGAAGATGGAGCCGAACCTGGTGGTCGAATACTACTCGTCCTGAGAACGGTTCGAGCCACGAACTTCAGAAGGCCCCGGAGAAATCCGGGGCCTTTTTGCTGTTCGGCCCGAAAGACGTCGACAGGACGGGCGAACTTCGACGGACCTGGCCTTCCCTTGGGGAACGAACAGGCGCATTTTCAGGACGTCAGGGTTCAGCGGGAGGCTGAGGGATGAAACGGATCGCCACGCTCGCCGCCGCCGCGGCCCTGACCGCGTCCCTTGCGGGTTGCAGCGCCGTGCAGCAGCTGGCCGGCCGATCGCAGGCGTCGGGTGAAGCGCTGCCCGGCCAGGTCGAGCCCGTCCACGCGGCGGCCATCGCGCGCGACGAGGCGGTGTTCTGGGTCACCTCGAACGGCTGCACGGCCAAGGAAGACATCAGGCCGATCGTCCGCGCCTCAAGCGACGGGCCGATCATCACCCTGCGCCGGATCAAGGAAGACCGCTGCCGCGAGACCCTGCCCGAGGGGACCGAAGTGCGCTGGTCGTTCGAGGAACTGGGGCTGGCCCCCGGATCGCGCCTGTCGGTCGAAAATCCGTACCAGCTGCCGCCGGCCTGAGATCAGACGGCCCGGCCGGACTTGGCGTCGGCCTCGACGGCGCTGATCTGCGTGTGGATTACGGACACCGTCGTGCCGGGATGGCCGCCGGCGACCTGGACGCGGGCGTTCAGCTGGTTGGCGAGCGCCTCGACGATACTGGTGCCGAGGCCGGGCGTGGCGCTCTCGGAGTCCGTCGGCATGCCGACGCCGTTGTCGGCGACCGCCAGGGTCCAGTTGGGGCCGTGAGCGTGGTAGCTGACAGTGATCCGGCCGTGTCGCCCGCCGGGGAAGGCGTGCTTCAGGGAATTGATCACCAGTTCAGTGACGATCAGGCCGAGGCTGACCGAGATGTCGGCCGGGACCGTGCTGTCGTCGCAGTCGACGTGCAGCGACAGCTGATCGTGGTCGCGGATCATCGAGGCGCCGACGCTGACGCACAGCTGGTCGAAATAGGGCTTCAGGGCGACTTCGCCGAGGCGCGAGACGGCCAGCTGCTGTTGCAGGGCGGCGACCGACATGACCCGGCTGTGGGCGTCCGTCAGATAGTTGCGGGTCTCGTCTGACTGGGATTTGCGGGCGCTCTGCAGGATGACGCTGGCGATGATCTGCAAGCTGTTGGCGACGCGGTGCTGGACCTCCTGCAGCAGGATGGCCTTTTCGCGCAGCAGGTCGTCCTTCAGCTTGTCGCTGGCCCTGGCCTCGGTGACGTCCGAAATCCCCAGCAGCAGGCGGACCTCGGCGCCGTCGCCATAGGCGAGCAGATGTGCGTTGAGCAGCAGGTTGCGGCGCCCCAGATTCTGACTTTCCAGCTCCATCTCATAGGCTTCGACGGCGGCCGCGCCTGACAGCGTGGCGGTCAGCAGGGAACGCAGCCGCGGCAGGTTCCACTCGCCATCGCCGAGGCCGAGGAAGGGCTCGCCGACGGCCCCGGCGGGGTTGATGTCAAAGGCGGTGAAGAAGGAGGCGCTGGCGGCGACGACCGTCAGGTCGCCATCCAGCAGCACCAGGGGCGCGCTCGAGGCGCCGACCACGGCCAGAGCCAGGGTGAGAGAGTCGTCGGGTTGCATCGACTTGGGGGCGGTCAAAACCGGCCCTCCAGAAATTACCGGAGGCTTCCAAGGCGAAAGCCATACCCGTCTACTTTGTCAGCGAAAAGCGGCCCCCCGTTTCCACGGGAAGTCGTTCGATCCACTATAGGCATCATTCCGGGCGAACACAGCACGGAATCGGCGAGTCGCGAGGTATTGCAACCCGCGGACGATCCCCGGAACCAATCCCGGATAACGCGGTTGCGCAGCCATGTTCACGGTCGAGCAGTGCCTGGCCAAGGCGGTGGAGCTGGAACAGCGGGCGGCGGAGCCGCATCCGGCGGACGCCCGCGGCGAGTACGCCGCGATGGCGCTGCAGTGGCGGCGTCTGGCCGACCGGGCCCGGATTCAGGACCGGAGGACCGCCGCTATCGCCGGAACGCCTCAAGCATAGTCGCCGGGATGCGGTGGGGCCGCATGGTCGCCGAATCCACCAGCACCCATTCCGAGACGCCCTGGGCGCAGACGCGGCCTTCGCCGTCCTCGATGCGGACATAACGGTTGAAGCGCGGCCCCTGCGGGTCGCCGACCCAGGTGCGGGCCGCGACGCCCCGGGCCCCGGGGGGCAGGGGGCGGAAATAGTCGACCTCGTGCCGGGTCGCGACCCAGGACCAGCGGGCGCGGGTCGCGTCGTCGAACCGGGCGTTCCAGTGCGCCGTGCCGGCGTCCTGCAGCCAGCCGACATAGACGACATTGTTGACGTGGCCGTTATCGTCGATGTGTTCGGGACGGACCTCGAGCGGGACGACGAAAATCTCGCGGTCAGCCCGGGGCTCGAGGACCGCGCGCGCCATCAGGCCTCGGCTTGCTCGCCCAGGGGCACACCCTTTTCGGCCATCAGGGCCTGAAGCTCGCCGGCGTTGAACATTTCGCGCACGATGTCGGAGCCGCCCACGAATTCGCCCTTCACATACAGCTGGGGAATGGTCGGCCAGTCGCTGAACGTCTTGACGCCCTCGCGCAGGGCCTCGTCCTGCAGCACGTCCACGCCGACGAAATTCGCGCCGATATGGTCGAGGATCTGCACCGCCAGCGAAGAGAAACCGCAGCGCGGCGCATCAGGGGAGCCCTTCATGAACAGGACCACCGCATGATCCTTCAGCGTGTCGGCGATGAAGGCGTGGATGGGGTCGGCTTGTGCTTGATCGGTCACGGACGCGGGCCTTTCAGTGAAGGGCGTCAGGTATGGACCGCGCGCGCGCCGGTCAAGGGCGTCAGGCTGCCTTGGCGCCCGCGACCCGGGCCATTTCGATCTGGGCGGCCAGGCCGGGGGGCATGTCGCGGTCCGGCACCTGGGACAGGGCGTTGAGCCGTTCGATGTCGCTGGCCTCGATCATCACGCTGGACACCGACGGGTCGGTCAGGGCGTAGGCCAGACAGATGGCCTCGGCTGTCCAGTTGTTGGTGCGGTGCAGGAAGGCGAAGGTCCCGGCATGGACCAGCGGCCCATCTTTCGGCTTCGGGCCGCCGCCGAAGCCGAACAGACCCTTTTTCTGCACATGCACGGTGGCGGCCTTTTTCGCCGTGTTCAGGCTGTCGGGGAAATAGCCGTAGACGAAGATGGCCATGTCGCCGTCGCGCGCGGCGCGCAGGCGCGAACGGACCTGCCAGCTGGCGTTGACGTGGAATGGCGTCGCCAGAACGTCGAAGGCGCCGGTCGAGACATAGGTGTCCATCACGTCGCCGTCGCCCGAGATGCCCAGCAGCCGCACCCGCTCGGTGGCGCGCAGGGCCTTCAGGGCGTTCAGCGTGGATTGCGGCAGTTCGTGATCGCCGGGCTCGTCGAGGATGGCCAGGTCGAAATAGCCCAGGCCGGAGGCGTGCAGGGCCTTGTCGATGGCCGAGGTGATGCCCTGGGCGGAGAAGTCGCGGTCCGAGCCGCGGCGGCCGTCGCCGGCGCCGAGGGTCAGGGAGACCTGCACCAGCTTGCGGTCGACATGTTTCAGCGCCTGCCCCAGGACCTCGGCCAGGACGGGGTCGGCGGTCTCGAGCCGGTAGGAGTTGATGCCGGCTTCCAGCGCCGAATAGATCAGTTCGCGACCGGCCTCGGGGCCGCCGCCGATGTCGCGGGCGCCGAGGCTGAGGGTCAGGCAGGAGACGGCCTGTCCGGTCAGGCCAAAGGGACGGTAGCGCATCGGGCTATTCTCCCGCCGGGGCTGAGGTTTCCAGCGCCAGCGCATGCAGTTCGCCGCCCATCTTGCCCTTCAGCGCGGCATAGACGAGCTGGTGCTGACGCACCCGTGACAGGCCCGCGAAGGCCGCGGCCACGATGCGCGCGCGATAGTGATCGCCGTCGCCGGCCAGATCGTCGATGACGATCTCGGCGTCGGGAAAGGCTTCGGTCAGATGGCGGCGAAGCGTTTCGACGGGCATGGGCATGGAACAGGCGGTCTCCGGGTTCGCCGGAGATGATGGCGCGTAAACCTTAATGGGGGGCTACATCGCGCAATGGCCTGTCTCTCGACGCGGCCGGTTCGTCGGAAGGGCTGCGCCCTGGTCGATTACCGGCTGATGCGCTCCAGCAGCACGACGGGCGAACCCTTGTAGGTCGTCTCGACATAGGGGACGTAACCCGCCCTCGCGGCCAGCGCGTGCGAGGGGGCGTTGTCGGGCGAGATCATGCAGACGGTGCGGGGAGCGTCCAGACTGTCCTCGCACCATGCCAGCGCCGCTGACAGGGCCTCGAACGCCATGCCCCGGCCCTGAAAACGCGGCGCGACGCCCCAGCCCAGTTCAGGCGCATCGAAGGCGGGTTCCAGGATGCGGTGATAGTCGAAGACGCCCATGCTGCCGACATAGTCGCCGGTGGCCGTCTCGCGGACGGACCAGTTGCCGTGGCCGAGCGCCTCCCAGTGTCCCATGTCGCGCAGCAGGCGGAACCAGACGTCCTCGGACGTCAGCGGCGCGGGGAAGATCGAGGTCGCGAACACCGGGTCGCTCCAAAGGGCGTTGAGATCGGCGAGATCCGTCGGCTGTACCGGCGTCAGCGTCAGGCGGTCGGTGATCAGGATGGTGGTCATGGAGCCTCGAACAGGGAGCCGGCGCGCTCGATCCGGGTCCGGCCGGCGGCGTCGGTGACGGCGAATGTGAAGCCCGGCTGAAGCGCGAAGGCCCCGGCCCGGCCCTGCTTGTCCAGCGCCAGCAGGGCGACCTGGGACGCCGCCACCTTCCTTCCGCGCAGGCGCGCCAGACGTTCGATCACGCTGCGGCAGGCGGCGGTCGGATCCCGGCCGTGGCGCATGGCCTCGACGACCGCGTGGGCGCCCGCGACGCGGACGACGTCCTCGCCGACGCCGGTGGCGGTCGCGCCGCCCACCTCGTCATCGACATAGAGGCCCGCGCCGATGATCGGGCTGTCGCCGACGCGGCCTCGCATCTTGAAGGCCATCCCCGAGGTGGTGCAGGCGCCGGCCATCCGCTGGTCCGCGCCGATCGCCAGCAGGCCGATGGTGTCGTGATTGCCCGGCCCGCCGGGCGTCGCCGGTCCTTGGGCGCGCCAGTCGGCGTTCTCGCTGTTGACGCGTGGGGCGTAGTTCGCGGTCCTGAGCCATTCGCGCCACGCCGCCTCGGCGCGGGGCGTCAGCAGGTTCTGCGTTTCGAACCCCTGTTCGAGGGCGAAGGTCCGGGCGCCCTCGCCGACCAGCATGGTGTGGGGCGTCCGCTCCATCACCCGCCGCGCCACCGAGACCGCGTGGACGATGTCCTCCAGCGCGCAGACCGCGCCGATGTCGCCGTTCCAGCCCATGATGCAGGCGTCAAGCGTCACCCGCCCGTCGCGGTCAGGCAGGCCGCCCAGTCCAACCGAGGAGTTGCTCTCGTCCGCTTCCGCCACGCGGCCGCCCGCCTCGACCATGTCCAGCGCCGAGCCGCCGTTCGCCCGCGCCGAGACGCCGGCGGCGTTGGCCGCGGCGCCGAAATCCCAGGTCGAGACCATGATGACGGGGGCGGCGGCCTGGGCCGCGGCCTCGCCGGCGAGAGCAGCGACCGGCGCGGCGGTCAGCAGGGCCCGCCGGGACACAGCGAGCAGTCGGGATTCCATGGGCTCAGACACCGTGCGCCAAATTCAGGAGCCCGAGCGTACCCGTGAGTCCGGCCGTTCAAAAGAGGCTGACGGCGCCGTCAGGAATTGCGGATTTGCGCCGAGGCATTTCCCGTGCAGGGTCGACGTTGCGCTGTCGGACGAGCGGCGCGGGGGGATGAACCATGGCCGCCAGTCGATTGCTTTCCCTCGTTTTCGCCCTTGCGCTCGCGTCGGCGTCGGCGCCGGCGAACGCTGCGTCACCGGCGGCCTCTGGCGGCGCAGGCGCCCCTGCGACCGGTCAGGCCGGGTCCGCGTGCGGCCTTGCGAACCAGAGCCAGTACTGGTTGTGCAAGGCGCTTGAGGAGGGAAGCTGCGGGCTAACCTCGGTGTCCGAGGAATACTGGTTCTGCAAGGGAATCGTGGACCGGCAGTGCGGATTGATCGAAGGCGACAACTACAATTTCTGCCAAGCGCTGATCACGCCGAACTGCAACCTTGTCAGGGGCAACGGCTATCAGCTTTGCCGGGGCATCATCGAACAGGACTGCTCGCTGGCGCCTCAGTCGCTCGTCTGGATGTGCATGGCGCTCCAGGCCCGGTTCAGGGCTTGATCTCGCGGGACCGGGTCACAGCAACCCCAGCTGTTTGAAGCTGGCCACGCCGTCGCGGCCGACGATGAGGTGATCGTGCACGCTGAGGTCCAGCGCCCGGGCGGCCTCGACGATCTGGCGGGTCATGTGGATGTCGGGCCGGGACGGGGTCGGGTCGCCGGACGGGTGGTTATGGACGATGATCATCGACTTGGCCGACAGCTCCAGCGCCCGGCGCACCACCTCGCGGGGATAGACCGGGGCATGATCGACCGTGCCGCGGTTCTGGATCTCGTCGAGGATCAACTGGTTGCGGTTGTCGAGGTACAGCACCCGGAACTGCTCCCGCGCCTCATGCTGCAGGGACAGGCGGACATAGGCGACCAGGGCGGTCCAGGACGAGATGACGGTGCGTTTGGCGGCCTCTTCCTTGATGACCCGGCGCGCCACCTCGTGCAGGGCGGCGAGGTCGAGGGCGGTCTCGGCGCCCACGCCCTTGGTCCGGCCCCTGGCGTCTTCGGCCTTGACCGCGCCCAGGTCCTCGACCGGGGCGGCAAGCACCGCCGCCAGCGAGCCGAACCGGGCCAGCAGGGCCTTGGCGATCGGCTTGACGTCGCCCTGCGGCTGGCTCCGGAACAGGAAGAGTTCGAGCAGTTCATAGTCGGGCAGGTGATGGACGCCGGCCCCGCGGGCCCGCTCGCGCAGCCGTTCACGGTGGCCCGCGTGATGGGGTTTGGCCGCGCGCGGAGCCTTCGGGGCCGCTTCCGGCGCCCGGGACGGCGGCATCGGGAAGAGCAGCACGCTGGACATGAAAGCCTCCGGCACAACTCCCGGACGATGTCAGAACATAAGGCGAACGTCCAGCACGATCATGCACCGGTAGCTCGTGCGCCTCGATCGGTCGAAATCAGCCGAATTTCGGCCGGAACAGCCCTGCCGGGCTGGCGCTGAACAGCTCCACGCCGGTCTCGGTCACGCCGCAGCTGTGTTCGCACTGGGCCGACAGGGATTTGTCGCGGGTCACGGCGGTCCAGCCGTCGGACAGGACCTTCACGTGCGGCTTGCCGAGGTTCACCATCGGCTCGACGGTGAAGAACATGCCGGCCTTCAGCGTCGCGCCCTCGCCGCGACGGCCGTAGTGCAGGACGTTGGGGCTGTCGTGGAACAGCCGGCCGATGCCGTGGCCGCAGAAGTCGCGCACCACCGACATGCGGTTGGCCTCGACGACCTGCTGGATGGCGTAGCCGATGTCGCCGAAGGTGTTGCCCGGCTTGATCATCGCCAGACCGGCCTCGAGCGAGTCATAGGTGACGTCGATCAGCTTGCGGGCGCGGGCGTTGATTTCGCCGACGGCATACATCCGGCTGGAGTCGCCGTGCCAGCCGTCGACGATGACGGTGTGATCAATGTTGACGATGTCGCCGTCCTTCAGCACCCGGTCGCCCGGAATGCCATGGCAGACGACGTGGTTGATCGAGGTGCAGACGGTCTTCTCATAGCCCTTGTAGCCGAGACAGGCGGGCAGGGCGCCATGGTCGAGGGTGAACTCGCGGATGCGGTCGTCGATCTCGCCCGTGGTCACGCCGGGGACCACGAAGGGGGTGATCATGTCCAGCGCCGCGCCGACCAGACGGCCGGCGGCCCGCATGCCTTCCCAGGCTTCGTCGCCCTCGTGGACGCGGATTTCGTGGGTGCGGACGAAGGCGTCGTCGTCCAGTTCGGGGGTCTCGTACATTCGGTCGGCTTTCGGGGCGTCGGGTCGAGGGCGCGTCTCAGTTGGGGAAGTATAGCATAAACCTCAAGGCCGGGTTGAGGCGGTCCGCGCCATGCTGAAGGCGCCGGCCCGCCCGGTGCGCTAGAAGGGCTCATGACCGAATCCTCTCCCACCGCCGCCGTCCTGATCATCGGCGACGAGGTCCTGTCCGGCCGGACCCAGGATACCAATCTGAACACCATCGCCCGGTTTCTGGCGGCGCTGGGGATCGACCTTGAGGAGGCGCGGACCATCGGCGACCGCAAGGACCAGATCGTGGACAGCCTGAACGCCCTGCGGACGAGCCACGATTATGTCTTCACCACCGGCGGCATCGGGCCGACGCATGACGACATCACCGCCGACGCCGTGGCGACGGCCTTTGGCGTGGCCCTGCCCGAGCATCCCGACGCGGTCGCCATTCTGGCGCGGCGCTATGGCGACGACTTCAATGCGGCGCGGCGGCGGATGGCGCGGATTCCGGAGGGCGGGACGCTGATCGCCAATCCGGTGACCGACGCCCCGGGGTTCCAGATCGGCAATGTCTTCGTCATGGCCGGGGTGCCGAAGATCATGACCGCCATGCTCGAGGATGTGGCCCCGCGCCTGCGCACCGGAGCGGTGGTGCATGCGCGGACGATCCGGGTCACCGGCGTGGGCGAGGGCGCGATCGCCGACCTGCTGACGGCGGCGGCGCGGGCGGAGCGCGAGATCAGTTTCGGCAGCTATCCCTTCGGCCACGGCTCGGTCGGGGAGATGGGGACCCATCTGGTGGTGCGAGGCCGGGACGTGGCGAGGGTTGAGGCGGCGACGGAGGGACTGCTGGCCGAGCTGGCGGCGGCGGGGATCGAAGCGAGCCTGGCCTAACGGGCGAACGCCTCCGCCACGGCCTCGAACGCTGGATTGGCGCGGCCTTCGGCGTCGAGCAGCAGGGGGCTGTCGTCCTTCCAGCCCTTGCCTTCGTCGCGCAGCAGCCAGCTGTCGACATCGCGCAGGCCCCAGGTGGTGAAGGCGAAGCGCTGGCGGGCGGGCAGGGCCATGAAGGCCTCGGCCAGTTCGCCGACGCGGGCGACCTGCCGGGCGCGCTTCTGGCCCAGGGTGCGGGTGTCGACAGGGCTGTCGCTCCGCATCGAGAAGTCGAGCTCGGACACATGGATCGGCAGGCCGAGCGACCCGGCGTCGCGGAAGAAGTCGCGGATCTGTCCGGCCGGGATATCGATGTCGAGATGCGACTGGGTCCCGATGCCGCCGATGGGCGCGCCCTGGGCCAGCAGCCGCTCGACCAGGCGGAGGAAGGTCGCCCCCTTCCGGGGATTGTTCTCGAGATTGTAGTCGTTGAGGAACAGGACGGCGTCCGGATCGGCGGCGCGGGCCTGCCGGAAGGCGCGGACGATATAGGCCTCGGGGCCCAGCTTGCGGGCGTAGACGCAGTCGCGCAGGCCGTCGCCGTCCTCGGCCACCGCTTCATTGACCACGTCCCAGCCGACCATGCGGCCGCGGTAGCGGCCGGCGACGGTCGAGACATAGCGGTCGAACTCGGCGGCGAAGCGGGCGGTCGGCAGGGCGTTGGTGAACTGGTCCAGCCCCTGCGAATACCAGACCAGGCAGTGGCCGAAGACGCGCAGTCCCTGTTCCTCGCCCCAGTCGACCATCCGGTCAGACGCGGAGAAGTCAAAGGCGAAGCCCGGCTGCAGGATGCGTTCGGGCTTGAGCTCCCATTCGGGCGTGATCTGATCGACGTGGCGGCGCATGGCGGCGACCCAGACGGCGTCGTCGAGCTGGCCGGTCATGCCGGTGGCGCCGATGGGGAAGTCCGCGAGGGATTTCAGCGGCGGGGCGAGCGGACCCGCCGGCGTCCGGGCCGAGGCGAAGCGGTCGCAGGCCACCAGCCCCAGAGGCGCGGCGAGAAGGGCGCGGCGGTTCAGTCCGGGCGGGTCAGCCCGCACGCCGCCTCAGGCCCAGTTCGTCGAAGGCGGCCGTCTCGCGCTTGCCGGCGGCGATGATGGCGTTGAGCCGGGTCATCTCGGCCACGTGCTCGAACTTCTTCAGCTCCTCGAAGGCGCCGGTCAGGGCGTCGCGGGCCCCTTCCTCCTCGGCGTCGATGACCACGACATCGGCCTCGGCCGCGCCCTTGCGCAGCTTCCAGCCGTTCAGATAGGCCTGCAGCATCATGGCGGCGTCGGCGTCGTCGCGGGCGCGCTCCTGTTCGATCTCGGCCTCGGCCTCGAGCACGGCGATGCGCATTTCGGCGGAGGCGCGGCGGGCGGTGATCTCGGCGAGGCGCTTCTGCAGCGTCTCGACCTCGTAGTTCGAGATCCGGATCAGCGATTGGGCCCAGGCGGTCATCGATACTCACTCCGGCGGACGAGGTTCACTGGATCATTCCCTGGTTCAGGATTGCTTCCAGCTGGGTAAAGGAATCGGAAAGAGACGTGTGATCGTCCTTGTCCTGCCCGAGGAAATTCTCAAGCGCGGGGTTCAGGGCGATGGCGCGGTCGACGATCGGATCGGCCCCGGCGCGGTAGGCGCCGATGCGGATCAGTTCTTCCATATTGCCGTAGGCCGACAGGCACTGGCGCGCGCGGCGGTTCAGTTCGCGCTCGGGCGGGGTCTGGCAGGCGGGCAGGGTGCGGCTGACCGACTTCAGCACGTCGATGGCCGGGAAGCGGCCGCGCTCGGCGATCTTGCGGTCCATGACGATGTGGCCGTCGAGGATGCCTCGCACGGCGTCGGCGATAGGCTCGTCATGGTCGCCCCCGTCCACCAGGACGGTGAACATGGCGGTGATCGGTCCGGCGGTGGTGCCGTCGGGCCGCACGGGACCCGGGCCGGCGCGTTCCAGCAGCTTGGGCAGTTCGGTGAAGACGGTCGGCGTATAGCCCTTGGTCGTCGGCGGCTCGCCGGCGGCGAGGCCGATCTCGCGCTGCGCCATGGCGAAACGGGTGACCGAGTCCATCAGGCACAGAACCTCGAGGTCCTGATCGCGGAGGTATTCGCTGATCGCCATGGTCATATAGGCAGCCTGGCGGCGCTTCAGGGCCGGCTCGTCGGAGGTGGCGACGACGACGATGGCGCGGCGCAGACCCTCTTCGCCGAGGGTCTCCTCGATGAATTCGCGCACCTCACGGCCCCGTTCGCCGATCAGGCCGACCACGACCACGTCGCAGGTCGCCTGCCGCGCCAGCATGGACAGCAGCACGGACTTGCCGACGCCGGAGCCGGCGAAGATGCCGAGGCGCTGGCCGCGGCAGGTTGTGGTGAAGACGTCCATGGAGCGGACGCCGAGATCGAGACGCTCGCCGACCCGGCCGCGCGAATGGGCCGGGGGCGGGGGCGCGCGCAGGGGATAGGCGGCGGGACCGACGGGCAGGGGGCCCTTGCCGTCGATCGGCTGGCCGAAGGCGTCGATGATCCGCCCCAGCCAGGCGGTGGTCGGACGCACGCTGGCGGCAGCGGAGACGATGCGGATGTCGGCCCCGGGGGCGACGCCCTCGACCGGGCCGAACGGCATCAGCAGGGCCTTGGCGTCGCGGAAGCCGACGACCTCGGCGGGCAGGGGCGACAGGTGACGGCGCTCGATCTCGGCCCGGGCCCCGACCGACAGGCGAGAGAGCCCGCCCTTCGACTCGATCAGCAGGCCGTTCACGCCCGCGACCTTGCCGGTCACGACCAGCGGATCGATCGCTTCAACGGCGGCGGTGAGAGCGTGCAAGCGAAGGACCCCGGAACAGGCCTTCAGGGATGCGGCATCGTGGTTAACGAGGGGTGAATTCGAGCGGGTCCGGAGTCAGAGCGTCTGTTCAAAAAAGCGCACCACGTCGCGGTTGAAGGCCTGGTGAAAGGCGGCGCGATCAAAGCCGGGCTGCGAGCGGCACAGCTGGGGCAGGGAAGCGGCCAGATGGGCGGGGCAGACGGGCAGGAAGTCGTGGTGCAGGGCGCCGTCGACCCGATGGAATTCCGGCGGCCGGCCCAGGGCGTCGCGGATCGGCTCGGCGTGGAAGGGGGCGATCAGGATTTCGTCGTCGCCGGCCTGCCACATCTGGATCGGGATCCGGACCCCGGCCAGGCTTTCCGCAGTGAAGGTCATGCCGAAGGCTGCGCCGGCGATGACGGCGGCCTTGATACGCGGATCATGACCCCGCGGCCGCCACGTCGCGACCTCGATCGGCTGGCGCTCCAGCAAGGTGCACAGAAACTGTTCCGGGTGCGCCAGGCAGTGGCGCAGCAGGGGGGCGGGGTCGCTGACGCCGCCGACCAGGGCGGTGACGGTGAAGGCTCCCGCCGAGAAGCCGAAGGCGCCGACGCGGGCGGGATCGATCGCCGCCGGACCGGTCCAGTCCCGCGTCATGTGGTCGATCAGCAGGCTGACGTGGCGCGGGCGGTCCGAGACCTGGATCGACCGGCTGGGGTCGCGCCAGTTGTCGCCGGGATGGGTCAGGGCGGCGACCACGAAGCCGGCGTCCGCCAGGGCCTCAGCGGTGTCGTGGTGGCCCTGGAAGGAGCCGAGATTGCCGTGCGAGATGACCACCAGCGGGCGAGGGACGCCGTCCCCGGCGCCCTCGGGCAGCCAGACGCCGGCTTCGATTTCGCCGCCCTCGGGGTCGGCGAAGCGGAAGACCCGGTCGGCGTCCTGGGCCAGAGCGGGAGCGGTCGAGGCCAGGGTCATGCCGGCGATCATGGCGGCGATCAGGGTGATGGGCTTACGGAGAATGGACATGGGGTCGGTCCTCGGGATCAGCGGGAATGTCTGTTGATCGGGCCTTGCGTCGGACGGCGCCAGCGCGACTTCGCCAATGGGCGAGCGGGTTCGCGGCCCGGCGAATGGTTCCGTCGCCCGCGGGGTTCGCTATAGTCGCGGCCAGCGAGGGGACGATGATCGAAACGCCGAACACCGGCCGGGCCTGGGCGACGGAGTTGGCCGCCTGCCTCGGCGTGGGCGCCGTGCTGGGGGTGTTCGGACCCTTCGGCAGTTTCTTCAATGACGTCCTGATCGTGCGCGTGGCCTATTGGGCCGGCGTCTTCCTGGTCTGCGGGCTGGCGTTCGGTCTGGCGTTCCGGTTGCTGGCGCCCCGGGCGCACAGGGCGGGCGTCCCCGCCTGGGCCTGGATCCCCGCAATGGCGCTTGTGGTGGCGATCCCCCTGGCCGGGGTTACGCGCCTGATGGCCGCCGCCCTGTGGCCGGGGATCCGTCAGTCTGTTGGACCGATCGAATGGTATGGCCAGACCGTGCTGGTGAGCCTGGCCTATGTCGCCCTGTATGGCGTGCTGCGCGGCCGCGCCGCGCCGGCCGCCGCCTTGCGCGCCGAGGTGGAGCCCGACGCTCCCCGCATCCTTCGCCGACTGCCCTCGCGGCTCGGACAGGATCTGCTGTGCCTGTCGATGGAGGATCACTATGTGCGGCTGCATACGGTCCAGGGTTCGGCGCTCGTGCTGATGTCGCTGAGCCAGGCGCTGGAGGAAGTCGGAGGGCTTGAGGGCCTTCAGGTCCACCGGTCCTGGTGGGTCGCGCGCAAGGCGGTCGAAGGCGTGGTTGAAGACGGGCGCAAGCTGCGGATTCGACTGAAGGGCGGGATCGAGGCGCCGGTTTCGCGGGCCAGCGTTGCGCGGCTGCGGGCCGCCGGCTGGCTGGACGATCCGGTCGCTGGCGCGTCCGGCGCTGTGGCCGCCGGACTCCGGGTCCCGTAAGGTCAAACTTCCCTGGCCCTGCCCCTTGCCTCGCGGGGGAAGCGCCTATGTATTCCCGATCCCCAGACCGGAGCCCGCCATGACCGCCGCACCCTACGACGCCTCACGCCACCAGAAAGCCGGACGCGGCAAGGTCTTCGCCTCGATCCTGGACACCATCGGCGACACGCCGCTGGTCGGGCTGCCGCGCCTGTCGGCCGAGATGAGCCCCAGGGCGACGGTGCTGGCCAAGCTGGAGTTCTTCAACCCGATGGCCTCGGTCAAGGACCGGATCGGGGTGGCCATGATCGAGGCGCTGGAGCAGGCGGGACAGATCCGGCCCGACACGGTGCTGATCGAGCCGACCAGCGGCAACACCGGCATCGCCCTGGCCTTTGTGGCCGCGGCCAAGGGCTACCGGCTGATCCTCGTCATGCCCGAGAGCATGTCGATGGAACGGCGCAAGATGCTGGCCCTGCTGGGCGCCGAACTGGTGCTGACCCCGGCCGAGAAGGGGATGAAGGGCGCCATCGCCATGGCCATGGAGCTGAGGGACCGGACCCCCGGCGCCGTCATCCCGGCCCAGTTCGACAATCCCGCCAACCCGGCCATCCACCGGGTCTCGACGGCCGAGGAGATCTGGAACGACACGGCGGGCGCGGTGGATATCGTCATTTCGGGCGTCGGCACGGGCGGCACCATCACCGGCGTCGGCCAGGTGCTGAAGGCCCGCAAGCCCTCGCTGCGGATGATCGCCGTCGAGCCGACGGCCTCGCCGGTGCTGTCGGGCGGCGAACCGGGGCCGCACAAGATCCAGGGCATCGGGGCGGGCTTCATCCCCTCGATCGTCGACCGCTCGGTCATCGACGGCGTCGAACAGGTGTCCAACGAGGACGCTTTCGACATGGCCCGCAAGGCGGCGCGGACGGAGGGCATTCCGGTCGGCATCTCGTCGGGAGCCGCCCTGGTCGCGGCCTTCCGTCAGGCCGCTCTCGAAGAGAATGCGGGCAAGACCATTGTGGTGATCATCCCCAGCTTCGCCGAACGCTATCTGTCGACGGCCCTTTTCGAAGGGCTGTGACGCTTGAACGATCATTCAAGTTTTCATTGACTCCGGTTCTTGAACGAGCATTCAATAGGGCTCGGGAACGGGAGAATGCGCGTGGCTGACCCTCAGGCCGAGATGGCCGTCATGATCGCCAATCTGAAGGCGAAGACCGGCAAGGCGCTGGACGAATGGCTGGCGCTGGCCCGGACCAGCGGTCAGGCGAAACACGGCGGGCTGGTCACATGGCTCAAGGCCGAGCACGGGCTGGGCCACGGCTACGCCAATCTGGTGGCGCACAAGACCTTCGCCTCGGACGCGGGGTCCAGCAATGACGCTGACCTGATGGAGGCGATGTTCGCCGGGCCGAAGGCGGCGATGCGGCCGGCCTATGACCGGGTCGCGGCCATCGTCTCGGGGCTGGAGGGCGCCCAGTTCGCGCCGAAGAAGGGCTATGTCAGCTTCCGCCGCAGCAAGCAGTTCGGCCTCGCCCAGCCCTCGACCAAGGACCGGCTGGACCTGGGCCTCAACCTGAAGGGCGTGGAGCCGTCGGGGCGGCTGGAAGCGGCCGGATCGTGGAACGCCATGGTCACCCACCGGGTCCGCATCGCCTCGGCGGACGAGATCGACGCCGAGGTGGAGGGCTGGATCAGACAGGCCTGGGCGGCGGCGTGAGCGCGCCCGATGTCCGCACCCGGATCGTGATGGCGGCCATGGAGCTGTTCTGGGTCAAGGGCTATAATTCGACTTCGATCGCCGACATCCTGAGCCGGACCCAGCTCAACGCCGGCAGCCTGTACCATGTGTTTCCCGGCAAGCAGGACGTGCTGATCGCCGTGCTCGAGGCCTATCGCGACGGCCTGTACGAGAACCTGGTCGATCCGGCCTGGGAGGGGGTGGACGATCCCGTCGAACGGATCTTCGCCCTGCTGGCGCGGTATCGCTGGCTGATCCTCGAGACCGACTGCACCTATGGCTGCCCGATCGGCAGTCTGGCGCTGGAGCTGCACGAGGCCGACCCGGTGGTGCGGGAGCTGCTGGCGGTCAATTTCACCGGCTGGGTCGGGGCGATCCTGCGGTGTCTCGATGACGCGGGCGACCGGTTGCCCCCGGGCCTCGACAAGCAGGCGCTCGCCGAGTTCGTGCTGACGACCATGGAGGGCGGGGTGATGCAGGCCCGGACCCACAGGGACGTCGGCTATTTCGACCGCGGAGTCTCGGCCCTGCGCGACCATTTCGACATGCTGCTCGCCCGCGCGGCGCGGCGGGCCCAGCCGGCCTGAGGAGATCTCCATGTTCAAGAGCGTCCTGATCCTGACCGCGAGCCTGATGGCTCTGGCCGTCGCGCCCGCCCTGGCCGAGGAACCGGCATCCGCCGGGCCGCTGGATCTGACGCGGCGGATCGTGGCGACCTCTGGCGCGGCCGGCGAGGACTCGGCCGGTTATGTGCGCATCCGCAACGGCTCGCCGGTGGCCGATGAACTGGTGGACGCGTCCTGCGCCTGCGCCGACACGATCGAGTTCCACCGGGTGGTGCGCACGGAGTCGGGGGGCAGCATGATCGACGACCCGAGCTGGACTGTTCCCGGCAACGGCGCTCTGGACGTGCGGCCGGGCGCCAGCCTGCACTTCATGCTGATCAATTTCGATCCGTCGAAGGCCGTCGACGGACGGGTCGCCCTGACCCTGACGTTTCGGGACGCGGGGACGGTGCAGGCGGATTTCGCCCTGACCGGGGACAGCCGCGCCGCCTGGGCGGCCTTCGACTGACCGTCACAGCCGGTTAACCGGCGCGGCCCTAGGATTCGCGGGATATGTCCGAGACCGCGACCAGCCCTGAGGAGGCCGCCCCGGAAGGCGGCTTCCGCGCGCGTCATGCGCTGCTGAAGCGCCTGGCCGATGTGGTGTGTCTGCCCGCCAGCCGGATCAACGCCTTTGAACGCGCCGTCACCGGTGATCTGCTGGTCGAGATGCTGCGGCTGGCCCTGCCCGAGGACCGTCGGCGGGTGGCCGCCCGGCTGGCCCCGCTGGCCGAACTGCCCAACGCCCTGGCGCGGATGCTGCTGCGCGACGATCCGGAGATCGCCGGTCTGTTGATCGAACAGTGCGCCTCCCTGTCGGACGCCGATCTGGTGGCCTGCGCGCGGGACGCCACGCCCATCCACCGGTTCCTGATGGCCAGCCGCCGGTCGCTGTCGGAGGTGGTCACCGAGACCCTGCTGAGCTTCGGCGAGACCCACGTCATCGAGGCGGTGCTGCGCAACAGCACGGCTCGTCTGAGCCAGACAGCGATCGAGGGCGTCGTCAGCCTGAGCCGGCAGGAGCCGCATTTGTGCGGCCCCGTACTGAAGCGGCCGGAACTGCGTCCGTCAGGGGCCTATGTGATGTTCTGGTGGTGCGGCGCAGAGGACCGCCGCACCATCCTGCAGCGGTTCGCGGTGTCGCGCGAGGTCATGCAGGAGGTGTCGGAGGACGTCTTCGCCATGGCCGCGGCCGAGAACTGGCAGGATCCTGTGTCGCGCAAGGCGCTGCAGTTCATCGAGCGGCGGCAGCGGAACCGGGCGGCTATCGCCAAGAGCCCCTATGGCGGGCTGGAAGAGGCGGTGGCGGCGGCGGCCGAGCGCGGCCTCAACCGCGAGGTGGCGACCGAGATCGCCTATCTGTCGGGCGTCAAGCCGGTCACCGGGGCCAAGATCATGGGCGATCCGGGGGGCGAGCCCCTGGCGATCCTGTGCAAGGCGACAGGGCTGGGCAAGAGCGATCTGGCCAATCTGTGGCGCTCGATGCGTCGGCCCGAGACCGCGGACGACGGCTCGGTCCATCCGGCCTGGGAGCGGGTGCAGATCACCTATGACATGCTGGCGGTCGACCGGGCCCAGACTGTATTGCGCTACTGGAACTGGTCGCTGTCGTCGGCCCTGACGCCGGCGCTTCTCAGGGCCATCCGCGATGGCGAGGAAGACGGCCTGGACACCTACTCGGCGCCGGAACGGGCGGCGATGCTGGCGCTGGCGGACAATTTTGGCCGCTGAAGGCCGCAACCGGCCCGTGAAACGCCGTCTTTAGTTAAACTTTGAAACACTCTGGACACGTCATTCCGAGCATGGAACCTGATGTTGCTTTCACAAAAGAACAAATCTATTGATCTCGCCAACGGCTGATTCAGTCGAAAAACAATCGAACAAGGTGAGGCCGATCCATGGAAGATAACGCCCAAATCCTCGAAATGACTGCGGACATCGTGTCGGCCTATGTCGGCAACAACAATGTGCAGGCGGTCGAAGTGCCGGGCCTGATCTCCAGCATCCATGCCGCCCTGACCCAGGTCTCGACCGGCGCCGTCGAGCCGGAGCCCGAGGTCAAGGACCCGGCTGTGCCCGTGCGCAAGTCGATCACTCCCGATTTCCTGATCTGCCTGGAAGACGGCCGCAAGTTCAAATCGCTGAAGCGCCACCTGCGCACCAAATACAATATGAGCCCCGAGGAATACCGGGCGAAATGGGGCCTGGCGAAAGACTATCCGATGGTCGCTCCGAACTACGCCAAGGCGCGTTCGGACCTGGCCAAGCAGATGGGTCTGGGCCAGGGCGGCCGCAAACCCGCCCGCGCCGCCGCGGGCCGCGCCAAGAAGTAATCCGGGCCTGTCCGGGGAAGCGCCCGCCTCCAGCCATGGGGGCGGGCGTTTTGCTGTGAGGGATGGGTCGAGTGGCTAGTGGTTAGTGGCTAGCCACTACGCGGCAGCGGCCCCGCGGCGCATCCGCCAGAAGCGCAGCGTCCTGAGCGCGGCGTCCTTCGTCAGTTCGGCGTACATCCGGGCGTAGGAATGGGCCTTGGCCATGGCGCCGCCGTCGTCGTTGAGCAGCACCACGGCATAGGTCAGGAACAGGGCGCGATCGAGGTCGGCGGATTTGCAGACCACGGCCAGGGCGTCCAGTTCGCGGCGTTCGACGATCTGGCGGGCGGTGTGGAAATCGATGTCGGACAGTTGGGCCAGGGCGATGAGGAACGAGGTCGTCCCGCCCGAGCGCAGGAACCGCGCCAGCATCTGCGGCGTCAACTGACCCGCGGCCTTGAGCTCTTCCACATAGGCCGAGCATTCGGCGTAGTCGGCGGGCAGGGCGCCGTCGTCGGTGGCGATGCGGGCCCGGCCGGCGGCGAGCGCGCTCTCCAGCAGGGCCGGGTCCATGCGGGCGTTCTGTTCGAGGATCCGGGTCCGCAACCGGGCCTCGACCACGAAATACATTTCGTTGAGCAGGTCGGCCGGCAGGCTGGCGCGCGAGACCGCGGCCTCGTGCAGCGCCGGATTGGCCCGCGCCCGCTCGACGGCGGCTTCGGACGATTTGCGCGACAGCTGGGCTCCGTCGTTTCGCAGCAGGGCGCCGAGGGTCTCGTCGTCGCCCCGCTCGACGATGACGTCCGACACGGCCTCGGACACCGAGGGGCGAGCCGAGACGGCGCGCATATGCGCCTGACCATGTTTGCGGACCACGCCCAGCAGGTCTTCGTCCGTCAGGACCGGAGAGGTGGTCAACACGGCTTCCGCGACGGCGGCTTCGTCATTGGCCAGTCGGCGGATCAGGGCGTGGGGCGCATTCGGCGCATTGGCGAAACGGGCGGACAATTCGGCGCGGACCGCGCTCTCCATCTCGTCCGCCAGGCTGGCGAGGACGGATCCGTAGAGGGCGTCCTCGGTGGCGCTGCGGGTGGCGGCGCCGAAGAAATGCTCGGTCAGTTCCCGCAGCAGGGCGCGGCGCTTCTCGCTCGAACCCTCCTCGGCCAGGGCGATCAACTCGGGCAGGCGCGAGGGCGTCGACGCAATGATCACTGATGGTCCCCGTCGGAGGCGGCGGGCGCGGCCCGCACCCGGCCCTGGGCGTCGCGGATCAGGGTCGGCCCCTGTTCGGGGGCGGCGAGATCCTGGGAGGCGATGGTCTCGGGCATGCTGACTACCAGGGCGTCGACGTAGTTCGGCTCGGGCATGTCGAGGGCGTCGGGCTGGCGGCCGTTCTGGCGGTGGACCGAATAGTAGCGGCCGCCCTGGGTCGGCGGGCGTTCGCCGCTGTTGCTGACTTCGGCGACACGACGCGGCCGGGGTGCGGCAGGAGCCGCCGCGGCGGCCGGCTGGACGACCGACGGACCGGCGGCCGGAGCGGGGGCGGGCGCGTCCTGCTGCATTC
>NZ_BSOY01000024.1 GCF_030160755.1 Brevundimonas denitrificans | reverse complement strand
CGCGGCCCAGCCGGCGCCGCGCGAGACGGTCGCGGCTGTCGCGGCTCGCATCCGCGATCTCTATTTCGACCCCGCCGCCGGCGACCGCATCGCCGCCGCCCTGGAGGCCGAGGCCGCCACCGGCGCCTTTGACAGCCTGACCGACCAGCGTGACCTCGCCGCAACCCTGAGCCGGCGGCTGCGGCCGCTCGATGCCCATTTCAACGTCGCCTGGGATCCCAACGCCCCGGCCCCGGCCATGCGGCGTCCTCCCCCGGCAGACGCAGCGCCCGCGCCCGGCGAACCCATTCGCCGTCTGGCCCGACCCGCCAATCCGGCCGAGGTGCGCGGCCATTTCGGCTTCCGCAAGGTCGAGATCCTGCCCGGCAACATCGGCTACATCGACCTGCGCCAGTTCTCGAACATCGATTTCGACAACCCCGACGATCCCGCCCGCCGCGCCGCCGACGCCGCCCTCGCCTTCGTGGCTGATACGGACGCCGTGATCTTCGACCTGCGCGACAACGGCGGCGGCGCGCCCTCGATGGTCGGCTATCTGACCAGCGCCTTCACCCCGCCCAACGCGCCGATCTACAACATCTTCCACAGCCGCGAGGGCACGGAGAGCGAGGCCCCGGAGGTCTTCCATCCAAACCCGCGGCTGGAGGTTCCGGTCTATGTGCTGATCAGCGGCCGAACCGGTTCGGCGGGCGAGGCCTTCCCCTACACCCTGCAGGGCGCGCGGCGCGCGACCATCGTCGGGGAAGCCTCCGGCGGCGCGGCCAATCCCGGCGGCATGGTTCCGGTCGGCGGCGGCTTCGCGGTCTTCATCTCACAGGGCTCGCCGAGGAACCCGAACACGGGCGGCAACTGGGAAGGCACCGGCGTCCTGCCCGACGTGGCTGTGCCGTGGGATCAGGCCCTGACCCGCACCCACACCCTGGCGCTGGAAGGCATCGTTGCGGCCGACAGCGGCCGCACCGACGCCGTCTGGGCGCTGGAGGCCCTGAACGCGACCGCACAGGCCGGCGATCTGTCGGCCTACGCCGGGGCCTATGGCGAGCAGCAGGTGTCCGTGGTCGGCGACACGCTGCAGGTCGTCCGCGGCCGTCGCCCGCCCGTGGTGCTGGCCGCCCTCGGCGCGGACCTGTTCACCGTGGTCGGCGATCCGTCCCGCCGGGTGCGGTTCACCCGGGACGAGACAGGCCGGGTGACGACCATGGACTCGCTCGGCCTCGGGGGTCCCGGCCCGCGCGCCCGCCGCACCGACTGACGGAAAGCGTTACAGTTCATCACGTCTTGTTACGGGCGCGGGGTTGATCCCCGCGCCCGCCGGCTTCATTGAAGCGCCAACCCTGACACCGCTTCTTCGGAGACCGCCCCATGACCGTCCGCGTCGCCATCAATGGTTTCGGCCGCATCGGCCGCCTCGTCCTGCGCTCGATCGTCGAGCACGGCCGTCGCGACATCGAGGTGGTGGCGATCAACGATCTGGGCCCGGTCGAGACCAACGCCCACCTGCTGCGCTACGATTCGGTGCACGGCCGGTTCCCGGGCACGGTCGAGACCGGCGCCGACTGGATCGACGTCGGCCTCGGCAAGATCAAGGTTACGGCCGAACGCGACCCGTCCAAGCTCCCGCACAAGGAGCTGAACGTCGACATCGCCTTCGAGTGCACCGGCCTGTTCACGACGAAGGAAAAGGCCTCGGCCCACCTGACCGCCGGCGCGAAGCGCGTGCTGGTCTCGGCCCCCTGCGACGGCGCCGACAAGACCATCGTCTACAAGGTCAACCATGACGTCCTGACCGCCGACGACATCATCGTCTCCAACGGCTCGTGCACCACCAACGCCCTGGCGCCGGTGGCCAAGGTGCTGCACGACCTGTTCGGCATCGAGCGCGGCTATATGACCACCATCCACGCCTACACCGGCGACCAGCCGACGCTGGATACGATGCACAAGGACCTCTATCGCGGCCGCGCCGCCGCCCTGTCGATGATCCCGACCTCGACCGGCGCCGCCAAGGCCCTCGGCTTGGTGCTGCCGGCCCTGAAGGGCAAGCTGGACGGCTCCTCGATCCGCGTCCCGACCCCGAACGTCTCGGTCGTCGACCTGAAGGTCGTGGCCGGCCGCGAGGTCACCGTTGAAGAGATCAACGCCGCCATCCAGGCCGCCGCCGACGGTCCGATGAAGGGCGTGCTGGCGACCACCGACGAGCCGCTGGTCTCCACCGACCTCAACCACATCGCCGCCTCGAGCACCGCCGCCCTGCCCCAGACCCAGGTCGTCGACGGCAAGCTGGCCCGGGTGCTGACCTGGTACGACAACGAGTGGGGCTTCGCGACGCGGATGGCCGACACGGCTCTGGTGATGAGCAAGCTGATCTAGGACCAAACTATCCGCTCATCCCGGCGAAAGCCGGGACCCAGTCCTTTGGGCGATGAACGCGTCCAGTTTCGCACCGCTCGTGATCCCGGTCGTTGTGCCTCTCGAAAGCACTGGGTCCCGGCTTTCGCCGGGATGAGCGGAGGAGAGAAAAACCATGACCTTCCGCACCCTCGACGACGCCCCCGCCCTCGCCGGCAAGACCGCCCTCGTCCGCGTGGATTTCAACGTCCCGATGGAGGACGGCAAGGTCACAGAGGACACCCGCCTCCGCGTCGCCCTGCCGACCATCAACAAGCTGCGCGACGCCGGGGCCAGGGTCGTCCTGATGGCCCATTTCGACCGGCCCAAGGGCAAGGTCGTCCCGTCGATGAGCCTGCAGCCCGTGGTCGACGACCTCGAACACCTGCTCGGCGCCCCGGTCCGGTTCGCGGCCGATTGCGTGGGGGACGAGGCGAAGACCATGATCGCCGACGTGCCGCTCGGCGGCGTCGTCCTGCTCGAGAACGTCCGCTTCCACGCCGGCGAGGAGGCCAACGACCCGGCCTTCGCCGCGCAGCTGGCCGAACTCGGCGACGTCTATGTCAACGACGCCTTCTCTGCGGCCCACCGGGCCCACGCCTCGACCGAAGGCCTGGCGCACCTGCTGCCCGCCTACGCCGGCGAGTCCATGCGCCGCGAGCTCGACGCGCTGGACGCCGCGCTCGGCAAGCCGCAGAAGCCCGTCATGGGGATCGTCGGCGGGGCCAAGGTCTCGACCAAGCTGGACCTGCTCAAGAACCTTGTCGGCAAGCTCGACCGCCTCGCCATCGGCGGCGGCATGGCCAACACCTTCCTGTTCGCCCAGGGGATCGACATCGGCGGCTCGTTGGCCGAGCGCGACATGGCCGACACCGCGCGTGAGATCCTCGCCGAGGCCAGGGCGCGGGGCTGCGAAATCCTGCTGCCCGTCGACTTCGTCGTGGCGACCGAGGTCAAGCCGGGCGCGGCCTCCCGCCCCGTCGTCGCCGGCCAGCCGCTGTCAGCCGACGACAAGATCCTCGACGCCGGCCCGGCCAGCGTGGCGCGCCTGGTCGACGCCCTGACCGCCTCGAAGACGCTCATCTGGAACGGCCCCCTGGGCGTGTTCGAGGTTCCGCCGTTCGACACAGCCACGGTCGCGGTCGCCCACCATGCGGCCGCCTTGGCCAAGGCCGGCGTCCTGACCGCCGTCGGCGGCGGCGGGGACACGGTCGCGGCCCTGCACCACGCGGGCGTGGCCGACGACATGACCTTCGTTTCCACCGCGGGCGGCGCCTTCCTTGAGTGGATGGAAGGCAAGCCCCTGCCGGGCGTCGAGGCCCTGCGGGTCTGAGGTCCTCCCGCTACGGGAGGAATTGCTGTTACAAAGCGTGACTTCACGCGCCTGTGACGTTAGACCAGCGGCAAAACTCAAGGGCTCAGGAGATACCCCTATGGCGCGCATCACGCTGCGACAGCTTCTCGATCACGCGGCTGAAAACGACTACGGCCTGCCCGCCTACAATATCAACAATATGGAACAGGGCCTCGCCATCATGGAGGCCGCCGAGGCGGTCAACGCCCCGGTCATCATCCAGGCCAGCCGCGGCGCCCGCAGCTACGCCAACGACATCGTCCTCGCAAAGCTGATCGACGCCCTGGCCGAGCTGTATCCGCATATCCCGGTCTGCATGCACCAGGACCACGGCAACGGCCCCGCCACCTGCGCCACCGCCATCCAGTACGGCTTCACCTCGGTGATGATGGACGGGTCGCTGGAAGAGGATGCGAAGACCCCCGCCTCCTACGAATACAACGTCGACGTCACCCGTCGGGTCGTCCAGATGGCCCACTCCTGCGGCGTCTCCGTCGAGGGCGAACTGGGCGTGCTGGGCTCGCTGGAGACCGGCATGGGCGAGGCCGAGGATGGCCACGGCTTCGAAGGCAAGCTCGACCATTCCGCCCTGCTGACCGACCCGGATCAGGCTGTGGACTTCGTGCGCGAGACCAAGGTCGACGCCCTCGCCATCGCCATGGGCACCAGCCACGGAGCCTATAAATTCAGCCGGCAGCCCGACGGCGAAGTGCTGGCCATGAACGTCATCGAGGAAATCCACCGCCGCCTGCCCGACACCCATCTGGTCATGCACGGCTCGTCCTCAGTGCCGCAGGACCTGCAGGACATCATCAACGCCTATGGCGGCCAGATGCCCCAGACCTGGGGCGTGCCGGTCGAGGAGATCCAGCGCGGCATCAAGCACGGCGTGCGCAAGATCAATATCGACACAGACAACCGCATGGCAATGACCGGCGCGATCCGCAAAATCCTGTCCGAAAAGCCCGGCGAGTTCGATCCGCGCGCCTATCTGAAGCCCGCCAAGGAGGCGATGCGCAAACTGTGTCAGGAGCGGTATCTGCAGTTCGGCTGCGAGGGCCAGGCCTCAAAGATCCGTCCGCTTTCCACGGCCCAGATGGCCCAACGCTACGCCAAGGGCGAGCTGAACCCGCATTTCGGCACCTCGGCCTCAAAGGCCGCCTGACCCGTCAGGCGGACGGGCTCACCAGCCGCCGTACTGGCCCTGGAACCGGCGGCGGACGTCCCGCACGTCGCGTTCGGCGTCGTCAATCGCATTCTGGGCCCGCCGCCACTCCCGCTCGGTGTCGGCCCGCTCGCGACGGATCTCCTGGATGCGGTTGCGGATCACGTCGCGCTGCTCGTCCGTCAGGCCATCGGCGCGCGCCTCGGCCTGTTTGGCCGTGATCTTGTCGTCCAGCTCCTCGAGCCGGGCGCCGAGGCTGGCGACGCTGCTGCGCGCATTCGCCAGCGCCTGTTCCGCCGCATGGACCAACTGGCCGTCGCGGTAGGCCGGCAGGAATTCCTCTTCCTGCGCGGGCGTGCAGACTCCGTGATAGGTATCGCCCTCGCGCCCTTCCTGGAATCCCCGTTCCCACCGGCAATAGCCGTTCAGCCCGTCCGCGCGGGCGGAACTGTAGGCGACCACATCGGGCGCCACGCCATATTCGGCGCAGGCCTTCTCATGGTCCGCCAGCAGACTCATCGGCTGGCCTTCCGACCCGTCCCGATAGCCGACCTCGCCCCAGGCCCCGGCCAGGCATTGATCCTTGGACATGGTGGCGCAGCTTGCGACCGCGAGAGCCGCGCCTCCGGCGGCGGCAAGAAGCAACACTCTCATGGCTGGCTCCGTCCCTGCAGCGTCGCTTGAAGATGACCCAGCTTGGCTGTTTCGCCAAGATCGCGCATTGCCTGCCCGCACCCACGACGTGCTAGACCGCCCTGCCGCCCGGCCCGAGCGGCGGAGCGCCCCGTGTCCGACGACCCCCTGATCGAAGAATTCGCCGCCGACGAGGACCTCCCGCCGGTTCTGGAGGCCAGCCTCACGACAGGCGGCGCCCGCCTCGACAAGACCCTGTCGGACCTCTTCCCGACCCTGTCCCGCGCCCGTGTCCAAGCCTTGTTGGCCGATGGTGTCGTGACCCGCGACGGTCACCCGGTTTCAAGCGCCTCGGCCAAGGCCCTGCCCGGCCTCTACGTCGTGGCCTTGCCGGCCGTCATCTCCGCCATCCCCCAGCCCGAAGACATCCCCCTGACCGTCCTGTTCGAGGACGCCGACCTGATCGTGATCGACAAGCCGGCCGGCATGGCCGTGCATCCGGCCCCCGGCAGCGAGACCGGCACTCTCGTCAACGCCCTGCTCCACCACTGCGCAAAGTCGCTCTCCGGCATTGGCGGCGTCGCCCGTCCCGGCATCGTGCACCGGCTCGACAAACATACCTCCGGCGTCATGGTCGCGGCCAAGTCCGACGCCGCCCACGCCGGCCTCTCGGCCCTGTTCGCCGCCCACGACATCGAGCGCACCTACATCGCCCTGGTCCGCGGCGCGCTCCACCCCGCCAGAGGCCGCATCACCTCGAACCTCGGGCGCTCGACCGGCGACCGGAAGAAGATGGCGGTGCTGAACAGCGGCGGCCGCGAGGCCATCACGGACTATGTCGTCGAACAGGTCTACGGCGCCCCGACGCACAAGGGGGCCAAGCCGGGCGCCCAGCCCCAGGCCGCTCGCGTCGCCTGCACCTTGCACACGGGCCGAACCCACCAGATCCGCGTGCACATGGCATCCAGGGGCGCGCCCATCCTCGGCGACCCGGTCTATGGTTCCGGCAGCCCGACCGGCGCCGTCCGCGCCGCCATCGCCGCCGCCGGCCTGACCCGGCAGGCCCTTCACGCGGCGGTTCTGGGGTTCATTCACCCGGTGACAGGCGAGGCCCTGCGCTTCGAGACCGCCCCGCCGGAAGACATGCGCCTGCTCGAACAGCGACTTGCCGCCCTGTAGGACATCAAGTCAGTCTTGATTAGAGACCCACTCTCCGCTATACACTCGCTCATTCGGTGCCGTGGCGCCGGGGCAACGGTCACGCTGTCGTGTGACCATCCGCCACTGACAAGTGCGGAAACCCGACCCTATTTCATCGGTTGAGGGGTGAGGCGACGGCGCACATTGGGTGGCCGCTTCCGAAGGACCCGCTCGTTTAAACGGTCGGAGGGACCAGACTTATGGCTGTAGCCAGATCGCTCGCGATGATGTCGCCTGAACAGGGGCTGTCGCGCTATCTCACTGAAATCCGCAAATTTCCGATGCTGGCGAAGGACGAGGAGTTCATGCTCGCCAAGCGCTGGACCGAGCATCAGGATCCGGAGGCGGCGCACCGTCTCGTGACCTCGCACCTGCGCCTCGTGGCGAAGATCGCCATGGGCTATCGCGGCTATGGCCTGCCGATCGGCGAAGTCATCTCCGAGGGCAACGTGGGCCTGATGCAGGCCGTCAAGAAATTCGATCCGGACAAGGGCTTCCGCCTGGCGACCTACGCCATGTGGTGGATCCGCGCCTCGATCCAGGAATACATCCTGCGCAGCTGGTCGCTCGTGAAGATGGGAACCACGGCCGCACAGAAGAAGCTGTTCTTCAACCTGCGCAAGGCCAAGAGCCAGATCTCGGCCTTCGAGGAAGGCGACCTGCGTCCGGAACATCTCTCGGCCATCGCCACCAAACTGGGCGTGTCCGAGGAAGAGGTCACCAACATGAACCGCCGCCTCGGCGGCGACGCGTCGCTGAACGCGCCTCTGCGCGCCGACGGCGAGAGCGAGTGGCAGGACTGGCTGGCCGACGACACGGCGGTCTCGCAGGAGACCCAGCTCGCCGAGAGCGAGGAAAAGTCGATCCGCATGGGCCTGCTTCAGGAGGCCATGGAAGAGCTGACCGACCGCGAGAAACACATCCTCACGGAACGCCGCCTCAAGGACGATCCCGTCACGCTCGAGGAACTCGCCGGCCAGTACGGCGTGTCGCGCGAGCGCGTGCGTCAGATCGAGGTCCGCGCCTTCGAAAAACTCCAGAAAGCCATGCGCGCCGCCGCCGAAGAGCGGAACCTCGTCGACGCCTGATCCCGAGGTCGGGCGGCCCAGCCGGGCCGCCCGCTTTCAGGTCACCGCGGCCAAGGTCTGAAACCGCGCTTCCCGCCAGCTTTCGCTGTCGAGGATCTCGCCCATCACTTCGACCGAATCCCAAACATCGGCGCGCCGCACATAAAGAGGCGCGAACCCGAACCGGATCACGTCCGGAGCGCGGAAGTCGCCGATCACCCCGCGGGCGATCAGGTTCTGCATCACCGCCCAGCCCTGCGGGTGGGTGAACGCGACCTGCCCGCCCCGCACCGTCGCGTCACGCGGACTGGCCAGAACCAGACCCTTTCCGGCGCAGCGCGCCTCGACCCGTTCGATAAACAGATCACCCAGCGCCCCAGCCCTGGCCCGCACCGCCTTCATATCCACGCCGTCGAACGCGTCCAGCGCGGCGCTGAGCGCCGTCAGGCTCAGGATTGGCGGCGTCCCGCACAGCCAGCGATCGATGCCCGGGGCCGGCGTGTAATCGTCGATGAAATCGAACGGCCGGGCGTGCCCCATCCAGCCTGACAGAGGATTTCGTAACGCTGCCTGATGCCGCCGCGCCACGAACAGAAACGCCGGCGCGCCCGGCCCACCGTTCAGATACTTGTAGCCGCAGCCTGCCGCCAGATCAGCCCCGTCGCGGTTCAGATCGACGTCCAGCACGCCCGCGCTGTGGCTCAGGTCCCACAGGCTCAAGGCTCCCGCGGCCCGGATCGCCGCGTTCAATCCCGCCATGTCGCGCACCGCGCCACTGCGATAGTGGACGTGACTCAGCAGGACCACCGTCACCCGCTCGTCGAGCGCCGCCCCGATCCCGCCCGGCGCGACCACTCTCAGCTCGACCTCCGGCATCATCCCGGCCAGCCCCTGCAGGATGTACAGGTCCGTCGGAAAGTCCCCGCCCTCAGTCAGAACAACGCGCCGCCCGCCCTGGGCGCTCACGGCCGCGGCCGCCAGCTTGAACAGGTTCACGGATACCGAATCCGCCGCCACGACCTCGTCCGCCTCCGCTCCAATCAGGCGCGCGATCTTGCCGCCTACCTTCTGCGGCAGACCGATCCAGCCATGCTTGTTCCAGCTGGCGATCAGGTCGCCGCCCCACTGCCGCTCGACCGCGTCCTGTACGGCGTCCCTCGCCGCGACCGGAAGGGCGCCCAGCGAATTGCCGTCCAGATAGATGACCCCTTGCGGCAGGCTGAACCGATCCCGCACCGCGCCCAGCGGATCGGCCGCGTCCCGGTCGAGACAGTCTTGTCGGGTGGTCATTCTCTCGGGCTCCGGTTGCCGGGCGGCTCCTGCTCTCTACAGTGACCCGCCGCGCCGGTGAAACGGCGACTTCAACAGGATCGCCCGATGCGTCTTATGACCGCCGCCCTGGCCGGCCTGCTGGCGACGGCCGCCTGCGCGCCGTCCCCGACGCTCATCGCACCCGTAGAGACGCGCACCCCCATCACCTTCAGCCAGCTTCTGGCTCAGCCTCGCGCGCCTGCTGACCAGCGCATCGCCTACGGTCCCGACGCGCTCCAGTTCGGCGAGCTTTGGCTGCCTCGCGGACGCGGACGCCATCCCGTCATCGTCCTGATCCACGGCGGCTGCTGGCGCGCCGACCTGCCGGGCAAGGAACTGATGGACTATATGGCGGCCGATCTGCGCGATCGGGGCTATGCCGTCTGGAACCTCGAATACCGCCGCATCGGCCATCCGGGCGGCGGTTACCCCGGAACGTTCCAGGACATCGCCGCGGGCCTCGACCATCTGCGCGCCATCGCGCCGCAGCACCGCCTCGACCTGCGCCGCGTCGCCGTCTCGGGCCATTCCGCCGGTGGTCATCTGGCCCTCTGGGCGGCGGCGCGCGATCGCCTGCCCGCCGAAAGTCCCCTGCGCACCGCTGATCCCCTGCCGATCCGGGGCGTCGTATCGCTCGCCGGCATCGCCGACCTCGCCGCCTACCGGCGGACAGGCCCCGACGCCTGCGGGGGTCCGTCGACTATCGACGGCCTCGTCGGCGTCCCGCAGCCGGGCGGCCGCGACGTCTTCGCCGACACCTCCCCGCCCGCCCTGCTGCCGCTGGGCGATCGTCAGGTGGTGATCTCGGGGGCTCTGGATCCGATCGTGCCGCCCCGGTTCGGTCAGGACTACGCCGCAGCGGCGGCCGCCCGCGGCGATCCCGCCGGGTCCATCGTGCTGGAGGGCGCCGGGCATTTCGAAGTCATCGACCCGACCTCGGCCGCCTGGCCGCGGGTCGTGGAAGCCTTCGCCGGCCTTTTGCGCTAGCGGCGTCAGCCGGCCTTGGCGACCGGCTCGACCTGATGCATGGCCAGCAGGGTTCCGATCGGCGCCGCCAGGGTCGCCTTTGTCGGCGGCCCCGACGCCATCGACACCTCCAGCGCCCCGACCGCCACGGCCAGGCGCGAGTCCGACACCTTCATGGCCAGCATCTTCAAGGTCGCCGCCTGCTCGCGGATGGCCCGCACCGCCTGCATCGGGTCACTGTCGAACTGGTCCAGGGCCGAGCCCAGTATGCGCATCGCCTGGTCCTTGGCCTCCAGGTGTCCGGCCGCGCCCGACGCCGACCGGTCGGCCTTGCGCTTTCTGGCGCCGGAGAATTCGCCTGAGTTGAACCGGCGCCGGTCGGGACCGATGTAGCCCACAGCCTCAACCCAGTCGCGCGGCTTCAGCGCGACGTTCTCGACCCGTTTGAACAGGTCGGCGCTGGTGAAGGGCTTGCGCAGGAATTCATGCACGCCGGAATCCCGGGCGCCCAGGATCGTGCGCGCGGTCGCGTCGGCGGTGATCATGATGATCGGCGCGCGGCGGCAGTTCATATCCGAGCGCCGCAGCGCCCTCGCCAGGGATTCGCCGTCCAGCCCCTCCCCCGTGCGCTCTGTGAAGACGATGCCGGGCTCAAGCTCCGCCGCCGCCATCAGGGCCCGTTTCTCGTTCGCCTGAACCACGATGTCGCGCGCGCCCAGACCCTTCATGATGTCGGTCAGCAGCCGGGCGGCGTGAGGATTCGGGTCGACGATCAACACCCGTTTGACGACGGGCTCCAGCTTCGCCAGCACGCGACGATCGACTGCAAACAAGACGCGAACCTCCACCTCGGAGGTCGTGCATAACTGAACCGGGTTAAAGCGCGTTGAACGCGCGATTAGCGGGGTTCAGCCGTCGGGTCGTCTAACCCCGAAACGGGTCGTGCATCATGATCGTGTCGTCCCGCTCGGGGCTGGTCGACAACAGAGCGACCGGGGCTCCGATCAACTCCTCGATCCGGCGAACATATTTGACCGCATTGGCGTTCAGGTCGCGGAAGCTGCGCGCACCGGCGGTGCTCTCGCTCCAGCCGTCCATCTCCTCAAACACCGGCTCGGCCGCGGCCTGCGACTTCAGGCTGGACGGCAGATAGTCCAGCACCTGTCCGTCGATCCGGTAGCCCGTGCAGATCTTCAGCGTCTTCAGTCCGTCCAGCACGTCCAGCTTGGTCAGGGCGATCCCGTCGATGCCGTTGATGGCCACCGACTGCCGCACCAGAACCGCGTCGAACCAGCCGCAACGCCGGGCCCGGCCGGTATTGACCCCGACCTCGCGCCCCACCGTCGCCAGATGCGTCCCGACCTCGTCATTGAGTTCACACGCGAACGGCCCTTCGCCGACCCGGGTCGTGTAGGCCTTCACAATCCCCAGCACATAGCCGACCCCGCGCGGGCCGATGCCCGACCCCGCCGCGGCCTGCCCGGCCACGGTGTTGGAGCTGGTCACATAGGGATAGGTGCCGTGGTCCACGTCCAGAAACGCGCCCTGCGCCCCCTCGAACAGCACCCGCTTCCCGTCGCGCCGCGCCTGATCCAGCACCCGCCAGGCCGGCTGCACATAGGGCAGGATCTTCGGCGCGATCTCCAGCAGCTGCGCCAGCAGCGCCTCCGGATCGATCGGTTCCAGACCCAGCCCTGCCCGCAACGGATCGTGGTGCGAGCGCAACCGCTCGATCTTGACCTTCAGGTCGTCTTCATTGGCCAGATCGCAGACCCGGATGGCGCGCCGCCCGACCTTGTCCTCATAGGCCGGACCGATGCCGCGTCCCGTCGTGCCGATCCGCGCGCCCGGCGCGCTCGCCGCCGCCTCGCGCGCCACGTCGAGCGCCGGATGGATGGGCAGGATCAGGCAGGCGTTATCCGCCACGATCAGCACCTCGGGACTGATCTTGATCCCCTGCGCCTCGATCTTGTCGATCTCCCCGACCAAGTGCCAGGGATCGACCACCACGCCATTGCCGATGATCGAGGGCTTGCCCTGCACCACACCCGAGGGCAGCAGCGCCAGTTTGTAGACCTTGCCGTCGACAACCAGCGTGTGGCCGGCGTTATGCCCGCCCTGGAACCGCACGACCATGTCGGCCCGGTTCGACAGCCAGTCGACGATCTTGCCCTTGCCCTCGTCGCCCCACTGGGCGCCGACTACCGCGACGTTCGCCAAGACTGTTCTCCGCTGTCCGGGATTTCGGAATGCGGGCGCAGCCTATAGCCGGGGAATCGGCGGGTGTCCCGTCGCCGGACGATTATTCCGTCAGCGCCGTCTCGAACGCCCAGTCCAGCCAGGGCGTCAGCGCCTCGATGTCCGCCGTCTCGACGGTGCAGCCGCACCAGATGCGCAGCCCGGGGGGCGCATTCCGGTGGCTCTCAATATCGAAGGCCGCGCCCTCGTCCTCGACCAGCGCCTTCATCCGCCGGACCAGCGCCTGCCGCGCCTCCTCGGCCATGGCCGTCACGCGCGGATCGACGATCCTCAGGCAAACAGAGGTCGTCGACCGCGTCGCCGGATCGACGGCCAGATAGTCGATCCAGTCCGTCCGCCGCACCCATGCGTCCAGCGCCGCCGCATTCGCCCGCGTCCGCGCGATCAGCGCCTCAAGCCCGCCGACTGACAGCCCCCATTCCACGCCGTCGATCCAGTCCTCGATCGTCCAGACCGAGAAGGTGTTGATCATCGACCCCGACGCCAGCGTCCGGTCGAAGCCCTTGCCGTCGCGCAGGCGCAGCACCTTGGGCACCGGCCTTGGCGGCGCATAGCGATCCAGTCGCTCGACCGCCCGCGGCGACAGGGCGGCCACGCCCAGTCCCGCCTCTCCGCCCAGCGCCTTCTGGAAGCTGAACGTCACCACATCCAGCTTGTCCCACGGCAACGGCATGGCGAAGGCCGCCGAGGTCGCGTCGCAGATCACCAGCCCTTCACGGTCATCGGCGATGAAGTCCGCATTCGGCGCGCACACGCCCGACGTCGTCCCGTTCCACGGAAACACCAGGTCCTTCGCCGGATCGACGGTCGAGGTATCCGGCCATTCGCCCCACGGCGCCGCAATCACCTCGGGTTCCAGCTTCAGATGCTCGACCGCATCGGTCGCCCAGACCTTGCCGAAATTCTCGAACGCCAGCACCTGCACCGGCCGCTCGCCCAGCATCGACCACAGGGCCGCCTCGACCGCCCCGGTGTCGGACCCCGGCACATAGACCAGCACCCACCCCGCCGGGACCTGCAGCAGCTCCCGCGTCAGCCTCAACCCATGAGCAAACCGCTCCACCACCTCGGGCGCGCGGATGCCGCGCCCCAGCAGCGCATGCGGAATCGCCTGCGACGACCACCCGGGCCGTTTCGCCGTCGGCCCGGACGAGAACCAGGGCCGCTCCGGCTTGAGGTTCGGGCGGTTCGCCATCAGTCGCGGAAAGGCCGCACCGGCCCCTTGTCGCGTACGGCCTGCGCCAGCTTCGTCAATTCGGCGCTGTCTTCCGGCAGGGTGATCATGAGCTTGGCCAGCAGGTCGCCGCGCTTGCCGTCCGCGAACGCGCCCCGGCCCTTCAGCCTCAGCACCTTGCCCGAACTGGAACCGGGGGGAATGGTCATGCTGACGGTGCCCTCGGGCGTCCGCACCGGAACCTTGCCGCCCAGCACCGCGTCATACAGCGCCACCGGCTGATCCATGGTCAGGTCGGCCCCGTCGCGGGTGAAGACCGGATGTTTCGCCACCCTCAACTCAATCAGGGCGTCGCCCGCCGGACCGCCGCGCCCCGGCGCGCCCTGGCCCTTCAGTCGGATCGTTTGCCCATCGCTGGCCCCCTTGGGGATCGCCACGTCCAGCATCCGCCCGTCCGAGAACTGGATCCGCCGCGTCGCGCCCGAAATCGAGTCTTCGAGACTGATCTCCAGCGTGGCCTTGACGTCCTGACCCCTGGACGCGAAACCGCCTGGCCGCGCGCCGCCCGGCCGGGCCGCTCCACCGAACATGCCGCCGAACAGTTCATCGAGGTCGATGTTCTCGAAACCCTGCTGTCGGGCCCCGCCCTGACCAAAGGGATTTCCGCCCGGACCGCCGCGAGCGCCGCCTGGTCCACCGCCGCCGAAGCCGCGAAACTGCTCGCGGCCGTCCGCATCGATCTCGCCCCGATCGAATTTCGCCCGCTTTTCCTTGTCGCCCAGCAGGTCGAAGGCGGCGGTGATGCGCTTGAACCGCTCGTCCGCCACCGGGTTGCCGGGGTTCTTGTCCGGATGCAGTTCCTTGGCGAGCTTGCGGAACGCCTTCTTGATTTCGTCCGCGCTCGCGCCCCTCGAAACGCCCAGTTCCTTGTAGGGATCGCCCGCCACGTCGAATGCCGCTCCATCGAAAGCCGAGAGCGTCAGTTAGGGCATCCCGCGCGCCGCGCAAAGGGAGAGGCGGCAAATCAGGGCGTGAGAGCGGCGAAAGCCTCCATCCCCCAGCCATATCCGTCGCCCCACTGGGCCACGGCCACCTGAGAATCGCCGTCCAGCCCGCCCGGAAAATCCACGGCCAGATCGGTCGCCGAAAAGGTCGCCGTATTCCCCTCGAGCTCGAACGCCCGTCTCTCGGTCGCGCCGTCCAGCACCCTCACCCGAAACCTCAACGACCCGAACCCGGCCGCCTCGCCATCCCAGCGGTCGCCATCGATCCTGGCCCGCGCGATCCAGCCCAGGTCGAAGCCGCCGTCTGTTCGCGCCGCGACCCGAAGGTGCGCGGGCGACCACGGCCGCTCATGCAGCCCCGTCGCCGTGAACGCGACCTCGCTTACCCCTCCGCCGACCACCCGTTCCAGCTTCGCCAGCGGCCCTTCCAGCTCGGCGCTGAACCCGGCCCCTTCGCGCCGGATGCGCGCCAGTGTCGCCGTCCACAGCCGCACCCGCAGATCCGGCCGATCCCAATCCACCCGCCACAGGGAGACCGAAGCCCCGTCATACAGCCCCGCCTCCACATCGGCGTCGGTGATCGCCGCATCATCCAGACCGCCTGCGACCGCCGCCGACCCGGCGCTCAACCCCACGGCGCTGTCCGCCGCCCCCGCGGTCCAGCCGCTCGCCGCCCGGCACGTCACGTTTTCGACGATCAGGTCGCGGTCATGATCCGTGAACCCCAGTTTGACCCCGTCCGTCCGCCGCATCACCCAGGCATGACACAGCCTCGCCGCCCCGCTCTCGATGCGGGCGGTCAGTTCGATTGGTATGGCTCGCATGGCTCAGACCCGCACCTCGATCAGCGGCACGGCCGCCATCCGTCCGGCGTCGAAACTCTCCAGCGTGACCTCGATCCTGTCGGCGTCGAACCGCACCGGCGTGTCGAACTCGAAACCGGCGGTCACCGCCGCACCCGCATCGGGTGGAGCGTTCAGCGTCACCGCCCCCGTCGGCGCATCGACCGCGAACCCCGACGCCGCCAGTTCGACTCCGTCGATCGCAACCCGGACCGTCCCCTCGACCGGCTTGGCGATCCGCCGCTCCAGCGCGTCCTCGCCCTCCCCATATCGCTTGACCAGCGGGAACACCGTCCGCGTCCCGTCGCCCTCGCCCAGCGCCTGGTCCAGCGAACCGGCCGCCGCCCCCGGCGCGCAGGACTTGCAGTCCGCGAAGTCCCGGAACCGGAAGCCGTACAGCCGCCCGCGCCGCGCCTCGAAAAACCCTGTCAGCGCCGCCATGTCATCCAGCGAGCGCAGATTGGCCCCGATCAGATAGCGCCGCCGTCCCTGGGTCCATGGAGTCGAGCGCCGCTCAAACCCGGACCCCAGCGTGACGATCTCGGTCCGCCGCTCCACCCCGCCCGTCGATCCGAACGCCAACCGCGCCGGCAGCCTCACCTCATGAAAACTCATCCGTTCGCCCCAACTGAGAACTTGTCATCCCCGCGAAAGCGGGGACGCCTGTCCGGTTCTTCCGCGGCCCCGCTTTCGCTTGTCGAGCGAGCGCCGTTACGCCATTCTTCCCCGCCGGGCGTCGGGCCCGGAACGCGCGGGAGGGCGTCATGAGCACCGAAACTTCAGCCCCGAGTCAGGGCCTCGACTGGCAGAAGCTGTTGTTTTCGTTCGAGGGCCGTACGCGCCGCTCACATTTCTGGATCGGCTGGCTGATCTGCGTCGGTGCTGGCTGGGTCGCCAACTTTATTCCGTTCGTCGGCCAGCTGATCTCGCTCGCGCTGATCTGGCCCAACCTGGCCATCGCCGTGAAACGCCTTCACGACATGGGCAAGAGCGGCTGGCTGGTCGTAATTCCATGGGTCGCCTGCATCATCGGCGGCATCGCCGCGGTCTCCATGATGGGTGTCTCGGCCCTGTCCAACGCCGCGGCGCTGGAGGACGGAGATCCGGCCGCCATCATGGCCCTGTTGGGCCCTGCCATGGGGGTCGTCGGCGTGGTCCTGTTGGTCTGCCTCGGCTTCCTGCTCTGGATCGGGCTGGCCGAGGGTCAGCCCGGCGAGAACCGTTACGGTCCCAACCCCAAGAGTTGACCGCCTGACGAAGGGGATCAGAGTCGGCGCGCGCCCAACGATACGGCGCGCGCCAGCATCTGGGCGATCTGCGCCTCGGAACGCAGCAGCGCCTGTGGCCCCCCGTCCACCCGCACATTGACGATGACGCCCCCGCCGCCGGCCGGCTCGATGACCCCGGCGCCTGTGGGCCGGAACACTTCCGGTCCCCGCTCACCGACCAGATAGGCTCCGCCGCCGAGCACCGCCCCTCCGTCGGCGCGCGAGCCCGCGAACACCGTCTGCACCGCCTGGGCGATCGCCTCGCCCAGCCCGCCTCCGCCGCCCGATCCCGACGCCGCATTCACCGCCGCCAGGACCGCCCGCGCCAGCTCAGCCAGACTGATCTCCCCGTCCGCCGCCGCCCGGGCCAGCGACCGGACCAGACCGTCTCCGGCCCTCCCGAAAGCAGCCTCGATCGAGGCCGCCGCCCGCTCCGCCGGCTCCCGCAACCCCTCCAGCGCCGCCGCAGCCTCCGCCGCCTTGCGCGGCACCCCGTCCAGGGCGGTCGGTTCAGAACTGTCACTCATCCGGCCAACTCTCCGCCATTCGCATCAGGTCTTCGCGCCTCAACGGCGCCGCGCCGCCCGGCCGCTCGGTCAGCATCCGCCACTCCCGCAGCGACAGCCGCCAGAACCCCTCCGGCCCGACCCCCATTCGCGCCGCGGTCCGCAACATCTCGCCCCAGGGAGTCATCCGGCTGCGGCCGCAAAGGCCTTGGCCACCGCCTCCGCCGCCTCTCGCGGATCGACGCCCGCCCGGTCCAGCTGATCCGCCAGCGCCCGCTCCTCCCCGCCCCGCAGCAGCGCCGCCAGCACAGTCATCAGATCCAGCGCCGACAACGTCCGCATCCGCTCCGCCAGCCCGGACAAACCGTCCACTCCCAGACCCGTCTCGATCTCCGCCAGCGCGCCCAGCGTCAGGCACAGCCGCCGCTCCGAACCCGCCAGCAGGGCCGCCACCTCGCCCCGCGCGCCGTTGGCCGCCATCACAGCGCCTCGAACGAGAGTTCACCCGAGCTCGCCAGGCTGATCGCGAACGTCGCCTCCCCCTCATGCTCGCCGGCGTATTCCAGCGCCGCCACGAGGAAAGGCCCCTCCAGCACGCCGAAGTCCGGCACGATCAGCCGCCATACGCGCGCCGCCTGATCGAAGAAGGCCTCGCGGATCAGGGCGTCCGAGGCCGCGTCGCGGAAGATTCCCTCCCCGGCCACGGCCGCCGACTTGACCCCGGCCCCGCCCAGCAGCTCGCGCCAGCGCCCCGCGCTGTCGCCGTCGGTCGCATCAACCGTGCGGGCGTTCAGCGAGATCGTCCGCGCCCTCAGGCCCGCGACCGTCGTGAACACGCCCGGCGCGCCCTCGATCTTCAGCAGGATGTCCTTGCCCCGTTGAGCGCTCATGTCTCCACCTCCTCCGTGACGGCGCGCACCCGCAGCACCGCAAATGTCCGCGCCCCGTCGGGGCTCGGGAAAACGTCGGCGAACGGGACCCTCAGGCTCACCGTCCGCACCCCGTCGGCCTCCAGCGCCGCATCGTTCAGCGCGACCCGCACCGCCGCCAGCACCGCCTTGGCCTCCTCGGTCCCGCGAAACCGGGAAACGATCGTCAGGGTCAGCGCCTGCTCGACCCCGCCCCCGTCCGCCCCGACCGGCCGGCTCTCGCCTCGCCCGATCAGCAGGTGCGGAAACGCCCCGTCCGGCGGCGCCGCATCCCAGATTCGCGCCGGTTCTCCCAGGAGCGCCTGCACCGTCGCATCCGCCTTCAGATGCGCGATCAACGCCTTCTGCAGCGCCAGTTCATGCGCGCTCATCGGATCCGCTCGAGGTTCAGGATCGCCCGCCCGCCGACCGTCTCGCCCGAGACGATCCGCCAGTCGCCGCCGCCGAACCTCAGCATCCGGCCCGTGGCCAGCAGCGCGTCCGACCGCGTCTCCGCCGTCACCGTCTCGACGGCCCGCGCCCCGCCCGGTTCAGACTTCTCGCGCCGCCGTCGCGCGCCGAGCTTCAGCCAGGCCGACCCCAGCGGCTCCCAGCTGACCGCTCGCCCGCCGTACGGGGTCTCTGCTTCCAGGCCCCCGAACAGGCCGGCCAGCAGCCGCATCGCGCCGCTCACAGCCGCACCACCCGGTACGGCGCCACCCACGCCTCGACCGGCGCGATCGCCATCTCCCGATCGCCCCGCTCATAGGCCCGCAGGGTCAGCATCAGGATCGCCAGCCGCAACGGCGCCGGCGAGGTCGAGGTCAGGGTCAGCCCGACATCCCCCTCGACCCGCGCCCGGGCCGCATCGATCAGCGTCTGGATCAGCCCGTCCTCAGCGTCGTGTTCGACGCGCAGGAACAGCTTCGCTTCCGCCAGTGAGTCGGGTGCGCTCATGGGAACCTCGATTGTCTGGAGAGGAAGGCGGCAGGCATCAGGCAACAGGCAGCGGGTCCAACCCCGCCGCCCCCACCTGTTGCCTACCGCCTGTTGCCTGATGCCTCGGCGACTACGTCGCGCTGAACTTCATCACCTTGATCGCATCAAAGTTCTGCACCCCGCCGCCGACGCGTTTGGTCGTGTAGAACAGCACATAGGGCTTGGCCGAATACGGGTCCCTCAGCACCCGCACCCCCGCGCGATCGACGATCAGATAGCCGCGCTGGAAATCGCCGAAGGCGATCGCCGCGCTGTTGGCGGCGATGTCCGGCATGGTCTCGATCTCGGTCACGCGGTAGCCCAGCAGGGACGCGGTCTCGCCCGCCCGCTGCGCCGGCTGCCAGATGTAGTTGCCGTCGGCGTCCTTGAATTTGCGCACGGCCGAGACCGTCTTGCGGTTCATCACGAACCGTCCGTTCGGCCGGTACTGGGCCTTGGGCGCATAGACCAGGTCGATCAGCCGGTCGGTCGGGCTGGTCGAGGAAAACGCGCCCGCCGCGCCCGAAGCCACATAGCCGACCTCGCCCCAAACGGCGCTGGCGTCAGCCACGATCGGATAACTCAGGAACCCCTTCGGCTTGTTGACCCCGTCGCCGGTGACAAAGGCCTGGGTCTCCTGCGCCGCGAAGGCGTCCTCGACTTCGGCGGCCAGCCATTCATCCAGATCGATCAGGGCGTCGTCCAGCAGCGACTGGGTCGCCGCCGGATTGGCGTACAGATCGGCCGACGGAAACTCCAGCAGGGCCAGGGTCGCCGGATCCGTCTCCGGCCTTGCGGCGGTCTCCGCCACCCAGCCCGAGGCCACGCCCGCCGTCGACACCGGCTTCCTGAACACCCCCGCGCCCACCGTCCGCACCGTGGCGATCTCGCGCATCGGCGACCCCGCCATCAGCCGCCGCTCGATGGCCCGCTCGGTCTGTTCCGGCACCACATAGCCGGCCGAGTTCGACGCCGTCGACAGCCCCGTCTTCAACTCCAGCCCGAACGACGCGCCGGTCTTCAGATATCCGTCGAAAGCGGCCTTCGTCTCCTCCCCATGCAATGGGGAGGGGGACCGCGAAGCGGTGGAGGGGTGGCGGCCCCCCGACTCGATCCCCGGCCGCCGCCCCTCGCTCACCACCCTGTCGAGCCGCGCCTGGGCGCTGGCCACCGCCTGGTCGATCCGCGCCACCTTCTCCTCCAGCAGCGCATCCGCCGAACTCTTGCGCTCGATCTCCTCCAGCCGGGCGTCATTGGCCCCTTTGAACGCCTCGAACGCCGCCATCATCTCATGCATGGCGGCGCGCGCCTCGGGCGTGCCCGAGGCCTGTTTGGTCTCTTTCATGGTCTCTCCTGCTAAGGTTTCCCTCTCCCCGCGGGACAGGGCTTGAGCGCACGGCGCCGTCTCCGGCGTCGTCCTTGCGCGACCCGAAGGGCGGCGCGAAGCAGCCAAAGGGTGAGGGGCTACGGCGCCCCGTCAGCTCGCACCGGGGCCCTCACCCGATCGCGCCAGAACAGCGGCTTCGCCACTGTGCGCGGTCTCCCTCTCCCCTCGGGAGAGGGAGACGACTAAGGTCGCCCTCGTGTCCCGCTTCACCCCCCCCTCGAATCCGACATCCTCGACGCCCTCGCCTGGGACCTGCGCGACATCGCGCCGGACCTCGCCGGCCAGTTCGCGGAGTCCCTGCCCGGGGCCCGCCGCAACACCGGCTCCGGCCTGTTCACCGAAGTGATCGTCGACCGTTCCCGGCCCCCGCCCATGACCACGCCGACCGGCCGGTTCGGCACCGTCCACGCCATGGTCGGCGACCTGCCCGATCCGATCGCCTTCCAGGTCGAACTGCGGCAAGGCCGGCTGCTGGCCCTGCATGGCGACGCCTATGGCCAGGACACCCGCGCCATCGACTTCGCCCGCGTCCCCTACGACCAGGTCTTCACCCTTGATGACCAGGGCGAGTCCGTCGCCTTTGATCCCGAGGCCCTGATGCAGCCCAGCCCGCTGCTGGACTTGCACGCCCACGCCGACCACGAACCGCCGCTTCCCGTCTCGCCTCCGCCCCTCGTCAACCTCGGCGCCCTGCAGCCGGTTCAGAATCCCGACCCGCAGGGCCTTGTCGACGTCATCTTCGGAAAGGTCCATCCACGACGCCGGTCGACGAGAGCGCTCCGGTCGACAAGGCGGATCAGACCTCCCTGAAGATCGGCCTCTGGGTCGCCGTCGCCATCGGCGCCCTGCTGATCACCCTGGTGATGCGCCTGCCGATCTTCTTCGCGATCTTCCTGACCTTCGCCGTGGGGCGGATGCTGAGCCGCCCGCCGGTCCTCTCGGCCCTCGCCCACGGCGCCCGTCGCCTCGGCCAGTACGAGTACCGTCCGCCCGAGCGCTGAAAGCCTTGAAGTTGCAAGCGATTGACACCCACGGAACGGCGTGATCTCGCTTAACCATGGTCAAGCTTGGGACGACGCTCATGTCCAGATTTCTCGCCGCGACCGCCACGGTCGCCGCCCTCCTGTCCGCCGGCGCCGTCCAGGCCGCCGACCGCTGCGGCGCCGTCACCCACACGCGCTTCGGCGAGACCCGGGCCTGGTTCGGCAATACGCTCGCGGCCTGCCGTCCCGACGGTTATTGCTCGGCCGTCGTGGCCATCGCCGACCCCACGGGCCAGGCCGCCTGGCGCCATCAGCTGCGCGTGGCGCGCCCCAGCCCCGGCGCCGACTATCTGGTCGAGCTGGCGGCGACCGACCCCATGCCCGTCGCCGGCGTCATGCGCTTCACCACCCCCGGCCAGACCGTCGACCCGGGCTCGTGGCTGGTCCCGACCTCTCCGGGATCCAATGAGTACCGCGTCAGCGATCCGATCCTGACCCGTTCCCTCGTCTCGGGCCTGCGCCGTCAGCGCATCGCCCGCTGGAACTATCCGTCCGCCGACGGTCCGGCCGAGGCCTATTTCTCCCTGATGGGCATGACCGCCGCTTTGAACTGGATCGACTGCCGCGGCGGCGCCGGCTGAACCCGACGGCTTATCCCGGCCGCTGTGCGCCGCCCGGACCCGCGCCCGGCTGCTGGCCCGGTCCTGACGACCCGGGACGAGACTGCGCGCCCCTGTTCTCCTGACCGCGGTTTGCTCGACCCCCGGGCGCCTGCGCCTGAGGCGTCTGGCCCTTGACCGCCACTCCCTGTGGGGTCTGTCCTTGCGGCGCCTGCCCTTGTCCCTGAGGACCCGAGCCTTGCGGGCCTTGCCCTTGGGGCGGCTGGCCCAGCGGCGGCTGCCCTTGCGGTCCGGCGCCCGGTCCGCCCGGCTCCCTGGGCGGCAGCCTGCCTGCCAGCCGTTGCCCGGCCTCGGGGGAAAGACGGAACGGTTCGGACACCCGCCGGCCCCGCACAGCCACCGCCTGTCCGGGCTCGCGCACGATGCGCCGCACGCCGTCCACCTCGATCTCGATCTCGCCCTCGACCAGCACGATCACCGCCGCCTGCTCCGGATCGTCCGCCGGGCCGGGCGTTCCCGTCTCGCCGTCCAGCAGTTCCAGAGCCTCGGTTCCGACCGCCGCCTCGATGATGGTCCCGCGTATGCCGATCGTCGCCGTCGGCGTCCGGAAGGCCGTCCTTTCCTGTTCCGCCCCCCGGCTGCCCGAGACGAAGCGGAAGGCCCCGCGCACCAGGGAGACCAGCACCCCGGCCGGCTCGGCCTCCGTGTCGATCACGAACCGGTCCACGTTCAGCGCCGCATTCGCCCCCACCGTCAGCATGGACTGATCTCTCAGCCGGATCATCAACCGGCTGTCGGCGCCTGTGACGATGGCGTCGGCCTGACGCACCGTCCCGTCGACGACCGAGGGCCGCCAGGCGCTCTCATCAGCGCTTCGGGTCCGGACGCTGTTCTCGACCACGGCGTTCACGCCGACGGGCGTCTGCGCCGCGACCGGCCCGGCCAGCACCGCCAGCAGGCCCGCTACGATCAGGAAACAGCGTTTCATTGAGGGCCCTGCGGAACATGGTTCTGAAACTCACATACCATGTCAATACGAAAGGAATACCCGTTCGGACGCCGCTGGCGCTGCCTCGCTGGCCCCGGCATAGTCGGCCTCCCAGGAAGAGGAGTTCCGATGCGTCTTTCGATACTCGCGGCCGCTCTGGCCCTGACCTTCGCCGCCCCGGCCGCCGCCCAGACGGCGCCCGCGCCTGCGCCGGTCTCGACCGCCGCCACTGCCGATGTCGCCACGCCCGAGGCCATTGTCGCGGCCCTCTATGACGTCATCTCCGGCGACGCCGGCGTGGCCCGCGACTGGGGCCGCTTCCGCTCGCTGTTCCATCCCACGGCCCGGCTGATGCCCTCGGGCGTCAACCGCGAGGGAGTGGGCGTGGTCCGCTCGATCACCCCGGACGAATATATCACCCGCAGCGAACCCTTGCTGGTGGGCGAAGGCTTCCACGAGCGCGAGATCGCGCGCCGCACGGAGCGGTTCGGCCACATCGCCCATGTCTGGACCACCTACGAAAGCCTGCACAGCCTCGCGGACCCGCAGCCGTTCGCCCGCGGCATCAACAGCGTCCAGCTGTTCCACGACGGAACCCGATGGTGGATTCTCAGCGTCTACTGGCAGGGCGAAACCCCGGCCGCGCCCATCCCGGCCGAATATCTGCCGCCGGCGAACTGACGGTCACGCCACAAGGAACCTTGCCCCCGGCAGCATCGGAAACGTCACCAGCGACACCTCCCAGAGCTCGACCTCGACCAGCACCCTGAGCCGCCCCTCCCGGCGCGCCCGGCTGCTGCGGAATCCGATCGACAGCCCGTCCAGCGCCCCCGCCCGCGAGAGCGCCCGGGCGAACCGTCCCTCGGCCGACCAGTCCATGATCCGGCCCCGGACGAACAGGCCGCGCTCGTCCTCGACTATCCGGTCCCAGACGCCGACGACCGCCCGGCCCTCGTGCTGATGCAGCATCCGCACGCCCCGGACGCCCGTCTTCGCCAGACTGGCCGCGAACGCGCCCTTGGCCACCACATCCCCATTCAGGTCGGCCACGCCCCACAACGAGGCATAGCCCTGAATCCTGAGATCCGCTTCGACCCTGGCGTCGGCGATCATCCCCAACCCTCCAGCCTCTCCTCGATCCGTTCGACCGCCGCCCGCGTCGCCCGGCTCTGCTCCTCCAACCGCGCCAGCCGCTCGGCCACCAGCCGCTGCTCGCCGACCCGTTCCTCCAGCGTCGCGATCCGCGCCGCCGCGCCGCCCGCCCACACAAGCCCGCCCACGGTTTGCACCGCGAGGGCCGCGATCACGGCGACCGGGATTTTCCTGATGTCGATCATGCCCGTCTCCCAGGTGGTTGGTGGTTGGTGACTGGTGGTTGGTGGTTGGCTTCAATCCGGTGCGGCAATCAGGGTGCATCCAGCCACCAATCACCAACCACCAATCACCCCTCTCCCACCCCCGCCATCCGCCGCCGCTCGTCATCCGTCAGGAAAGTCGCCGCATTGAGCCGCGCCCACAGCGCATCCCGCTCGGGCTGCAGCGCCGGCAGCCCGTCGAGATCGGCCTCGATACGCGTCCCCGCGAACCGCCCGCCCAGCCACCCCGTCAGCGCCGCCGCCGTCTTTCGCACCAGCGGAACCACCGTCCCGCGCCAGAAGGCGGCGTTGGCCTCGCGATAGTTGGCGTAGGTCGCGTCTCCCGGGATCCCCAGCAGCTGCGGCGGAACCCCGAAGGCCAGGGCGATCTCCCGCGCCGCCGCGTGCTTGCCGGCGATGAAGTCCATGTCCGCCGGCGTCCAGCTCATCGGCTTCCAGTCCAGCCCGCCCTCCAGGATCATCGGCCGCCCCGCGTTCATCGTCCCCGCGTGGCTCTCCTCGACCTGCCCCCGCAGCGCCTCGAATTGCTCGGCCGTCAGCCGCTCGCCGTCCTTCGCCCCATAGACCAGCGCCCCGCTGGGCCGCGCCGCATTGTCCAGCAGCGCCTTGTTCCAGGCGCCCGAGGCGTTGTGCACATCGATCGCGAACGCCGCCGCCTCCAGCGGCGAAAAGCCGTAGTGGTCGTCCGTCGGGTGGAACAGTTTCAGCTGCATCACCGGCGACCAGCCGTCCGCCGCCCGGCCGATCCGGACCGACCGTCCGTCTACGGAATACTCCCACGCCTCGGGCCAGCCTGCCCGTCCCGGCACCACCTTCACCCGGTCCGGCCGCAGCGCCCAAAGCTCCTCCGGCGCCGCATCGCCGACCGCCTCGGCATAGGCGTTCCCGGCCGTCTGCAGCGCGCCGTACAGCGCCTCCAGCCACTCCGCTCCCGACTGCTCAGGGTTCGGCCGCGCCAGCAGCGCCGCCAGCGGATGATCATCTCGCCGCACGCCGTCTGCGAATACGATCAGCGGCGTCGACGCCGCGGCCTCCGCGATCATCCGCACGCAGCGATAGGCCACGGCGTTCCTGGCGAACCCCTCCTCCGCCAGGTGGGCGTAGTCCCGCGGCGTCCATCGCGCCCGCCCGCCGGCCGTCAGCGCGATCAGCGGCCCGGCCCGGCTGTCCTTGATCTCGGGCGCACGCTCGCGCCCGCGGCGGCCCATCGGCCAGCGCAGCTTCGCCATCCTCGTCCTTCCTGAAAGTCTGTCTCAGAGCATCCTTATCCGCGGTCCCGCCTTCGGCGGCGGCAGCAGACGGGTCACCGCCCACACCAGGGCGTCGGCCCGGTCGGGACTGCGCCCGCCCCCGTCCGCCGACCCCAGCGCCATCAGTTCTTCTTCCAGCGCCGGAAACGCCCCGCAGTGGACCACCCGTCCCTGTTCGTACAAGGCCGCCACCGGCTCGGCCCGCGCCGCCTTGCCCCGGCTGGCGTGGACCAGTTTGATCGCGGTCTCGCAGCCGCCGTGCGCCAGCACGGTCCGCACCATCTCGCCGCCCTGGTTCTTCTCGGCCACGATCTCCTGGGCCCCGAACTCGCGCGCCGTCTGGGCCACGATGGTGGCCCAGCCCTGGGGCGACTCTCCGCCTTTCGACCGATCGGCCAGCACATAGGCCCGGCCGTCCCTGCGACCCACGATCACGATCCCGCAGGCGTCGCCGCCCGCGCTCGCCGGCGGGTCCACCGCCACCACGATCCGCTCCAGCGTCGCCGGCCGGTTTCCGCGCGCCCGCGCCAGATCCTCCGCCCGGAACAGCGCGCCCTCCGCCTCGACCACCAGCCCCTCCAGCTCCTGCGCCTCCAGCCGCGTCCCGGCGTAGAGCGTCCTCAGGTGCGCGAGGAAACCCGGCGACAGGTGCCTCGCATTGGCCTGCGTCCCGGCCCGGTCCGTGACCACGCCCGCCTCCGCCAGCAGCCGGCGCAACGCCGGAATGGGTCGGGGCGTGGTCGTCACCATCAGTCGCGGATCGTCACCCAGCCTCAGTCCCAACCGCAGATTGCTCAGCACCGCCTCCGGCCTGCGCCAGGCGCAGAATTCGTCGGCCCAGGCCTGGTGAAACTGCGGCCCTCTCAGACTGTCGGGGTCCTCCGCCGAAAAGGCGTGGGCCACGCTGCCGTTCGACCAGACCAGACGACGACGCCCCGCCTCCCAACGCGGCCGTTTCGACTGCTCCGGGAGGGCCTTCAATCCCGATGGCCCCTCGACCATGACCTCGCGCACATCGTGCAGCGTCGGTCCCACAAGCGCGAACCGGCGGTCCTTTACGTCGGCCAGATGGTTGATCCACCAGGCGCCGGCGAAGGTCTTGCCCGCTCCGCGTCCGCCCAACAGCACCCAGGTCCGCCAGTCCGGCGTCCCGACCGGCGCCTGGTGGTCATGCAGACTGAACCGACTCCCGGTCAGGTCGTGCAGTCGGCCAGCATCCAGGTTCGACAACAATTCCTTTCGCTTCCAGGACGGCGTTGAGGCGATCGAGACGGGTCTCCAATTCGGCGCGCATTCGCTCAAGGTTCTCTGGGCTGTCGTCACGATGTTTCATCTCGTCCTCTTCCGGATGACGGTCGCCGCCTGATCGAGGCGGCGGCGACAGCGCCACGACGGCCCGAACCGATCGGGCGAAAACACCCACCGCGCGGACTCGTCGCACGGCGGCCGCGAGGTCATCGACCGCCGGCCTTGCCGCCTTCAGGACCACGACGTCTTCATCGACGATCGCCATGAAGTCATCCTGCAGCGCGTCGGACCATGCCGCCGCCCGCGCCGCCCTGTCCTGATTTCCCGTCATGCCCAAAGAGTAGCCGACCAGCGCACCCCGGCGGGCAAATCGCAGTTACAAAATCACAAGCGATTGATTTCAGGCGATCTTATCGCGCCAACCCGACTATAGATTCGCGAACTGTCAGCACAGCGTCACGCCGTCAGGCGGCCTGGGACGCCTTCACGCTCGCCCGTTGTTCCAGCCGCGCCGCAATCACGCGCAGCAGCTCCGCCACCTGGATCGGCTTGCCGACGTGATCGTCCATGCCCGCCTCCCGGCAACGAAGCACCTGCTCCGGCTGGACATTGGCGGTCAGGGCGACGATCGGCACGCGCCCCGCCTCCCCGTCCAGCGCCCGGATGGCGCGGGTCGCATCCAGCCCGTCCATGACCGGCATATGCACATCCATCAGGATCAGGTCATAGCCGCCGCCCCTGGCCGCCTCGACCGCCCGGGCCCCGTCCTCGACGGTCTCCAGAGCGACGCCCTGCGCGCCCAGGATCGCCACCACCAGTTCCCGGTTCGCTGCGGCGTCATCGGCCACAAGGATGCGCAGCCCGTCCGGGCTCGCCGTTTCTCCGCCCGCCTGTTCGTCGGTCGCCATGGCCTCGGCCGGGGTCAGGGGAACCTCGAACCAGAAGGTCGAGCCCTCGCCGATCCGGCTCTCCGCCCCGATCTCGCCGCCCATCATCTCGACCAGTCGCCGCGAGATCGAAAGGCCCAGCCCCGTCCCGCCATAGACGCGCGTGGTGGAGTTGTCGGCCTGGCTGAAGCGCTCGAACAGGGTGTCGATCTTGTCGGCGGCGATCCCGATGCCGGTGTCCGTCACCGCGACCCTCAACCGCTCGCCGGTCCACGACGCCTCGAGCGTCACGAATCCTTGCGAGGTGAATTTCGCCGCGTTTGCGAGGAAGTTCAGCATCACCTGCCGCAACCGCCCTTCATCGCCCGTCAGCGCCGTCGGCAGGCCCGGGTCAAGCTTCACTGCCAGTCCCAGGCCCTTGACCTCGCATTGCCCCTCGACCATCGCCGCGGCCGCCTGCGTCAGCGCCCGCGGATCGAAGGCCCGCGCCTCCATCTCCACCGCCCCGGCTTCCAGCTTGGAATAGTCGAGGATGTCGTTGATCACGCCCAGCAGGGCCTCGCTCGCCGTGCCGATCCGGTCGGCGTAACGCCGCTCCGTCTCCGGCAGGGCGGTGCTCTGCTGCAGCAGGCCCGAGAAGCCGATCACGCTGGTCAACGGCGTTCTCAGTTCATGGCTCATATTGGCGAGGAATTCCGACTTCGCCCGCGCCCCGGCCTCGGCCCGGTCGCGCGCCTCGATCAGGGCCTCCTCAAGCCGCTTGGTCTCGGTGACGTCGCGCACCAGATCCTGGAACTCGATGACCCGGCCCTCGTCATCCCGGATGATCGAGGTGCGGGCCTCGAACCAGCGGCAGCCGCCGTCCTTGACGAGGCCGCGATAGGTCACCCCGCGCAGCGCCCATTCCGGCGGCGCCTTGACGAATTCCCGGAAGCTCTCGGCAAGGGCCGGCACGTCTTCGGGATGGATCAGGTCCGTCACCGGCCGCCCGACAACATCCTGCGGCCGATGTCCGCTGACCCGCTCGATCGACGGCGAGACATAGGTCACCAGCCCGTCCACGCCGTAGGTGATGATGATGTCTGTGGCCCGGTCGGCCAGCAGCCTGTGCCGCTGTTCGCTTTCGGCCAGCCGGTGCTCGGCCCGGACCGCCTCGGTCACGTCCTGGAAGACGCCGAACATGGACTCGACTCGCCCGTCCGACCCTCTCTCCGTGTCAGCGTGGGCGTCGACCAGACGCTCTTCGCCGTCGGCCCGGACCAGGCGCGCCCGGATGCGGAAGCCTTCCCCGGTCGCGAGCGCGTGCGTCACCGCCTGCCGAAGGGTCTCGCGATCCCCGGGATGGAAGAAGTCGATCGCGTCGCCGAGGTTCGGGTCGAACGCCTCGCGCGTCACGCCATAGATCCGGTAGACTTGGTCCGACCAGGTCGACTTCAGGGTCTCGGCGTCCATCCGCCATTGGCCGACGCCGGCCATTTCCTCGGCCAACTTCAGCAGCTTCAGCTGCTCGGACTGCCGGCGGCCAATTTCAGCGCGATCGATCAACTCACCGGCCATCCGGGCCAGAACCTTCAGGTTCTCGATCTCCGCGTCCGTCGGTCGGGCACGCGGCCGGATGTCCATCACGCCGATCGCGCCCACGGCCTCGCCGTCGGCATTGGCGATCGTCACGCCGGCGAAGAAGCGCAGGAAGGGCGCTCCGACCACCATCGGGTGGTTCCGCACCCGCTCATCCTTCAGCCCGTCTTCAACGATCAACACCGCGCCCGGGCCCATGGCGACCATCAGGTGTGTGGCCGTCAACTCGCGGGGCAAGCCTGTCTGGTCCAGGCCGACATTGGCGCGGAACAGCGTCTGTTCCCCGTCGATCACCCCCACCATGGCATGGGGCGTGTCAAACATGGCGCGGGCGAGCGCGGTCAGCCGCTCGAACGGGCTGTCCAGATTCAGAGGCTCCGTCGTCGCTTTGCGCGACTCTTGCGGACTTTGGGCTCCCATGGGACCTATCTACGGGAGCAACAACAAAGTTTCGGTTAGCGGAGCCTCAGCCCCGCTCGAGGTCCCACTCGGGAGCTTCGAAATCCAGCGCGTCCTCCGGCTCCTTCAGCGCCAGTTCCGACACCGTCTGCCCCCGCACGGACACGCCGGCCGCATGCACGCTCTCCGGATCCCCTGAGATCAGGGGATGCCAGTCGGCCAGCCCCCGCCCCTCATGGATCCGTCGATAGGCGCAGGACTTCGGCATCCAGCCCAGCTGTTCGATATTCCACGGCGTCAGCTTGATGCAGTCGGGCACCTGCGCACGCCGGTTGGCGTAGTCGATGCAGGTGCAGCGGTCGCTGTCGAACAGTTTGCAGTGCACCCGCGTCGGTACGACCTTGCCCGTGTCCTCGTCCTCGAACCGCACCACACAGCACAGGCCGCAGCCGTCGCACAGGCTCTCCCACTCCTCGCGGGACATCTGTTCCAGACGCTTGGTTTGCCAGAAGGGCCGATCCATCGGCGGCCTCTTACGCGGATCGCTCCGGGCTGTCTCCGCCCTTCGACGGGATCAGGTCGCGGGCGGCTCGGGCGCCGCGGCCGTCGGGCCCATCAACGGCATGGCCGCCGCCGGGGCGGAGACCGGCGCCGGCGCCACGGCGTCCACCCTCTGCCAGATGTTCAGCCGGTTGGCCGGCGGGGCGTCGCCGCGGCTCGGTCTCAGCCGCTCGCGCGAACACTCCGCCTTCACCCGATCCAGCAGCGGCCCCCAGAACTCCGGCCTATGGTCCGCCGTCCTCGCCGCCGACCGGCCCGTCAGCCGGTCGCCCAGCCGCGCCATCGGCCCGTCGTCCCGCGTCCGGCGCAGGTTGGCGACCGAGCCCATCATGGCCTTGCGCAGGGCGTAGTTGCAGCCGCCCAGCCGCTGCATCCGCTCGCTGACCACGAAATATTCGTCGCCCGACAGGCAGCGCAGTTCCTGATCCTGCGCCCGCGCCGCGCTTTCGGCCCCGGCCGCCGCCTCGTCGATGCCGGTCCGGGTCCGGGCTCTCGCCGCCATCCGGTCCGGCGCCCCTGCGTCATAGCTGCCCAGCGCCGATTGCAGACACAGATCGATCCGGTTCGACGCCGCCATCGCGCCATCCATGTAGGATACCAGATCGCGCAGTTCCGGCGCGGCCGTGTTGTCAGCGGGCAGGATCAGGTCCCTGAGGTCGGAATAGGTGGTCTGATAGTCGCTCCACACCAGGGTGAAGTCGTCGTAGCGCGCCTGCGCCGCCTCCTGCGATCCGCCGCGCAGCATGGCGTTGGCGACCCTGCGGCTGTTGACGTCGAACAGGTCGGACTGGCGGCGATAGGCGTCGATATGCGGCGCGGCCTGGGTCAGCATGTCCGCCGCCGCCGCGACCTCGCCCGAAGGCCGCGAGACGCTGTCATAGACCAGCGTGCCCGCCACCGGCGTCAGGGCCAGCACGATCCCGCCCAGCAGTTCGCCCCAGCCGAAGCCGCGCTTGCGGCGCGCGGACGGCGCCGCCTCCTGATCCTGGTCGCTCATCGCCATCCCCCCGGACGTTCAACGTCAGACTAACACCGTTCCGCGGCCTGCCGCCGCGAATCCCTTAACGAGCGAGGCCACGGCCGGTGGCCACAGCGCCCCGCACCGCCTATATGGCCGCCTTCGACCGCGCGGCCTCCCCGCCGCGCCGCGTGTCCAGGTTTCGCATGGCTCCCCGTCCTCCTCTCGTCGCCCTCAAGAACGTCCGTCTGCAGGACGGCCAGCGCCCGCTGTTCGACGGCGTCGACATCGCCGTCGAGCCGCGCACCCGCGCCGCCCTCGTCGGCCGCAACGGGGCCGGCAAGTCGACCCTGATGAAGATGGTCATGGGCCTGATCGAGCCCGACGCCGGCGACCGCTCGGTCCAGGCCGGCACCCGCTTCGCCTATGTCGCCCAGGAGCCGGTCATCACCGGCGAGACCCTGCTCGACTACGCCGCCTCCGAGGGAGCCGAGCGCTGGACCGCCGAGGCCTGGCTGGCCACCTTCGGCCTCGATCCGGAAAAGCCCGCCGTCAACCTGTCCGGCGGCGAAATCCGCCGCGCCGCCCTGGCCAAGGCCTTCGCCGAAGAGCCCGACCTGCTGCTGCTCGACGAGCCGACCAACCACCTCGACATCCTGGCCATCGAACTGCTCGAGGAGGAGCTCCTCCAGGCCCGGTTCTCCGTCCTGGTCGTCAGCCACGACCGCGCCTTCCTCAATCGCGTCACCCAGTCCTGCCACTGGCTGGAAGGCCGCCGCGTCCGCACCCTCAACAAGGGCTTCGCCGCCTTCGACGAATGGGCCGACAAGGTCATGGAGGAGGAGGCCGAGTCGCTACGCCGCCTGAACAAGGCGATCGAGCGCGAGACATACACCTTCTACCGTTCCATCACCGCCCAGCGCACCCGCAACGAGGGCCGCGCCCGCGCCCTCAACGCCATGCGCGAGGACCGGGCCGAGCGGGTCAAGGACATCCCGCGCGAGCTCAACCTCGGCGTCGATTCCGGCGGCCTGTCGGGCAAGCTGGTGGCCGAGCTCAAGGGCGTGACCAAGAGCTTCGGCGACCGCGCCGTCATCAAGCCGTTCAGCACCCGCGTCATCCGCGGCGACCGGCTGGCCATCGTCGGGCCCAACGGCGCGGGCAAGACCACCCTGGTCAAGATCCTGCTCGGCCAGCTCAAGCCGGACGCCGGCACGGTCCGCCTCGGCGCCAATCTGGAGCCCGTCTATCTGGACCAGTCGCGCGAAGGCCTGCGCAGCGACATGACCCTGTGGGACGCCCTGACCCCCGGCGGCGGCGACAGCGTGCTGGTGCGCGGCATCTCGAAACACGTCGCCGCCTACGCCAAGGACTTCCTGTTCCAGGAGGGCCAGCTGCGCCAGCCGATCTCGACCCTGTCGGGCGGCGAGCGCAACCGCCTGCTGTTGGCCCGCGCCCTGGCCAAGCCCGCCAACATGCTGGTTCTCGACGAACCGACCAACGACCTCGACATGGACACGCTCGACAAGCTGGAAGAGCTGCTCGAGACCTATGACGGCACCCTCATCCTGGTCAGCCACGACCGCGACTTCGTCGACCGCCTGGCCACCTCGACCATCGCCATGAACGGCCGCGGCGACATCGTCGAAACCCCCGGCGGCTGGACCGACTTCATCCGCCAGAACCCCGGCTTCCTCCAGCCCGGCGCCAACCCGCGCCCGCAGGACAAGGACGCCGCGCAGCGCGCGGCCGCCGCCCCGGCGCCGGCCTCGATCGCGACCGCTCCGAAAAAACCCGGCAAACTGACGTTCAAGGACGCCCACCGCCTGAAAGAACTTGAGGGTCTCCTCGCCTCCCTGCCGGACGACATCGCCCGCCACGACGCGACCCTGTCCGACCCCGGCCTCTACGCCCGCGACCGCAAGGCCTTCGACCGCGCCACCGCCAACGCCGCCCGCGCCCGCGCCCTGCTGGCGGCCGCTGAGGAAGAATGGCTGGAGCTCGAAGCGAAGCGGGAAGCGCTCGCCGGCGCCTGAACGCGGCGTCACGACGCCCGAAAATGGGCATTTCGATCGAATTTCCGGCCGTTTTCGCGAGCCTGTGCAGAAGTCACAAGACCTTCACATGGCGAAGAAAATTCGAAGATCGTCACAGGCAGCCGAGCACCCTGCACGATTTATCCCCAAGGTCGTCCACAGACGCTCGTTCCTGACCGCTTGCCACATCCGCGGATCGGAGCGAGCTTGATCAGGCCGAGGGACACGGCGGCGCGGAAAACCGGGGAGACCCGGGGATCAAAGCGGACCGGCCCGGCTCTCTGATCGAACGCACCGGGGGGTTTCGACCTTAACGGACGGGAGACAGGATCAAGGCCCAAAGGACCCTTCGAAGGCTTCGGCCGGAGAAGACCGGAGGGAACCGGATCGGGATCGATGGACGGCGCGGGGCTCGACCTCGTGGAACGCCGGAGACCAGGAGCGCGACAGGATACAGCTGACCATCGTCGGGGTTCGCCTTGCTGATGCTGAAGCCAGGGTCCTGAACCTCAATGGCCAAGTCCAACCCGGACTTGGCGAGGGGACGAGGAGAACCGCTTGCGGGGATCTTTGTCCCCTCGCTCAATTCCGGCGTCCGGTTGCGCGGACCCGCCCCCTTCCCCTTCGCCCGCCTGAGCCGTAAACCACGGCCATGACCTTGCGTGGGAATCGCCGTTTCTCGATCGACCGCCGCGCCCTCCTCGCCGGGGCCGGTGCACTGACGGCCACGGCGGCGCTGGCCGGCTGCCAGCGCGCCGAGGCCCCCGTCGATGAGGAAGGCCGCGTCCGCCTGCGCTTCGCCACCGACTGGCGCGCCCAGGCCGAGCACGGCGGTTTCTACCAGGCCCTGGCCTCGGGGGCCTACGCCAAACGGGGCCTGAACGTCGAGATCATCCAGGGCGGCCCGGCCGTCAACGTGCCCCAGCTGCTGGCTTCCGGCGCGGTCGAACTGGGCATGGGCTCCAACAGCTTCATCCCGATGAACCTGGTCGCCGAGGGCGCCCCGGTGAAGGCCGTCGCCGCCTTCTTCCAGAAGGATCCCCAGGTTCTCATCGCCCACCCGGATCCGGCGCTGGAAAGCATCGCCGATCTGGCCGGTCGGCCCTTCCTGCTGGCCACCGCCTCGCGCGACGCCTTCTGGGTCTGGCTCAAGGCCAAATACGGCTTCACCGACGATCAGGTCCGGACCTACAATTTCAACCCCGCCCCCTTCCTCGCCGACGAGCGGGCGGTGCAGCAGGGCTATCTGACCTCGGAGCCGTACAGCATCGAACAGGCGGCGGGCTTCGCCCCGCGGGTCTTCCTGCTGGCCGACGAGGGCTATCCCTCCTACGCCGCCATGGTTTTGGCCCCCAACGCTTTCGCCCGCGACAACGCCGCCGCCCTGCGCAGCTTCATCGCCGCCTCGGCCGAGGGCTGGCGCGACTATATCCAGGGCGACGGCAAGGCCGCGGACGCCCTGATCCGCAAGGCCAACCCCGAGATGACCCAGGCCATCCTCGACCAGGCCCGCGCGCGGCTGAAGGCCAACGGCATCGTCGACGGCGGCGACGCCGCCCTCTACGGCCTCGGCGCCATGACCGCCGAACGCTGGCAGGCCTTCTTCGACGTCACCTCCCAGGCCGGGGTCTATCCGACCAATCTGGACTGGCGCCAGGCCTTCACCACCCAGTACCTGCCCGGCCGTGGCCGCAGCTGACGCCGCGGCGTCGCTGGACGGCGTCCTCGTCCGCTACCCCGGCCGCGCGCCGCTCGGCCCCATCGACCTCTCCATCGCACCCGGAGAGATCGTCGCCGTCGTCGGCGCGTCGGGCGCCGGCAAGTCCACGGTTCTGCGCCTGCTTGCGGGGCTGGAACCGCCATCCGGAGGCCTCCTGCGCCGGATGGAGGGTCGCACCGGCTTCGTCTTCCAGTCCGCCACCCTGATGCCCTGGGCCGACGCCCTCGCCAATGTCGCCCTGCCGCTGGAACTGGCCGGCATGGCCCGCCCCGAGGCCCGCGCCCGCGCCGCCGAAGCCCTGACCGCCGTCGGTCTGGGCGACCGGCTCGACGCCCGCCCGCGCCAGCTGTCCGGCGG
>NZ_BSOY01000023.1 GCF_030160755.1 Brevundimonas denitrificans | reverse complement strand
TAGGGGTCGGCCGGCGGGGTCTGGCGGGCGCGGGAGGCAGCCGGGGCGGGCGCGCTTCCGGCGGTCGCGGCGGTCGCTCCGGCCAGCAGGGCTCCGGCGGGCAGGGTCGAGAGGAAGGTGCGGCGACGCATGGGCGGACTCCGGTCGGGCGGGAGGCCAGACCCTAGCGGGTTCATCGCCGGTGTGAAGCTTCGCGCGTGGACCGAACGGCTCCAGCGCGGACCGGAGGTTGACTCGACACTTGATTCAGGCGTGATGTTCCCGGCATGGTGGTGCCGTTCATCCTAACCCTGACGCTCCTGTTCGGACAGGATGGCTCGCAGCAGCCGTCCGCCACCCTGCCCGAGGTGGTGGTCCGGGCTCCGCCGGGCGACCCCGTCGCCGTCTTCGTTCGTGGAACGACCGTGCCGGGCGAACATGGACGCTACCAGGGCCAGGTCGCGCGCTGGGACGCCGATCTTTGCATCAGCGTGGTCGGGTCCGCGCCGGAGATGAACGCCTGGCTGACGGAACAGATCACCGCCAATTTCCGGTCTCTCGGCGTCCCACACGGCGCTTCCGGCTGCGAGCCCACGGTCGCGGTCGTGATTTCAATGAACGCCGACGCCTTCGCCGAGACATTCGCCCGCAGCAATCGGAACCGCATTTTCAGGACACGGGAAGGCGCGGTGACTCAGTTTCTGGGGCCGCCTCGGCCGGTCCGGTGGCGGCACGTGACCCGGACCGGTCCGGTCGGCCCTGACCCGGAGGAAGAGATTCTGGCGGAGGGCCTCCCCGCCGAACTCGCCCGTATGTCGAACTCGCGCATCAGGACGTCGACGGCGCGGGGCATCGAGCAGGCGATCATCGTGGTGGATGCGCAGCGGGCGTCGGCCGCCCCGCTCGACGCCCTGGCGGCCTATATCGCCTTCGTCGCACTCGTCGATCTGCCGGCCGAACCCTCCACGGCGGGGCAGCGGACGATCCTGTCATTGTTCGATGGGGCCGCCGCCGACCGGCCCCGGGCCCTGACCCGTTGGGACCGCGCGTTTATCGGAGCGCTTTACAGCGTCACGCCCGACGATGTGTTCAGCCTCCAGCAGAGGGAGATCGAGCTTCGCATGAGGCGCAAGCTCGAGGAAACGACGATCAGCCCCCCAGATCCAGGGAATACCCCGCCGACCGCACCGTCCGGATCGGGTTGACCGTGCCGTCTACGTTCAGGGCCTTGCGCAGGCGGCCGACGTGGACGTCGACGGTGCGGGCCTCGACATAGACGTCAGAGCCCCAGACGGCGTCGAGCAGCTGTTCGCGGCTGAAGACGCGGCCGGGGTGCTGCATCAGGTGGTCGAGCAGGCGGAACTCGGTGGGGCCGAGGTGGATTTCTTGGCCGGAGCGGCGGACGCGGTGGGCGACGCGGTCGATGACGATGTCGCCGTGATTGAGCCGGTCGTCGGCCAGGCCCGGGCGGATGCGGCGCAGCACGGCGCGGATGCGGGCGATCAGCTCGCTCATCGAGAAGGGCTTGGTCAGATAGTCGTCGGCGCCGGTGTCGAGGCCGCGGATGCGGTCGCTTTCCTCGCCCCGCGCGGTCAGCATGATGATCGGCATGTTGCGGGTTTCGGACTTGCCGCGGATGCGGCGGCAGACCTCGATCCCCGACAGCTTCGGCAGCATCCAGTCCAGCAGAACCAGGTCGGGCAGGCGCTCCTCGATCTGCAGCATGCCCTCCTCGCCGTCCGAAGCCACCACGACGCGGTAGCCTTCCTTCTCGAGGTTGTAGGACAGGAGGGTCGCCAGGGCGTCCTCGTCTTCCATGACCAGAACATAGGGCTGCACGGGCGTAATCTCCGGTTAGACGGGTGACAGCGGTTCGGGGGCGGCTTCGGCGGCGTCGGGGCTCCAGCGCGGGCGCTCGCCCGTGAACTCCTGGCCGGTGATCTCGTAGTAGATGGTCTCGGCGATGTTGGTGGCGTGGTCGCCGATCCGCTCCAGGTTCTTGGCCATGAACAGCAGGTGGGTGCCGGCGGTGATCGTGCGCGGGTCGCCCATCATGTAGGTCAGCAGCTCGCGGAAAAGGGCGTTGTAGTGCTCGTCGACCTCGTCGTCGGTGTTCCAGACGGCGATGGCGCGGTCGATCTCGGCGGCCGCGTAGGCGTCCAGCACGTCGCGCAGCCGCATGGAGACCAGTTTTCCCATCCGCTCGATCGAGCGGGTCAGCGGCGGCATGGGCTCGCCCTCGGCGAGGATCAGGCCGCGCTTGGCGATGTTCTTGGCCAGGTCGCCGGTGCGCTCCAGATCGACCGCCAGCTTCATCGCGGCCAGGGTGCGGCGCAGGTCCGAGGCGACCGGCTGGCGCAGGGCGATCAGGCGAATGGCCTTGCGTTCGATATCGCGATGCATGGCGTCCAGCCGCGCGTCGCGCTCCACCACGGCGCGCGCCAGGGCGATGTCGCGGCGAGCCACGGAATCGACGGCGTCGGCGACCTGGGCCTCGGCCAGACCGCCCATGCGGGCGACCTCGGCGGTCAACTGGTTGAGTTCGTCGCCATAGGCCTTGACGGTGTGCTGGGGCATGCGGGCGGTCCTAGCCGAAACGGCCGGTGATGTAGTCGAGCGTGCGCCGCTCGCGGGGATTGGTGAAGATGTCTTCGGTGTCGCCGGTCTCGACCAGCCGCCCCATGTGGAAGAAGGCGGTGCGCTGGCTGACCCGGGCGGCCTGGGCCATGGAATGGGTGACGATGACGATGCAGTAGCGTTCGCGCAGCTCGTCGATCAGTTCCTCGATCTTGGCCGTGGCGATCGGGTCCAGGGCCGAGCAGGGCTCGTCCATCAGGATGACTTCGGGCTCGACGGCGATGGCGCGGGCGATGACAAGGCGCTGCTGCTGGCCGCCGGACAGGCCGGTGCCGGGCGAGTGCAGGCGGTCGGCGACCTCCTCCCACAGGCCGGCGCGCTTCAGGGACGCCTCGACCACGCTGTCCAGTTCGGATTTCGAGGCGGCGAGCCCGTGGATGCGCGGCCCGTAGGCGACGTTCTCATAGATGGTCTTGGGGAAGGGGTTCGGCTTCTGGAACACCATGCCGACGCGGGCGCGCAGGAGGACGGGATCGACGGACTTCGCATTGATGTCCTCGCCGTCCATCTCGATGCGGCCGGTGACCTTGGCGCCCGGAATGGTGTCGTTCATGCGGTTCATGGTCCGCAGGAAGGTCGACTTGCCGCAGCCTGACGGGCCGATCAGGGCGGTGACCGTCTTGTCCGGGATGTCCAGCGTGACGTCGTACAGCGCCTGTTTGCCGCTGTAGAAGACCGAGACGTCGCGGGCGGCGATCTTGGTCGGCCCCATCGGCGCGGAGCTGTGCACGACGGGCGGGGCGGCGATCACGGGCGGACCGGCCGGCGAGCCGCCGCCTTCGGTTCCGTCCGCCGCGCGAAAGAGATTGAACTTCATATCAGCTTACCACCGGCGTTCGAAACGCCGGCGCAGGAAGATGGCGGCGGCGTTCATGACGATCATGAAGGCGAGAAGGACGAGGATGGCCGCGGCGGTCCGTTCGTGGAAGGCCCGCTCCGAGGCGTTCTCCCAGATGTAGACCAGCGACGGCAGGGCCCCGGTCGGCTCGCCGAGGGAGTGGGGGATGCCGGGGATGAAACTGACCATGCCGATCAGCAGCAGCGGCGCCGTCTCCCCCAGGGCGTGGGCCATGGAGATGATGGCGCCGGTCATCACGCCGGGCATGGCGAGCGGCAGGGTGTGCTGGAACACCGTCTGGGTCTTGGACGCGCCCATGGCCAGGGCGGCCTCGCGGATCGAGGGCGGCACGGCCTTCAGCGAGGATCGGGTGGCGATGATGATGGTCGGCAGGGCCATCAGGGCCAGGACCAGGCCGCCGACCAGCGGGCTGGCGCGCGGCAGGTGCATCCAGTTGATGAACAGGGCCAGGCCCAGCAGGCCGTAGATGATCGACGGCACGGCGGCGAGGTTGTTGATATTGACCTCGATCAGGTCGGTGATCCGGCCGCGCGGCGCGAACTCTTCCAGATATAGGGCCGCGCCGACGCCCAGCGGAATGGCGATCAGGGCGGTGACCACCAGCATCAGGGCCGAGCCGACCACGGCGCCCAGCACCCCGGCCAGCTCCGGCTCGGTGGAATCGCCCTTGGTGAACAGGCCGCTGTTGAAGTGGGTGGCGACGAGGCCCGACGCCTTCATCCGGTCCAGCCAGCTGATCTGTTCGTCGCTGAGACGGCGCTGGTCAGCGGGGGTGGCGCGCGAAATCTCGTGCTTGAAATACAGGTCGGCGTCGTCGGACACCGGGGCCGCGATCGGCACGGTCTGGCCGACCAGGTTCGGATTGCCCTGGATGCGGGCGGCGGCGGCGAACTTGAGCTCGGATGAGAACAGACTGCGCATGGCCGCGGCCTTCGTTCCCTGGGCGTCGTCGGCGACCCCCATGCGGGCCAGCTGCTGCTCGGCGACGAGCAGTTCGAAATTGGTGCCCTGGGGGTAGGCGCGGTCGACCCGGGCGGGGTCCATATAGACCGGGACGGTGACGGTGTGGGTGTAGAAGGCCGTGTGGCCCTGTTCGATGATCCGCCCCAGCAGCAGCAGCAGGAAGCCGACCGCCACGCCGATGGCGAGAAGGCCGTACAGCCTGAACCGGCCCTCGCGGGCATAGCGCCGCTTCAGACCGGCGCGCAGGCGCGCGGCGCGCATTTCGGACGTGACAGGCGTCTCAGTCATACTGCTGCCGGTAGGTCTGGACGATGCGCTGGGCGACGATGTTCAGCACCAGGGTGACGAGGAACAGGGTCAGTCCCAGGCCGAAGGCGGACAGGGTCTTGGGGCTGTTGAACTCCTGATCGCCGGTCAGCAGGGTGACGATCTGGACCGTGACGGTGGTGACGGTGTCCAGCGGGTTCAGGGTCAGGCGGGCGGCGAGGCCGGCGGCCATGGTGACGATCATGGTCTCGCCGATGGCCCGCGACATGGCCAGCAGCATGGCCCCGGCGACGCCGGGCAGGGCGGCGGGCAGCAGCACCCGCTTCACGGTCTCCGACTTCGTCGCCCCCATGGCGTAGGAGCCGTCGCGCAGCGACTGGGGCACGGCGTTGATGATGTCGTCCGACAGGGAGCTGACGAAGGGGATCAGCATGATGCCCATGACCGCCCCGGCGACCAGGGCCATCTGGTTCTGCACCAGCATCAGATACTGGCCGAGGCCGTCCAGCGGCCCGCCGACCATCAGGGCGCCCAGGCCGTTGAAGAACTCGCGGAAGGCCGGGCCCACGGTCAGGGCGGCGAAGAAGCCGTAGACCACGGTGGGCACCCCGGCGAGAATTTCCAGCACCGGCTTGACCGTCGCGCGGAAGATCGGCCCGGCGTACTCCGACAGATAGATGGCCGAGAACAGACCGACCGGCGCGGCCACGGCCATGGCGATCAGCATGATCAGGAAGGTGCCCACGAACAGCGGCAGGGCGCCGAAGGCGCCGGTCGAACCGACCTGGTCGGCGCGGATCGCGGTCTGCGGGCTCCACTGGGTTCCGAACAGGAATTCGGCCAGCGGGACGGTCGAGAAGAAGCGCAGGGAATCATAGACCAGAGAGGCGATGATCCCGACCGTGGTCAGGACGGCGACGGCCGAACAGGCGAACAGCAGGCCGACGATCCAGCCTTCGACGCGGTTTCGGGCCCTCATGCCGGGCCGGATCTGGCCGAAGACGAACAGGGCGCCGAGCAGCGCGGCGAGGGCGGCTCCGACGATGGCGCCGAGATCGAGCATCTGGCCGATCCGCGAGGCGCGCTGACCCTCGGTGGGCAGCAGTTCGGCATAGGGCGCGGGCCAGATCTGAACGGCCGGCCGACCGGCGCCGACGGCGCGGGCGTCCGCGAAGAAGGCCTCGCGGCGGAAAGGTTCGAGCTGCTGCACCGCCTCGGGCGCGCCAGACGCGGTCAGTTGCCGCTCGATATTGGGCGAAAAGACAGACGCCCCCATCAGCACGACCAGGGCCGGAACCACGGTCCAGATCAGGGCGTAGGCGCCGTGCTGGCCCGGGCGGGAATGGGACCGCTCTCCCGCCGGCAGGGACCGGCCGCGCCGACGCGCCAGGGCCCGGCCGCCGACATAGGCGGCGACGGCTGCGGCGATCAGGATCGGCAGGAAAAGCCAGGTCATGGACGTCCGGGAAAGCAGAATCGGGCCGCCCGGTCGCCCGGTTCGCCCCGCGCCGATAACTGCCCCTGAATGGTCAGCGGATTACGACGACCGCATGACAGTTCTGTTACGCTGACAGGCCGGGCGGGAGTCCTGTGTCACGAAGGCGTCACGGCCTCCCGGCGCGGGGCGAGCGGGAAGTAGGCGGTGAAGGCCGCGCCCTGTCCCGGCGCGCTCTCGACGGTCAGCCCGCCGCGGTGCCGGTTGACGATGTGTTTGACGATGGCGAGCCCGAGGCCGGTGCCCTGGCGCTCGCCGCTCTTCTGCCCCTCGACGCGGTAGAATCGCTCGGTCAGGCGCGGCAGGTGCTCGCGGGCCATGCCCGGGCCGTGGTCGCGCACGGTGACGGCGGCGTAGCGCTGGCCGGCCTCGCGATCCGGCGTGACCAGCGGCAACCGGGTGGCGCCGTCGCCGCGATTGCCGCCGGACCAGGGGGCGGCGGCTTCATCCAGGGCGATATCGGGCCGGATCACGATCTCCACCGTTCCGCTGGCGGGAGAGTATTTGATGGCGTTATCCACCAGATTCTGGACCACCTGGAGAATCTCGTCGCGGTCGCCATGGACCGGGGCGCTGGTCTCGCGGTCGTCAAGGCGGACGACGACGTTGCGTTCGGCGGACAGCACGCTGACCGCATCGACCACATCGGCGGCGGCGCGGGCGAGATCGACCCGGCCGGCCGGCGGGATGTGTTCGTTCAGCTCGATCCGGCTGAGCGACAGCAGGTCGGAGACCAGCCGGCTCATCCGGTCGGCCTGGGTGGCCATGATGTCGAGAAAGCGATCGCGGGCCTTGGGGTCGTCGCGGGCGTGACCCTTGAGCGTCTCGATGAAGCCGGACAGGGAGGCTAGCGGGGTCTTCAGTTCGTGGCTGGCGTTGGCGAGGAAATCGACGCGCATCAGCTCCATGCGGCGCACATCGGTCTCGTCGCGCAGGACGACGAGGGCCAGCGGCCCCGACCGGGCCTGCGCCAGGGGCTGGGTCACCGCCCGCCAGTGCCGCGTCTGGGCGCCCATGCCCGCATAGTCGGTGGTGCGGGTCAGGCCGCCGAACAGGGCCTCGTCCACCGCCTCGAGCACGGCCGGGTCGCGCAACACCGGGACCAGCAGGCCGCCTTCGCGCTGGATGCGCAGCAGGTCGCGGGCGGCGGCGTTGGCCAGGACGATGCGACGCCCGGCGATGTCGTCCGCCTCGCCGCCCGACACCACCAGAACCGGGTCGGCCAGGGCCTCGAACACGCTCTCCAGCAAGGTCGTCTCGGTTTCCAGCGCCGCCTGGGACGGGGCGAGACCGGCCGGGTCGTTCGACGGGGCCGGGGCGGGCGGCGTTCGGTTCAGGATCCAGGCCGCCAGACCGATCAGGCCCGCGGCGCCGAGCAGATACGGCGCCAGGGCGGGTTGATAGACGGCCAGGCCCACGAGCACGATGACGGCGATTCCCGTGCTGGCGCCAGCGGTCCACAGGCGTGAACCGGCCCGGGGCGCCACGGGGGAGGGAGAGACTTCGTAGGGCATTCACGCTTTCATCGGACGCGCGACTCGTGTCGGCGAACATGACACGGAAATCATGACAACGGGGCGCCAGAGGTGCGAGACCGCTTGTCAAACGTCCTTTACACACCTAATCCTGGGAGGAACAGAGACGGGCAGGGACGACATCATGGCGGCGGCGTTGACGCTCGAAGGGGTGAGCAAACGGTACGGCGACTTCCAGGCCGTGCGCGACCTGAGCTTCCAGGTGGAGAAGGGAACCATCTGCGGCTTCCTGGGCCCGAACGGGGCCGGCAAGACCTCGACCATCCGCATGATCCTGGGGCTGCAGGGCGCGAGCGCGGGACGCATCGACATCCTCGGCGCCGACGACGGCCGCAAGGTGCGTGACCGGATCGGCTTCCTGCCGGAGGAGCGGGGCCTCTACAAGAAGATGACGCCGGTGGACGCCATCGCCTTCTTCGGCGCCCTGAAGGGGCTGCCGACCGGCGAGGGCCGCAGACGGGCGCGCGAGATGCTGGACGCCCAGGGGCTGGGCGCCTCGAAGAACAAGAAGATGAAGGAGCTGTCCAAGGGAATGGCCCAGAAGGTCCAGCTGATCGCCTCGGTGGTGCATCGGCCGGAGTTCGTGATCCTCGACGAGCCGTTCTCGGGCCTTGATCCGGTGAACCAGCAGGGGCTGGAGGCCGTCATCCGGCAGCTGGCGGCGGACGGGGCCACGGTGCTGTTCTCCACCCATGTGATGCAGCACGCCGAGCGGCTGTGCGACAAGGTCGTGCTGCTGGCGCGGGGGCGAAAGGCGTTCGAGGGCACGGTGGCCGAGGCGCAGGCGACCACGCGCCGCTTCCTTGAGCTGGAAGGCGCCATCGAGGCGGCCCAGGCCGCGGCCCTGCCGGGCGTCAGCGGCGTCGAGGTGGTCTCGGAGCGTGACGGCGTACGCGTGCTCAAGGCGGCCCTGGGTCAGGGCGGCCGGGGGCAGGAGGCGCTGAAGGCGGCCTTCCTCGGCGGCCTGGACGTTCGCCGGTTCGAGCTCCGCGAGCCGAGCCTGCATGACGCCTTCATCAGCCTGACCGGCGACAATCCCGACATCGACCAGTCGGTGAAACCGACCGCCCCGGGAGCTGTCCGATGAGCCGCATCCTCCTGATCGCGCGCCGTGAATACGGCGCCTATGCCAAGACCGTCGGCTTCTGGCTGTCGCTGCTGGCGTTCCCGCTGTTCGCGGTGCTGGGCGGGTTCATTCCGATCCTGATGCGGTCGAACGAACCGGTTCGCGAGGTCGTTCTGATCGAGGAAGGGGTCGAGGCCCAGGGCCTGGCCGCCGCGGTCCGGGACGCCCTCAGGGATGACGCCGACCGCCGCGCCGCCAACGCCCGCGAGGCCGCCGAGAAGGCGCAGGAGACCGCCGGCGCAGCCGGAAGCGGCGCCGCCGGCAATGCGCTCGCGGCTTTGTCCCGGCCGAAGATGCGCATCGTCGCGCCTCCGACCGCCATCACCGCGGCGGCGCCGGGCGAAGCGCAGGACGAAATCGTGCGCCATTATCTCGGCGATGAAGTCGCCAAGGCCGAGCGCCTCGACGCCGTCGTCTTCCTGACCCGCGTCAACGGCGTGCCGGGGGCCCGCGTCTGGAGCGCCCGCGCCACCGACGACACGGTGCAGGACTTCGTCCGCGGCGCCCTGAAGGCGGCCAACCGCAAGTCCGTGCTGGAAGCAGCCGGGATTGATCCCGCCGTCGTCGACGCCACCGAGCGGTTCCGGCCGGAGGTGAAGGCCTTCTCGCCCAAATCGGCGGGGGCGGGCGAGGTGTCGTTCCGCGACAAGCTGCCCCAGATCATCGGTCTGGCCGGCGGATTCCTGCTGTGGTCGCTGGTGCTGACCGGGGCCTCCATCCTGCTGAACAGCGTGATGGAGGAGAAGTCGAACAAGATCCTCGAGGTGCTGCTGTCCTCGGCCTCGGCGACGGAGATCCTGGCCGGCAAGGTTCTGGGCGTGGCCATGCTGACGCTGACGGTGCTGCTCGCCTGGGGCGGGATCGGAGCGGCGGGCCTGTTGACGACCTTCCCGGACACGGCGGCGATGATCGGCGACGTGCTGCTGCACGGCGGCCTGCTCGGCTATTTCGCGGCCTTCATGGTCGGCGGCTATCTGATGTATGCGGTCCTGTTCGCCGCCATCGGCTCGTTCTGCGAGACGCCGCGTGACGCCCAGACCCTGATGGGCCCGATCATGATGGTGCTGGTCATCCCGATGTTCACCATGCAGATGGCCATCGGCTCGCCGGACGCGCCCGTCATTCGCATCCTGTCCATGGTGCCGTTCTTCACGCCGTTCGTGATGATGGCGCGCCTTCCGTCGGATCCGCCGATGATCGAACTGGTCGGCGCGATCGCCGGCATGGCTGTCTTCGCCCTGTTCATGGTCTGGGTGGCGGGCCGGGCCTTCAGGGCCGGGGCGCTGTCGGACGTGAAGCTGAGCTGGAAGAGCTTCGTCAGCGCCGCGCGGGGCGGGGGGAAGTGAGCCGACCCTTCCTCGCCCCGGGGAAGCGTCCGGGCCGCCATTGGGGCGACAGTCCGCGGGGATCGCCGACGTTTCCTTGACGTGCATCAAGGGGCGCGGTGGACCGCATGTGCAGACTGGCGCTCTCTCAAAGGAGGCGACCATGCCGGAATTTCCCGTTGTCACGCTCAAGCCCGGGCCGTTCGCCTACATCACCGTCACCACGCCGATGGCCGGCATCGCCACGGCCATGGGCGAGGGGTTCGGCCGGCTGAGCGCCCTGTTCGCAGAGGCCAGGGCGGAGATGGCCGGCATGCCGATGTGCCACTACGTCGAGTACGACGAGACGTCGACGACCTTCCAGCTTGGTTTTCCGTGTCGTCCTGAAGAGGTCGGGGCGCTGCGCGCCGCCGGCCTGTCCATCGGAGAGACGCCCGCGAGCGCGACCATGAAGGCTGTACACCTGGGGCCTTACGACAGCGTGGGGAGCACCTACAACGCCATGATCGGGGCCATGAAGGCGCAGGGCTTGGTCGCCGCCCGGGACATGTGGGAGGTCTATCACAGCCCCCCGGAGACCCCGCCGGAACAGATCAGGACGGAAATCCTCTGGCCGGTGCGCCAAGGGGGCTGACCTCGCCCGGAACGGCCGTTCCCCACCGCGATGCCCGGGCGGAGCGGTCGCCGGCATGGAAAAGGGCCGCTCCGGTTTTCCGGGGCGGCCCTTGATCTGTTCGTTCGGCTGTCGAGCGGGGTTTAGCCGCGGCTCGGGCCGCCCACGCCCGGAACCCGGGGCTTCGGCGGCGGCAGCAGGCCTTCGCGCTGCATGCGCTTGCGGGCCAGTTTGCGGGCGCGGCGCACGGCCTCGGCCTTCTGGCGGGCGCGCTTCTCCGAGGGCTTCTCGTAGTGCACGTGGCGCTTCATCTCGCGGAAGCTGCCTTCGCGCTGCATTTTCTTCTTGAGGGCCTTGAGCGCTTGATCGACGTTATTATCGCGAACGAAAATCTGTACCAGGTTGAACTCTCCTTTGGCCGCCCGCCGCGCACCTCGAAAGGGAGACGGGCAGACAAATAAAATCTCGGTCCGATGGACAGGGGTCCGCGGATGAAGGCGGGCTGATACACGTTCAGCCCCCTCCTGTCCAGATCGTCGCGCTTCAATCTGAAGGGTCGAAACGCCCGCGCGACGGGCATATGCTGTCGCCATGACCGATGCGCCACACCTGTCGAACGAGACGCCCGAAGGGGACTGGGCCGACCGCATGGAGCAGACCGTGCTGGACGCCGCCCTGGGCCTCGCGCCCCGGCTGGGCTGGAACAGCCGGATGGTGCGGGCCGCCTGCGAGGCCTGCGGCCTGTCGCGGGGCGACGAGGAACTGCTGCTGCCCAACGGCGCGCGCGACCTGGCGGCCCTGCTGTCGCGGCGGCATGACGACCGGGCGCTGGCTGCGCTGGCCGGGGTGGATGCGAAAGCGCTGAAGATGCGCGAGCGAATCGCGGCGGCCGTCTCGGCGCGGATGGAGGCCGGCGCGGCCGATCTGGAGGCCACGCGTCGCTGCGCCGCCTTCCTCGCCCTGCCGCCCAACGCCGATCTGGGGCTGAAGCTGGCCTGGGAGAGCGCCGACCACCTGTGGACCTGGGCCGGGGACACGGCCACCGACTGGAACCACTATTCCAAGCGGGCGATCCTGTCGGGCATATTGATCCCGGCCCTGACGATGCGCTGGTTCGACGGCCGCGAGGCGGCGGAGGCCTTCGTGGCGGCGCGGATCGAGAACGTCATGGCCTTCGAGAAGTGGAAGGCCGGCAAGGATTTCGACGCGCCGCTGAAGAAGGTGACGGATGTGCTGAGCCGGATGCGGTACGGGGCGAAGGTTCAGTAGCGGAGGTTTTCGGCTTCCCCACCACCAACGCTGACGCTGAAGTCGTCGTATTCCACCCCAAGGCAATGCCCGTGATCCTGCGACCCGAGGAAGAGCGCGAGACTTGGATGCGAGTGCCTTGAAACGAAGCGAAGGCGCTACAGCGGCCCCTGCCGGATGGGGCGTTGGCGGTCGGTTGGCGGGGCGAAAAGGGAGATCCAAAAATGGTCAACGCATGACAAAAGCGACTGGCGCGACCGACCATTCATTCGAAATTCGGAGTCTCGAACATTTCCGTAGTCTCAAACGGTCTGTGTTGCTGATCACCTCGGCGGCGTTGGTAGTAGCGCTCGGTACGGGAGAGCTATCGTTGGGCGGCGTGGTGCTTCCCGGCGACCGGAGTTTGGCCTTTGGCCTGCTGCTAGGAGCGGCGGTCTACTATGCTTGGGGAGCCGTCCAGGAACTGCGCTTTGCCCAGTGGGCCAACAGTGACTTCGCGTTGGACTCGCAAAGCTTTCAACAGGCCTTTGAGGGCGTGCAGGCGGAGTTGACCTCGATCAAGCGCGACATGAACAACGCCAAGCCGAACTTGGTCGACGCAGCTCAGAAGCTGCACCAGTTTTACGCCGCTACGGAGCACCTACCAACGCAATTTGCTGATCTAGAGAAGTCGTTTGCCGAGAAGGTCAAAATAGCCGAGCGCGCGCCGAACTGGCAAAGCAACTGGCGCGAAATCTGGTCGCGAATGTCGGACACGATCGTAGCAACGATATCCGACTGGAAATCAAAGAGCGGCGACGCGGACGCCGCCCTCGGCAACGCTCTTCAATCGCATCCATGGCTCGAGAGTGTGGCGCTTCGGCTTCAGAGGTTGGAGGATCGGACACTTGTCTTCTCACGCCGGATTTCTCAAGGCCGGCGTGCCCACTTCGCTTGGTGGGACATCGGTGGCCCGGCAGGCCTATTGACGCTCACCACCGTTGTCGGCCTACCCCACCTAGCGGCCCTTGTTGGACGGATCGCTACCTTCGCTGACGTGGTAGGGACTTGGTGGACCGCCATCGTCGCAGCCCTTCAATCTGGAACGGTGGGCTGATCGAGCGGCATGGTGAAGCGGCCAAAACAGGAGTCAGCCGATGCCGGTCAATGACACGCTAGACCTCATCTTCGATGGGCCAGACGTCGTTCCATGGCCTCGGGTGTCCCTGATGGTGGCCGCGCTTGAGAAAGCTGAAGGGGAGGCCCTCTGCGCGATCCATAAACGACTCTGGCCGGGCAGGGACAATATCACCCCGGATCGCATGGCCCCCAACGCTGCACTGGCGGCGTCTCCCAAGGCCGGGTCCCTGATCGTACCGTTGGTTTTCGAGGCCGCCGAGATCTATTCAGCCTTCGCTTCACCTGACGTTCGAAACGTTATGGGTGATGTGTCGCTCGGGCGCCTTCTCAGCGCTGTGGCGGACACCAGCGGCGTCATCATGTTCGCCCATTTTCTTCTGTTTGGTCCTTGGGGCTTTGTGGCGAAAGTCACGAACCAGCGGACGCGAGAGCCGACAGTCGAGGAGCGCCCGTTGGCCGAAATTGCAGATCTGGTCTACGGCGATGGGGCCGTAAACTGGGTGGAAAACCTGATGGATGCAGCCGAAAGAACCGGCTGCGAGCGGGTGCGGGTCAGGTTCCGGGATTTCGAGGCGGATCTCGTGATAGCTGACAGGCGATCAAGCAGTTCCCGCCTCGGTCGGCGCAAGCATTCCAACTCAGTGTCGCACACCGGAGCCTTGCGCTTTGCCAGGCGCGATGAGGAGTCCATTTCAGTGGTCTGTCGTGGCCAAAGCCGCACGGCATACCTCGCGTCGGGGGGAAGCGACCAAAACTCCGACGTCATCGTCCTTGGACGCAAATTGGATGAATTCCCCATTGGCAAATGGATGGAGGCCACGGGCGAATTCGTCAACCAAATGGAAGTCCAGACAAAGGACGACGTCCCAGATGCGTGGAAAAATGCGAACGGCGTTTTCTTTATCACCGGGGTTCGTCCTGCTGATTTCACTTGATCCCACAGTATGCCCGCGCGTGGCGCACAGACTATGTCCGGGGCCACACTGAACCACCGGCAGGTCCGCGGACCGCAAACGCTCTCGCGCTCGCAACGGCGCGCGAGCGGGCGTGGCTCTCATCACCCCAACCGGACGCCTGCGACGACGGTCAGTCGCCGTCGGGTGGCAGTCCTGTCGAAAACTCCATCGGCCGCCTGTGTTCCAAACAGTGTATTCTCGCCCCGTATAATCTCGCCCCTTTGAACCCTCGAAACGACCTTCCGGCCCCCGCCCGCCGGCGCGAAACCATGTCCATCCGCGGCCTGCGTCCGATTCTGACGTCCCCGCGTGCATATTGGTCAAACGCCCGCCGGGCCTGGGTCTTTGACAGCTTGCATCACCCCGCCGACGCCGCCCCAGGCGCGGCTTGCCCGAACCGGCCCCGCTGACGCGAATCGAAAATCGCCCGCCGGATTTTTCCGCGGGAAAAGCGATACTCTCGCCCCCTGACGGCCTCCGGGCGCGGTCCATCAAACCAGCGGCTTCACCCGGTTCACATGGCCCATCTTGCGGCCCTTGCGGGCCTCGGCCTTGCCGTAGAGGTGCAGGCGGGCGTCGGGTTTGGCGGACAGGGCCGCCCATTTCTTCACATCGTCGCCCAGCAGATTGGTCATCTCGACCCGCGCGTGGGCGGTGGTCGGGCCGAGCGGCCAGCCGGCGACGGCGCGGATGTGCTGTTCGAACTGGTCGCAGACGCAGCCGTCCTGGGTCCAGTGGCCGGTGTTGTGGACGCGCGGCGCTATCTCGTTGACCAGCAGCAGGCCGCCGCCGAGGTCGAACAGCTCGATCCCCATGACGCCGACATAGTCCAGCCCCTCGAGGATGGCGGCCGCGATGGCGTGGGCGCGCGCCTCGGTCTTCGCATCGACCTTCGCGGGGGCGATCGTGGTCTTGAGGACGCCGCCCTTGTGGATGTTCTCGCCCAGCGGATAGACGGCCACGGCGCCGTCGCGGCCGCGGGCGCAGATCACCGACAGTTCACGCTGGAACGACGCCCTCGCCTCGAGGATGGCCGGGCGTTCGCCGATGACGGTCCAGGCCTTGAGGGCGTCGGCGGGCGACTTGATCCAGACCTGACCCTTGCCGTCATAGCCCTCGCGCCGGGTCTTCAACAGGACCGGGACCCCCAGCCGGTCCACGGCGTGACGCAGGTCCTCAAGGGTGTCGATGGCGGCGAAGGCCACGGTCGGGGCGCCGACGCTGTTGAGGAAGGTCTTCTCGTCGACGCGGTCCTGGGCCACGGCCAGCGCCTTGGGGCCGGGGGCGACGACGGCGCCGCCCTCGACCAGCCGCTCGACCGAGCCGGCGGGGACGTTCTCGAACTCGAAGGTGACGGCCTGACAGGTCTGGCCCAGCACGCTCAGGGCCGTGGGATTGTCATAGGCGGCGACGATCTGGCCCTGGGAGACGCGGCCGGCCGGGCTGTTCTCTTCCGGATCGAGGATGACCACGTTGAAGCCGAGCCGCGAGGCGGCCTGACTCAGCATCCGCCCCAGCTGACCGCCCCCGAGAATGCCGAGGGTCGAACCGGGGGGCAGGGGCTGGGGCGTGATGCGGGCGGGCACGGCGTCGGTCACTCAGTCCTCGACGGTTTCGTGCACGGCCTCGGTCTGGGCCTCGCGGAAGGCGGTCACCCGGTCGGCCAGAACGGGGTCGGACAGGGCGAGGATCTGGGCGGCGAGGATGCCGGCGTTCTTCGCTCCCGGCTCGCCGATGGCCAGGGTCGCCACCGGAATGCCGCCGGGCATCTGGGCGATCGACAGCAGGCTGTCCATGCCCTTCAGCGCCTTCGATTCCACCGGCACGCCGAGCACCGGCAGTTCGGTCATGGAGGCGGCCATGCCGGGCAGGTGGGCGGCGCCGCCGGCCCCGGCGATGATGACCTTGAAGCCCGCGGCCTTTGCGCCTGTGGCGAAGTCGAACAGGCGTTTGGGGGTCCGGTGGGCGCTGACCACCCGCGCATCCCAGGCCACGCCCAGCCGGTCGAGGGCGTCAGCGGCGTGTTTCATCGTCGGCCAGTCCGAGCGGCTGCCCATGATGATCGCCACTGGTGGTGTCCCGGTCGTCATGGAGGCTCGCCTTTTCGCGGGAAAGCGGCGCGATACAGGACTCGCGTTGCGCCCGCAACCGACGGCGCTAGGCTCGCAGGCAGCCGGACGTGTTGAGTCGCCGGCCGGGGAGCTTCCTTCGCTCGTGAACGACGCGGCCGTCATCGACCCCCATGCCGAGATCGAGCGCCTGCGCGCCGAGGTCGAGGCCCTGCGCCTGCGCGCCGAGGCGGCCGAGGCCGCGGCCGATCACGATGTGCTGACGCCGGCCCTGAACCGGCGTGGTTTCGTGGCGGCCCTGCGCAGCGCCATGGCCTTCTGCCAGCGCCATGAGGTGCCGGCGGTGCTGCTGTATCTCGATCTCGACGGCTTCAAGAACGTCAACGACACCCTGGGCCACGCCGCGGGCGACGCCGCCCTGGTGCATGTGGCCGAGCTGTTGCGCGCCAATCTGCGCGAATCGGACGCGGTCGGCCGCCTCGGCGGCGACGAGTTCGCCCTGCTGATGCTGAACGCGGGTCTGGAAGAGGGCCGCGAGAAGGCCCGGCGGCTGGCCGCGGCTCTGGAAGCGGACGGCTTCGTCTGGGCCGGGGAACAGGCGACGCTGGGTGGTTCGTTCGGCGTGCGCGCCTTCGCCGCCCACACGGACCCCGAGGTCTGGCTGGCCGAGGCCGACGCGGCCATGTGGGTGCGCAAGAAGGGCCGCTGAGGGCGCCCGTCAGGCGATGATGTCGGGCAGGATGCGGTCCTCGATCTTGGTGATCTCGTCGCGCAGCAGCAGCTTCTTGCGCTTCAGCCGGGCGATCATCAGCTGGTCCGGCACGGGCATGTGACCGAGGGCCTCGATCGAGGCGTCGAGGTCGGCGTGCTCAAGCTGAAGCACCTTGAGCCGGGCGTGCAGCGCCAGCTCTTCTTCGCTCAGAAAAGGTTCGTCGTCGTTCATGTCGGGCCCTGCCGGCTTATCATACTGTGGGTCGCGTCAGGCCGGAAGGCGGTCGGCGAGCTGAACCAGTCCGGCGCGCGGGGTCATCGGCGACCAGACGCGGGCCGCCGCCACCAGCGTATCGATCGGCGGCTGCGGCGGTCCGGAGGGCGCCGGGGCGAGGGCTTCCAGCGCGGTCAGCAGCCGGCGTTCCGCCTCCAGTTCCACCGCCTTGACCTGGGCCCGGACCGCTTCCCGGTCGGCGTCATCGAGATCGGGCGCCCGGGTCTTCAATGCGCGGCGCACGGCGCGCAGGGGTGCGATGGCGGTCTCCTGCCACGCCCGGGCCGTGTCGCCGGCGGCCTCCAGGGCGTCCGCATCCGGCGCTCGTCCCTCGGCGGCGCACCAGGCGGCCCAGAGCAGCAGGGGCACGTTCTGGCCGGCGGCGTCCTGAAGCTCCAGACAGGCGTCAGCGACCCCGTCGGCGGCGTAGGCCGTCAGCGCCCAGTCCCACAGACTCATTCCGGCGAGGGTCCCTTGAGCCCGTCCCAGCGCCGCACGGCGGACCAGTCGAGGCCGAACAGGTCCAGCGCCCGCCCCACCGACTGATCGACCATTTCGGCGATCGAGGCCGGTTTCGCATAGAAGGCGGGCAGGGGCGGGGCGATGATTGCGCCCATCTCGGCGAGCGCCGTCATGGTGCGCAGGTGACCGAGGTGCAGGGGCGTCTCGCGCACCATCAGCACCAGCGGGCGGCGCTCCTTCAGCACCACATCGGCGGCGCGGGTCAGCAGGGTCGAGGTCACGCCGGTGGCGATCTCGCTCATGGTGCGGACCGAACAGGGGGCGATGATCATCCCCATGGTCCGGAACGAGCCCGAGGCGATCGAGGCGCCGACATCATTGAGCCGGTGCGACACGTCGGCGCGGCCCAGCAGGTCGTCGGCGGAAAGTTCGGTTTCCTGAGACAGGGTCAGCAGGGCGGCGCGGGTGACGACCAGATGGCTCTCGACGCCCAGTTCACGCAGGGCATCCAGCACCCTGACGCCGTAAGTCACGCCGGAGGCTCCGGAAATTCCGACGATCAGTCGGGGAGGCGTGGGATCGGACGGGTTCCGTACGGCTCTGTTCACATCTTCGGCCAATTCGGGCTCCAGGGTGGTCCGTATCAGGACGGTCGGCAGTTCACTGGAATGTGATTCTACAGCCGGTCAGACCCGGCGCTGACTGTACTGGTCCCTTAGACATGGAGGCGCAAGCCATGACCATCGAAGCTCGTATCCGCGAACTGGGAAACCGTCACCGTAATCTGGATGAGACCATCCGGAGAGAGACGACCCACCCGGCCACGGACTCGCTTCGGGTGAGGGAGCTGAAGTTGCAGAAGCTCCGGCTCAAGGAACAGATCACCAGTCTGGAGGCCCTGACGCATTAGCCAGGCCTCCCGAAAGAACAGCGGCCCCGGGAGCGATCCCGGGGCCGTTTTTTTTGTTGTCGTGGTCCGAGGGTCAGTCCTTGGAGCCGAATACGGAGGCGGCCGTCGGCTCGGCGCCGCGGCGCTCGCGGGCCTCGGGCACGAATTCCGGCTCGGCGGGCTCGGCGGGAGCATCGACGGCCTGCAGGGTGGCGCCGCCCTTTTTCGCGTCGTCCTTCGCCTTCTTGTCCGCGGCCTTCCTGACCAGTTCGTCCAGGGCCAGCTGGCCGACCAGACCCAGGGTCACCGGATCGACCGGCTTGATGTTGGGGCTGTTCCAGTGGGTGCGGTTGCGCACGCTCTCGATGGTCGACTTGGTGGTGCCGAGCATCTTGGCGATCTGGGCGTCCGTGACCTCGGGGTGGTTGCGCACGAACCACATGATGGCGTCCGGCCGGTCCTGACGGCGCGAGACCGGCGTGTATTTCGGCGGGGCCTTGTGCACCTTCAGCAGTTCGGCGTGGCGGCTGATCACGGCCTGCATGCGATAGTTTTCGTCGTTCTGGGCCTTGTCCAGCTCCTCGCGGGTCAGCTGGCCGTTGACCAGCGGATCGGCGCCGCGGATGTCCCGGGCCACGTCGCCGTCCGCGATGCCGCGCACTTCCAGCGGATGCAGGCCGCAGAAGTCGGCGATCTGTTCGAAGGTCAGCGAGGTGTTGTCGACCAGCCAGACCGCGGTGGCCTTGGGCATCAGAATGTCGGTCATGGGGGCGTTCCGGTTCTTGTTCGAGCCCGAAAACCGGGCTCTGGATACGACGGCGCCCGGCCTTTCGACCGGGCGTTGATGATCGCGATATAGTCCCATTCGCCGGAAAAGAAAACGGAACCCGACAAGCGCATACAGCCAAGGTTCATCCGGGCTCCGCAACAGTGGCTTCACAGACGCGTTGTGCGTCGAGAGCGATATTCGGGAGGAACTTCCATGCTTATCGAAATGCTGGCCGCCGCGGCGGTCGTCACCGGCGCCGGGCAGGAGTTCGCTCCGCAGATTCCGGGTGGTCCCGAGCGGGTCGCCCCGCGCGGCGACTATCGTGACAGCTGCAGCGGCGAATATGTGAACCGGGGCCGGCTCTACGCCGACTGCCGCAACAATCGTGGAAACATTCGCGGCACCTCGATCGAGCTGAACCGCTGCGCCGACTACGAGATTCGCAACAATGACGGCCTGCTGGTCTGCGGTCCTCACCGCGGCGAGTACGAAGATCGGCCCGGCGGCGGCGGAGGCGGCGGCGGAGGTTGGCCGGGCGACGGTCGCAACTCCATCACCATTTTCCGGGACGCCAACTTCCGCGGGGCTTCGTTCCGGTTCGACAATGCGATTCCGAACCTGGCGAACACGGGCTTCAATGATGCGATCTCGTCCATGCAGTTCCGCGGCGAGTGGGAGGCCTGCACCGACGCCTACTATCGCGGCTTCTGCCAGACGTTCCGCGACGACGTCCGCAATCTGCAGCGCTGGGGCATGAACGACCGCATCTCCTCGCTCCGCCCCGTGCGCGGCGGCGGGCGCTGGTAGGCGTCAGACCGTCAGCACGATCTTGCCGACATGGCCGCCCGCCTCCAGCCGGAGGTGGGCGGCCGATGCCTGTTCCAGCGGGAAGCTCGCCTCGACCGGCGGCCGGACCGCGCCGGCGGCGACCCGGGGCCAGGCCGCAGCCTCCAGGGCGGCGATCAGCCGGGCCTTTTCGTCGGCGGGCCGCGCCCGCAGGGTCGAGCCCGTCAGGGTGATCCGCTTCATCATCAGCCGCGCCAGATCGACCTGGGCGACTGCGCCCGACTGGGTGGCGATCACGACCCAGCGCCCGAAGGGATTCAGCGCGGCCTGATTGAGCGCGGCGTAGTCGGCCCCGACCATGTCCAGCACCACATCGGCGCCGCCGAACGCCCGGATCGCCGCCTCCATGTCGTCGGCGGCGGCGTCGAGGCTGAGGTCGGCGCCGAGGCGGCGGGCCGCTTCGGCTTTTGCAGCGCCGCGCGAGGTGGCGATGACGCGCGCGCCGACGGCCTTCGCCATCTGGATGGCGGTGACCCCGATGCCGCTGGTGGCTCCGTGGATCAACAGGGTCTCGCCCGCCTTCAGCGCGCCGGACTCGAAGACATTGGCGAAGACGGTGCAGACCGTCTCGGGCAGGGCGGCGGCCTGGACGAAATCCATGTCGCCGGGGACGGGCAGGGCGTGACGGGCGTCCACGACGGCGAACTCCGCATACCCGCCCCCGCCCAGCAGGGCGCAGACGCGGTCTCCGGCGGACCAGCGCATCACGCCGGCGCCGACCTGGTCGACCTCGCCCGCCACCTCAAGCCCCAGGATGTCCGAGGCGCCGGGCGGGGCGGGGTAGCGGCCGAGGCGCTGCAGGATGTCGGGCCGGTTGATCCCGGCGGCCCGGACCCGGATGCGAATCTGGCCCGGTCCGGCCGCCGGATCCGGACGTTCGGCCAGGACCAGGGACTCCGCGGAACCGGAACCGCCCGCTATCTCGACTACCCGCATTCACCCGCCCCGTTCTTGCAATCGTCCGTGTCCGGGCGTTGAAATAGGCTGTTGCGGACCGGATGACCACGAAGGAGGCGGCGATGTTCGAGGATCTGGAGCCCCGTCCGGCGCGGGGCGCGCCACTGATCGCCCTGACGCGCGAGGATCTGGACGGCTATTCGGTCGAGGATCTGAAACAGCGGATCGCCGGACTGCAGGCCGAGATCGACCGTTCCAACGCCGCCATCGAAGGCAAGTCGTCGCAACGCAATGCGGCCGACGCCATGTTCAATTTCCGGCCCTAGCTCTGCCGACCCTTCGTCTGGCATGGCCGTTGCACACCGTGGAAGCGCCGCGCCATGCCGTGCCGGTCGTGATACGGATGCGCCTGTCCCATGAGTCTGGTTGAGTTCATGCCCACTGACGTCCCGACGCTTTCGCCTGGAGGCCGCAGCCGCGCCGCGGTCGTGGACGATTTCGCGCGTTCGGAGCTGTTCGACCGCACCTTCCAGGAGGGGATGGAACTGGTCGAGGAGACCGCCGCCTATCTGGACGGCGACGGGCGCCGGGAATCCAAGCTGCTGTCGCGGTCGACGGCCCTGCTCTACGCCGGCGAAAGCATGAAGCTGACCACCCGGCTGATGCAGATCGCCTCGTGGCTGCTGGTCCAGCGGGCTGTGCGCGAGGGCGACATGACGGCGGAGACGGCGTGCGAGGCGCGCTATCGTCTCGCCGACCGCACGGCGGCGACCGAAGTCAGCCATCCGGAGCTGCCGATCGCCCTCGTCGAATATATGGTGCGCACCGAAAAACTGTACGACCGGGTCCTGCACCTCGACCGCCGCATGTATCTGGACGAGCCCGAAGAGGACGCGGTCAATCCGGTGCAGAGCCAGCTCGACCGTCTGACGGCGGCGTTCCGAATCTAGAAGCCCTACGGCCCGACGTCGTTGGCCACGCGCGCGCCGTCGTCGACCGCCTTGGGCAGGCTGAGGGCGATGCCGAGGGCTTCGGCCAGTTTGGCGTCCCGCTCGTAGACATCCTCGCGGAAGGCGACGCGGCCCTGACCGTCGACGAAGGCGGTCCAGTACAGCAGGCGCACGCTGATTTCGCGGCCCGTTGGGATTCGCTTGGTCTCGCGCGTGTCCTGGGCGTTGTCGAACTGCTCCAGAAGGGCCGGATCGGGCGACAGCAGCAGGCGGGCGAAATCGACCGCGCCCTGGACCCGCACGCAGCCGTGGCTGCGCTGGCGCATGGCCAGGTTGAAGACGGCCTTGGACGGAGTGTCGTGCAGGAAGATGGCGTAGCTGTCGCGCAGCTCGAACTTCACATAGCCTAGCGCCGCATTCGGACCGGCGCGCTGGATCACCGTGCCGTTGGAAATATACATATTCTGACTGGCCAGATAGCCTGGCCCACGCGGCAGGATCTCGTTGCGGGCGATCGAGGCGGGCACATACCAGGGCGGATTGGCGACCACCGATGCGAACGGCTTTTCAAGGCTGGGCGTCTGGTTGACGGGTGAGCCGACCACGACCCGGTTGGAGTGGACCGGCCGGCCGTCCTTCCAGTAGACCATGATGGCGGCGGCGGTGTTGACCTCGATCCGCTCGGGCGACACTTCGCGTTTCAGCCAGCGGCGGCGTTCCAGGTTCAGGGCGATCTGGCGGGCGCGGTCCTCGGCCGAGGCCGACAGCGAACGCTGGCTGCCGGTGCCGAGACGGCCGTCGGCGACGAGGCCGTGGCGGGCCTGGAAGCCGCGGACGGCGGCCTGGAGTTCGGGGCCGTAGACGATGCCTTCGGCCGTCAGGCGCGCGCCGTCTGCGGCGGACAGGTCGCCCTCGGCGACCAGACGCTCGATCAGCACGGGGATGCGGACGTCGCTCATGCCCGGCTCGATGGTCGCGCCCTGCCGGAAGGCGGGCCAGCCGCCGTCGCGGATGAGGCGACGATAGCGGACATAGCCGGCCGAAAGGTTGGAATAGCCGATGTCGGTCGGGGCCAGGCCTTCGAACCAGTCGACAAGACGGTTCTGGGCGAGCGCGTCGTTCAGCCCGACGGGCAGGTCGACGCGGTTCTTCTGCATCTCCCACAGGTCCTCGACGGTCTCGGGCCGGACCCGGCCTTCGGCGAGCACGCGGCCATAGCCCATGGCGGCGGCGGTGGTCCGCATCTCGGCGGCGTCGGGCGCCGCGGCGAGGGCTTCGAAGTCGAAATAGTCGCTCTGGGACAGACCATGGCGTTCCGCGCGGCCGGCGGCGGTCTGGAGGGCGCGGAGGCGTTCGGGCGTCCAGACGGGACGCCAGCCGTTCAGTTCATAGAAGGCGCGGACGTCAGGCTGGATCGTTGCGGGGAGACGGGCCAGCTGATCGTTGAAGCTGTCATAGAAGGCGACGGCGCCGGGATCGCGGGTCTGGGCCCGGGCCGCCAGTCCAATGGCCGACGCGAAAGCCGATACGGCCGCGCCAAGTCCCAGTTGCCGTCGATTCATCGTCAAGATCTCTTCGCCCGCTTCGACACGGGACCCCACGTCCACGCCCCCGAAGCCAACGCCGCCATGTTATCGGCGTTCCGGGCAAACAGAAAGGCGCCGGTCCGGAGACCGACGCCTTTGTGGTCGTCTTGCCGCAGGGTGTGGCCCGAAAGCCCGGCCCGCGCGAACCCGCCTACTTCTTGATGAAGCCGGCGAACTTGTTGTTGAAGCGCGAAACACGACCGCCGCGGTCCATCAGATGGGCGTTGCCGCCCGTCCAGGCCGGGTGGGTCAGCGGATCGATGTCCAGGTTCAGGACGGCGCCTTCCTTCTGGTAGGTCGAGCGCGTCTGATAGGTCGTACCATCGGTCATCGTCACGGTGATGAAGTGGTAGTCGGGGTGCGTATCCGCCTTCATGGTCCTGGTCCGGTCTCTGCGCGATGACGATGCCGACCGTCGGAGCGCGAAAATGAGAAATCCCGCCATGTGGGGCGGGAATGAGCGGCGGCGTTTACACCGGGGGCCGTTCCGGGGCAAGAGGCGCGCGCCATGACAGATGCAACCGCCCATCCCGACGCCGCCGCCGACATCCGTGGACGGCCGGGCGCAGGCGCCCAACTGGCCGAACAGATGGGCGAGGCCGGCGAGCGCCGGGAGCGGCGCCGCGACGTTCGCCCGCTCGGACGGCTGTTCCCCTATGCGATGCGTCACAAGGGCCACGTCGTCATGGCGGGGTTCTGGCTGATCATGTCCACAGCGGCCTCGCTGGCGCTGACGGCCGCGGCCCGCGGCGCGATCGACAATGGATTCGAGAACGGCGGGGCGCAGCTGAACCTGTGGTTCCTGCTGCTCGGGGCCAACGCCCTGTTCCTCGGCTTCGCCACGGCGGTCCGCTACTATTTCGTCACCAAGACCGGCGAACGGGTGGTCGCCGACCTGCGCAAGGGGCTGTTCGGGCGTATTCTCACCCTGGACCCGGCCTTCTATGCGTCGATGCGGACCGGAGAGGTGCTGTCGCGCCTGACCACGGACATCGCCCTGGTCGAGACCCTGCTGACCACGTCCGTGTCGTTCGCCCTGCGGAATTTCCTCACCCTGGTCGGCGGAACGGTCCTGCTGTTCGTGGTCAGCCCCAAGCTGACCGGCATGGTGCTGCTGGTGGTGCCGCTTCTGCTGGGGCCGATCTTCCTGTTCGGGCGGACGGTGCGGAAGCTGACGGTCGCCTCCCAGGACCGGTTCGCCAACGCCGTAGGTTTCGCCGGCGAAAGCGTGGACGCGATCGAGACGGTGCAGGCCTTCGGACGGGAAGCCAGCGCCATCGAGCGTTTCGGCGCGGCGGTGGAGGCGGCGTTCGGCGTCTCGCTGGTGCGGATGAAGGCGCGGGCCTTCATGACCGCCATGATCATCGTGGTGATGTTCGGCGGCGTGACCCTGGTGCTGTGGCTGGGCGCACAGGATGTGATCGCCGGACGGATGACGCCGGGCGCCCTGTTGCAGTTCGTTCTGCTGTCCGTGTTCTCGGCCGGGGCGGTCGGGGCGCTGGGCGAGAGCTGGGGCGATGTGCAGAAGGCCGCCGGCGCCATGGAGCGGATCGACGAACTGATGCGCAGCGAAGCCGCCATCCGTTCGCCCGAGACTCCGGTCGTCCTGCCCGAGCCGCCGACCGGCGAGGTGTCGATGTCCGCCGTCCAGTTCGCCTACCCCGGGCGACCCGATCTGCCGGCGCTCAAGGGGTTCTCGCTGACGGTGCGGCCGGGCGAGACGGTGGCCCTGGTCGGGCCGTCCGGCGCGGGCAAGAGCACGGTCTTCCGCCTGCTGCTGCGCTTCTACGATCCGCAGGCCGGCGTCGTCTCGGTGGATGGGGTGGACGTGCGCGCCGCCGATCCCGTCGCGGTGCGCGGCCGCTTCGCCTGGGTGTCGCAGGAGGCGCCGCTGTTCTCGGGCTCCGCCAGCGAAAACATCCGCTTCGGGCGTGAAGCCGCCTCCGACGAGGACGTGCGCGCCGCCGCCGAGGAAGCCCAGGCGCTGGGCTTTGTCGAGGCCCTGCCCGAAGGGTTCGACACGCCGCTGGGGGAGCGCGGCAAGAGTCTGTCCGGCGGACAGCGGCAGCGGATGGCCATCGCCCGGGCCCTGGTCCGGGATGCGCCGATCCTGCTGCTGGACGAGGCGACCTCGGCGCTGGACGCCGAGAACGAGCGGCTGGTGCAGGCCGCGCTGGACCAGGCCATGCGGGGCCGCACGACCATCGTCATCGCCCACCGTCTGGCCACCGTGCTGCGGGCCGACCGGATCGTGGTCATGGAGGACGGGCGGGTGGTGCAGGAAGGAACGCACCAGTCGCTGATGGCCCAGGGCGGTCTGTACGCCCGGTTGGCGGAGCTTCAGTTCCGGGCGGACTAGACGGTCAGGGCCGGGTCGAGGAATTTCAGATTGGCCTGGCGGATCTCCGCCGCCGCCTCGTCATAGAGGAAGGGCAGGAAGGCGAACCGTTCGCCGCTCGTGACCGCGGTGGCTTCGTGCAGGATCGAGCAGGAGAAGACCACCGCGCCGCCGGGCGGGGGGCGGTATGTGCGCGGGCCGAACTCCGGGAACCGCAGGTCGCCGCCTTCATAGTCCGCGTTCAGATTGATCGAGACCGCGAACCGCCGGTGGGCCGTGCCCCGGGTGGTGTTGTCCCGGTGCGGACGAAAGAAGCCGCCGGTCTCCGCGTCGTAGCGCGCGACCAGATAGCGTTCGATCCGCGTGGCCTTGAAATTGAAGACCTTCTGGATCTGCGGCAGCAGGCGGCGGTTGAGCCGGGCGACGACCTGCTTCTGCAGCGTCTCGTCCTCGACCAACACGTCCGAGCGGCGCTTGTGGCCGTCGTCGGTCATCAGGGTGGTGACGCCATCCACCTCGCGCATGAAGCCGGAGGGCTGGCCGCCGATTTCCCGGTAGAGGGCGATCAACTGCTCGCAGAAGGCGGGTTCGAAGATGCGCGGCGTCAGCAGAACGGGCGCCGAGCCTTCGGGTCCGCCGTGGCGGCCGGGCGGCGGCAGCGACGGCAGGCGGTCGACGAGCGCGGCGGCCTGATCCGCGCCGACGAGCGCCATGACGTGCAGGGCCGGGTCGACCAGGCACCAGCGTTCAGCCTCGGCGGCGTCATAGAGGGCGGCGACCGCGCCGTCCTCATCGAACAGGAAGCGCAGGCCGGGAAGACTGTCCTGGCGCTTCGCGCGCTCCTCGTCCTTGCCGACGATGACGACGAAGGCGCTGGCGTGGGCGTCATTGAAGGCGGCGCGCTGCCGCTCGATCGTGGCGAGGGCGCGGGCGACCGCCGGACCCGCCGGCACGATGGCCAACAGCAGGTAGCGGCCCGCCGCCGAGTCGAAGACGTAGCGGGGATTGCTGACCCCGGCGGTCGCGAAGGTGGGAGCGGGATCGCCGTACAGGAGCGCCATGGCTCCACGGTGCACGGGAAACCGCCTCCGGTTCAAGGGCCTGTCAGGTCCTGGGCTTCATGCGCAGTCCGCCGATGAGGGCGCCGCCGACGGCGTAGACGACGAGCAGGTGGCTCCAGTCGATCGGCAGCAGGCCCATGGGACTGGTCTGGTAGATGAAGCCATAGGCGGAGGTCATCAGGGCGAAGGCGACTCCCGCGACGAGGCCGATCTTCAGGCCGCCCATCCAGCTCGCGGCGCCGTCGCGGGCGATGAACCAGCCCAGGCCGACCATGGTGACGAAGGTCTGGACCAGACCCAGCATCATCCACATCGGATCGCCGCCGCTCTCGTCGGTGACGCCGGTCAGGGCCATCCATTTCTCGGCGAAGATCAGCCCGTACCAGAGAAAGCCGATGAAAAAGGCGACCACCGTCGCCACCACAATGCCAAGCCAGTTCAGTTTCGCCGTCATGTCCCGCCCCTCCCAAGGCATGCGGATGCTCCGCGATCGGACGAGGCTACGCCTGACAGGCGAGTGGTCAAGGAACGGCGTTCAGTCGAGCGCGGCGGCGATCCGGTCGGCGAGGGCGCGCAGCACGGTCGTATCGGCCATCGGGGCGTGGCCGTGGCCCTTCATCTGCCGGTTCGTCCAACGCGGAATGACGTGGAAATGCAGATGGAAGACGGTCTGGCCGCCGGCCCGGCCGTTCAACTGCATGATCTGGAAGCCGTCGGGCCGGAGGGCCTTTTCGACAGCGCGGGCCGTGCGCTGGACGGCGACCGTCAGGCGGGCCAGCGCCGCGGCGTCTATGTCCAGCAGGGTCTGGGCCGTCGAGGTCTTCGATATGACCAGGACGTGGCCCTCGGACTGGGGGAAGACGTCCATGAAGGCCAGCACATGGTCGTCTTCCCAGACCTTCACCGAGGGCATCTCGCCGCGCAGGATCTTCGCGAAGATGTTGTCAGGGTCGTAGGGCGCGTTCAGGCTCATCGGGGGCTCCACAGGTCCGGGCCACCGTAGCAACCGGCGGCGGTTTGGGGGAGCCCGGCGCGCGGTTTCGCGGTATCGTGCCGCTCGAGTCGGGAGAGAACCATGCTTCGTTTCATCGTCCAGTTTGTGGTCACCTGCTTCGGCCTGTGGCTGTCGTCGCGGGTCGTGACCGGAGTGGACTTCCTGTCCAACGGATCGCTGCTGGCGGCGGCCCTGCTGCTGGGGATCGCCAACGCCGTGGTGCGGCCGATCCTGACCTTCGTCACCTTCCCGCTGACCATCGTCACCTTCGGCCTGTTCCTGCTGGTGGTGAACGCCGCCATGATCGGCCTCGTGGCCAGCCTGCTCGGCGGCTTCGTTGTCGATGGCCTGTGGGCGGGAATCGGCGCGGCGGTGGTGACCGGCATCGTCAGCTGGATCGCCGGCTGGTTCATCGGCGAGGATCCGAAGCGCCGCGCGGACTGAACCATCACCCGCCCTTGCGGAAGGGCGACAGTTCGTCGGTCATGGCGTCGATCTCCGCCGCGACCGCCGGCCGTTCGCCGTCCAGATAGCGGGCGACCGGTTCACGCAGGGCCGGGTCGGCGATGAAATGGGCGGAGTAGACCGGGGAGGGCAGGTAGCCGCGGGCGATCTTGTGCTCGCCCTGGGCCCCGGCCTCGACGCGCGACAGGCCGCGCGAAATCGCGAACTCGATGGCCTGGTAGTAGCAGAGCTCGAAATGGAGGAAGGGGACCTCCTCCAGCGCGCCCCACTGGCGGCCGTAGAGGGCGTCGCGGCCGATCAGGTTGAGGGCGCCGGCGATGGCGTCTCCGTCTCGGAAGGCCATGACCAGGGCGATGCGGTCGGCCATGGTCGCGCCGAGGCGGGTGAAGAAGTCGCGCGTCAGATAGGGCCGCCCCCACTTCCGTTCGCCGGTGTCCATGTAGAAGGCGAAGAAGGCGTCCCAGTGCGCTTCCTTGATGTCGGAGCCGGTGAGGACGCGGATGTCCAGACCCGTTTGGGCCTCGCGGCGTTCGCGGCGGATGGTCTTGCGCCGGTTCGAGGACAGGGCGGCGAGGAAGTCGTCGAAGGTCCCATAGCCGTCGTTACGCCAGATATACTGCATGTCCTGGCGCTGCAGCAGGCCGGCTTCGCCCATGGCGTCCCATTCGGGCCGGGTCGGGAAGTTGACGTGCAGGGACGAGACGCCGAGCCGTTCGGTCAGGGCGATCGCGCCCTGCAGCAGGGCCTGACGCACCGTGGCCGCGTCGGCGTCGGGACGGGCGAGGAAGCGGGGGCCGGTGACGGGGGTGAAGGGCACGGCGGCCAGCAGCTTGGGATAGTAGCGGCCGCCGGCGCGCTGATAGGCGTCGGCCCAGCTGTGGTCGAAGACGTATTCGCCCTGGCTGTGGCCCTTGAGCCAGAGGGGCATGACGCCGAGGACCCGGCCGGATTCATCCCGCAGCGACAGGTGGCGGCCGGCCCAGCCCTCGGCGGGGACGGCGCTGCCGGAGGCCTCGCAGGCGTGAAGGAAGTCGAAGGAGACGAACGGGTCGCCGGTGGGAGACGCGCAGGCGTCCCAGGCCTCGCGGCCTATGTCGGCGACCCGATTGTGGACCTGGAGGGTGAAGCTCACCGCACCTCGACGATGGCGTCCACCTCGACGGCGAAGCCGAGGGGCAGTTTGTAGACGCCGACGGCGGAGCGGGCGTGGCGGCCCTTGTCGCCGAAGACCTCGACCATCAGGTCGGAACAGCCGTTGATGACGGCGGGAATGGCCTCGAAATCGACGGCGGCCTGGACGAAGCCGCCCAGCTTCACGACGCGCACGACGCGCTCGAGGTCGCCGTCCAGCGCGGCCGACATCTGGGCCAGCAGGTTGACGCCGCACATGCGGGCGCCGTCCTTGGCCTGGTCCGGCGAGACGTCGGCGCCGACTGTGCCCTTGATCCCGCCCGCGGCGTCGTTCGACAGCTGGCCCGAGATGTGGACCAGATTGCCCGTCTGGACCCAGGGCACATAGTTGGCCACCGCCTTGGCGGGTTCCGGCAGGCTGATGCCGAGTTCGGCGAGGCGGGCGGCGACGGTCATGGGCAGGGCTCCTGTTGGGTTGGCGGCGGTCTAGCGCGTCGATTGCATGTCGTCATGTCTTCCTTCCCCCATTTCGGGGGAAGGTGGGCGGCGGAGCCGCTCGGACGGGGGCTCGGTCCGCGTCACAATCGGTGAAGAAGGAGGCGGGATTTGACAGCCCCCATCCGCCTCGCTTCGCGAGCCACCTTCCCCCGAAAAGGGAGAAGGGGCGCATTTCAGTACGGTATTTTGATACCGTTATAAAATAATGCTCTTATTTCAATGCGCTAGATGCAGTTCGCGCATCCGGACCGCCTTGACCCCACGCCCCCCTTCCTCTATCAGCGCGCCTTCCGCTCGTCCCCGTCATTGGGAGGGGCACCCGATCGTCTCCCAGGACCCTTGAAATGCTGAAGAGCACTACGGCTTCGCTGAAGCCGGCCGAGGTCACGAAGAAATGGATCCATATCGACGCTGAAGGCGTCGTGGTGGGCCGTCTCGCGACCTTCATCGCCAACCGTCTGCGCGGCAAGCACCGCGGCGACTACACCCCGCACGTCGATTGCGGCGACTATGTCGTCGTCACCAACGTCGACAAGGTGGTGTTCACCGGCAAGAAGCTGACCGATAAGATCTACTATCGCCACACCGGTCACCCGGGCGGCGTCAAGCAGACGACCCCCGAGAAGGTCCTGAACGGCCGTTTCCCGGAACGCGTCCTTGAGAAGGCCGTCGAGCGCATGCTGCCCAAGGAGAGCCCGCTGGCCCGCCTGCAGATGACGCACCTGCGCCTGTTCTCCGGCCCCGCCCACACCCACGAAGCCCAACAGCCGGAAACGATCGACTTCAAGTCGGCCAACTCCAAGAACACCCGGAGCGTCTGAGCATGACCGACGTGACTGCTGAAACCTCGGCCCCGCAGAACGACGCCCCCGCCGCGACCGGCTTCGACGCCCTGAAGGGCCTCGGCACCGTCTCTTCGGACAATGACGCGCCGGTCTATACGCAAAAGCTGGACGCCCAGGGCCGCGCCTATTCGACCGGCAAGCGCAAGAACGCGATCGCCCGCGTGTGGATCAAGCCCGGCTCGGGCAAGATCACCATCAACGGCAAGGATCAGATGCAGTATTTCGCCCGCGAAATCCTGCGCATGATGATCGCCCAGCCGCTGGAAGTGACCGACCGCCTGACCCAGTTCGACGTCGACTGCACCGTGCAGGGCTCGGGCCTGTCGGGCCAGGCCGGCGCCATCCGCCACGGCCTCTCGCACGCCCTGACCCACTATGAGCCGGCGCTGCGCCCGGTCCTGAAGCCGCACGGCTTCCTGACCCGCGACAGCCGCGTCGTCGAGCGCAAGAAGTACGGCCGCGCCAAGGCCCGCAAGTCCTTCCAGTTCTCGAAGCGCTAGACCGTTTCACCACGGTTTGGATTGGGGGCGCTTCGGGAAACCGGAGCGCCCTTTTTCTTTGCTGTTTTCCTTCTCCCCTTGCGGGAGAAGGTGTCAGGCGAAGCCTGATGGACGAGGGGTTGCGCCGGTCTGTCGGGCGGCGTCTCAAATCCGCTGAATTTCTGGGGTCAAAGCGACCCCTCATCCGACCCGCTGCGCGGGCCACCTTCTCCCGCAAGGGGAGAAGGATTCTGGAGCGTTCGATGTCTTATTCGGTCTTCATCGACGGCGAGGCGGGAACCACCGGACTGGATGTCCTGCGCCGGCTGGAGGCGCGGGATGATCTGGAGATCATCGTCCTCGGCGACCGGCGGCGCGAGGTCGAGGCGCGGCGCGAGGCGCTGAACGCGGCCGATGCGGTGATCCTGTGCCTGCCGGACGAGGCGGCGAAGGAAGCCGTGGCGATGATCGACAACCCGGCGGTGCGGGTCATCGACGCCTCGACGGCCTATCGGGTCGATCCGGCCTGGACCTATGGCTTCGCCGAGATGGCCCATGGGCCGGGTCGGATGAGCCAGGCGGAGAAGATCGCGGGCGCCACGCGGGTGTCGAACCCGGGCTGCTATCCGACCGGGTTCATCGGCCTGGTCCGGCCGCTGGTGAGCGCGGGGATCATTCCCGCGGGCTGGCCGGTGACGGTCAATGCGGTGTCGGGATATTCCGGCGGCGGCAAGGCGATGATCGCCGAGTTTGAAGCGGGCGGAGCGGGGGCGTTCCGCGCCTATGGCCTGTCGCTGAAGCACAAACATGTGCCGGAGATGACGCTGCACACCGGGCTGGAGCGGCCGGTGCTGTTCGCCCCGGCGGTGGGGGCGTACCGGCAGGGGATGCTGGTCGAGGTTCCGCTGCAGCTGGCGGCCCTGCCGTCGTCGCCCTCGGTCGAGGTGGTGCACGGGGCCCTGGCCGAGGCCTATGCCGGCTGCCGCTTCGTCGAGGTGGCCGAGCTGGAGGCGACGGAGGCCATGACCGGGATCGACCCGGAGGGGCTGAACGGGACCAACAAAATGCGGCTGCATGTATTCGGCGACCGGAGCGGGGCGCAGGTGCGGCTGGTCGCCCTGCTGGACAACCTCGGCAAGGGGGCGTCGGGGGCGGCGGTGCAGAATCTGAACCTGATGCTGGGGCTCCGGGAAGAGACCGGGCTTTCGTGATCCTTCTCCCCCGGAGGGGAGAAGGGACTTGAAACTTCGGGGCCACCGCCGACGTATCTGTGACATGACCCATCTCTCCCGCCGCGCCTTTCTGACCACCGCCGGGGCGGTCGCCGTCTCCGCCTGTACGCCGAAGGACGCCTCCGCCTCGGAGCGGCAATACGCCAACTCGCCCTTCCGGCGGATCACGGACGCCCAGTGGCGCGAGCGGCTGCCGCGGGCGGCCTATGACGTGCTGCGGCATGAGGCGACGGAGCGGCCGGGAAGCAGTCCGCTGAACAATGAGCACCGCAGCGGGACCTTCGTCTGCCGCGGCTGCGACCTGCCGCTGTTCCGGTCGCAGTGGAAATTCGACAGCGGCACCGGCTGGCCCAGCTTCTATGACGTCATCGCCGCCAACATCGGCACCAAGACCGACTTCGCCATCGGCTTCCCGCGCACCGAATATCACTGCGCCCGCTGTCTGGGACACCAGGGGCATCTGTTCATGGACGGGCCGCGGCCGACCGGAAAACGCTATTGCAACAACGGCGTGGCCCTGACCTTCCGGCCGGCCTAGGCCCGATGCGCCTTGAGGGCGGACTCGAGCGTCACGCCGAACCAGACGGCGGCGATGATGATCAGCAGGCCGTAGTCGGGGCCGGGCCGGAACACCGGTATGGCGGCGCAGAGGATCACCACCATCGGGAACAGGCTGGCCCAGGCGGTCATGCCGCGGCTGTCGGGATGGATCAGGGGCGGCCGGGCCGGGGTCTTCATCGTCCGCATCAGGATCGGGTTCAGCAGCACGAACCCGCCCGAACAGATCACCGCCAGCAGGAGATTGCGCAGCGGCTCGCCCGCGCCATAGACGCTGGCGGTGAGGGTGACGAGAACCAGGGCGAAGCCGGTGGTGACGGCCAGCAGCAGGTTCGGCTCGAGACGCTTCAACTCTTCACCTTCACATAGGACCCCGGCGCCGGTTCGATCGGCTTGAGCGGGCCGGTCTTCGGGTCGCGGGCGGGAACCCAGTCGCCGGACTTCCCGTGCAGCCAGGATGCCCAGTGCTCCCACCAGCTGCCGGGATGCTCCTCGGCCTTGGCCTGCCATTCGGCCAGGGTCGGGGGCAGGGCGGGGTTGGTCCAGTGCTGGTATTTCTTCGCCGACGGCGGATTGACCACCCCGGCGATATGGCCCGAACCGGCCAGGGTCAGGGTCACGTCGGCGTTGGAGAAGGCGCGGGCCGAGCGATAGACCGAATTCATCGGCGCGATATGGTCCTCGCGGCTGGCCTGGAAATAGAGGGGGATGATCACCTTCGACAGGTCGACCTTGATCCCGCCGATCGTGAACTCGCCCCGGGCCAGCTTGTTCTGGCCGTACATGGAGCGGAGGTAGTCCATGTGCAGCTTCTTGGGCATGCGGGTCTGGTCGGCGTTCCAGAACAGCAGGTCGAAAGCCGGCGGCGACTTGCCCATCAGATAGTTGGACACGAAGAACGACCAGATCAGGTCGTTGGCGCGCAGGGCGTTGAAGGTCTCGGCCATGGCCGCGCCGGGCAGGACCCCGCCGGCGGCGTCCATCTGCTGCTCGACCTCGTTGAGCCAGTGCTCGTCCGTGAACAGCAACAGGTCGCCGGCCTCGGCGAAATCGTGCTGGGCGGCGAAGAAGGTGTTGGCGGTGACGCGAGTGTCGCCCTTCGCCGCCATATGGGCCAGGGCCGCCCCCATCAGGGTGCCGCCGATGCAGTAGCCGACGGTGTTGATGTGGTCGGACTTCGACTGCTCCAGCGCCTTCTCGATGGCGCGATAGATCCCCTTTTCCAGATAGTCGTCAAAGCCGAAGCCGGCCTTGTCCTTGTCGGGATTGACCCAGGAGCAGACGAAGACGGTGAAGCCCTGGGCCGAGAGCCAGCGGATCATCGAGTTCTCGGGCTGGAGATCCAGGATGTAGAATTTGTTGATCCACGGCGGGAAGATCAGCAGGGGCACGGCGCGCTGTTTGTCGGTGGCCGCGTCGAACTGGATCAGTTCGAACAGTTCGTCGCGCCAGACGACCTGGCCCGGCGCGGTGGCGACGTTCTCGCCGACGACGAAATGGCCGTAGTCGGCCTGGCTGATCTTCAGCTTGCCGGCGCCGCGCTCCATGTCGGCGGCGAAATTCTGCATGCCCCTGACCAGGGATTCGCCGTTGGACTCGGCCAGGGCCTTGAGGGCGACCGGGTTGGAGGCGAGGAAGTTGGAGGGGGAGAAGGCGTCGGTCAGCAGTTTGGTGAAGAACTCGGCCCGGCGCTTGGTCAGGGGATCGACGTCCTCGACGCTGGAGACCAGGCCGTTCATCCAGTCCGAGGTGACCAGATAGGACTGGCGCATGACGTCGAAGGCGGGGTTCTCGGTCCAGGCCGGATCCCTGAAACGCTTGTCCTTCGCCAGCTTCGCATCGTGGGCGGCGGGCGTCTCGTCGCCGGCGGCGCGGCGGGTGGTGGAGGCCCAAAGGTCCATGTAGCGGTTGAACAGATCGGCCTGGGCGGCGAACAGCTTGTCGGGGCGCGAGGCCAGGCTGGTCATGACCGAATTCATGGCCGGGCCGACGTTGAACGGATCGGGCGACAGGGCGGCGGGGCGGTCGGCCTGGGACAGGGCGGCCTCGGCGATGGCCGACTGGGCCGTCATCGCCGCCTTGGCCAGGTTCATCGACAGGGTCTCCAGCATCTGCCGCTGGTCGGCGCCGGCGAAGGAGAAGGCGTCAGCGGCGGGCGCTTCGGCCTGAGGCGCATTCGGGGGCGGCGGCGACGGCTCCGGCGCGGCCTCGACCCTGGCGGCGCGCGGCCGGGGCGGTTTGGCCG
>NZ_BSOY01000022.1 GCF_030160755.1 Brevundimonas denitrificans | reverse complement strand
CGCGCGGGCCGACGGCGCAGGCGGCGCGGGCGGCCTCGGCGGCGCGGGCCTCAAAGGTCTGGGCGCCGGCGCCGCTCGACAGATCGAGGTCGGCGAAGGGCACGCGGACCTCCTGGGCCGCCGCGGGGGCGGCGTACAGAAGGGCGGCGGCGGCGAAGGAAAGCAGGGTTCTGGTCATCGGATCATCTCCACGTCGCGGGGAGTAGCGACGACAAGCCAGATGATAGGCTCGTGTGACGCTCGCCAGACCAGAACCGTTATATTTGCATGACTTCAGACCGAGAACTGCTTCGCTAGCCAGAAGTGTGCCTTATGTATGCAACGTGGTTCAGGCGATCAGCGGCAGGCGGCTGAGCGCATAGTCCACCTGGGCGGAGCCGGGCAGCTGACGGACAGCCTCGTCGCGGAAGGCGGTGCGGCAGAAGGCGCGATCGCTGATCCGGCTGCCGGGTCGTTTGACGCCCCGGCACATGCGGGAGGCCGCGGCTGCGACACGGGCGTCGAAGGCGTCGGCCCCGGCGGCGCTGGAGAGATCCAGATCGCCCCACTGGACGCGGGCCTCCTGGGCGGAGGCCGCTCCGGCGGCGAGGCTGACCGAGAGGGCGGCGACGAGAGAAGCGAAGGTTTTCATGGCGATCTCCTGCGGAGGTCTGCATCGCTCTTGGCGGCGACGGCGTTCAGATGCGCCCGCCCCGTTGCAGCCGCGTGAGCGTTCCGAGGCGAAATAGCGACGCTGGATGAATTCGCGGAAAGCTGAACAGTGATCAGGCTGATGCCGGCCGCCGCCTTGTCTTCGCCGCCCTTTTCCGCCATAAGCCGCCGCTTCCGACGCAAGTGAACCTCGCGTCTCCACCATCACGACCCCGGTTTCGACCGGACGAGGATGGCGAGAACCCTCCGCCGACGTGATCGTCGCCGGAGGCGATTTCGCTATGGAGGCCGTCTCACCCGTCGCAAACGAGGTTTGTATGTTCGAGGCTCTGAACGAGCGGCTGACAGGCGTCTTCGACCGGATCACCGGGCGCGGCGCCCTGTCCGAAAAGGACGTCTCCGAGGCTATGCGCGAAGTGCGCGTGGCCCTGCTCGAGGCTGACGTCGCCCTGCCCGTCGTCAAGGACTTCATCGCCTTCGCCACCGAGCGCGCCACCGGCGAGGACGTCATCCGCTCGGTCAAGCCGGCCGATCAGGTGGTCAAGATCGTCTATGACGGCCTGGTCGAGATGCTGGGCGGCGATGAGCCGACCCCGATCAATCTGAACGCTGCGCCGCCCGCCGTCATCCTGATGGCCGGCCTGCAGGGCTCGGGCAAGACCACGACCTCGGCCAAGCTGGCGCTGCGCCTGACCAGGTTCGACCGCAAGAAGGTCATGATGGCCTCGCTGGACACGCGTCGTCCGGCGGCCATGGAGCAGCTGCAGACCCTCGGCAAACAGATCGAGGTGGCCGTCCTGCCGATCGTGGCGGGCGAGTCGCCGATCCAGATCACCCGTCGGGCGCTGCAGTCGGCCAAGCTGCAGGGCTTCGACGTCCTGATCCTCGACACCGCCGGCCGGATCACCCTCGACGAGGCCCTGATGGCCGAGGTGGCCGAGGTCGCCGCCGTCGCCAAACCCGTCGAGACCCTGCTGGTCGCCGACAGCCTGACCGGTCAGGACGCGGTGCGCACGGCGAAAGCCTTCCACGAACGCCTGCCGCTGACCGGCCTGGTCCTGACCCGCGCCGACGGCGACGGGCGCGGCGGGGCCATGCTGTCCATGCGCGCCGTCACCGGCCTGCCGATCAAATACATCGGCGCGGGCGAGAAGGTCGATGCGCTGGAGGTGTTCGACGCCCGCCGCGTCGCCGGCCGCATCCTGGGTCAGGGCGATATCGTCGCCCTGGTCGAGAAGGCGTCGCAGGAGCTGGACCAGTCCAAGGCCGAGGCCATGGCCCGCAAACTGGCCAAGGGCCAGTTCGACCTGAACGACCTCGCCGGCCAGCTGCAGCAGATGAAGCGGATGGGCGGCCTGCAGGGCATCATGGGCATGCTGCCCGGCGTGGCCAAGATGAAGAACCAGATGGCCGAAAGCGGCGTCGACGATCGCATGATCGCCCGCCAGGAAGCCATCATCTCCTCGATGACCAAGGCCGAGCGCAAGAAGCCCGACCTGCTCAACGCCAGCCGCAAGAAGCGCGTCGCCGCCGGCGCCGGGGTCGAGGTCCAGGAGATCAACCGCCTGCTCAAACAGCACCGCCAGATGGCCGACATGGTCAAGTCCATGTCGCGCGGCGGCGGCAAGGGCATGAAGCAGATGGCCGCCATGATGGGCGGCCTCGGCGGCGGTATGGGCGGCGGCCCCGACATGGCCCGCCTCAAGGCGATGGGGGGCGGCCGCATGCCCGAGCCCAGCGCCGACGACATGAAAGCCCTTCAGGACCGGCTCGCCGGCCTGGGCGGCGGACAACTTCCGGGAGGCCTTCCGGGCCTGCCCGGCCTTCCCAAGAAATAACCCTTCCCTCCCAAGAAATAATCCGACCTAAAGAAAGAGACTGAAAATGCTGAAGATTCGTCTGGCCCGCGGCGGCGCCAAGAAGCGCCCCTACTATTACATCGTCGTCGCCGACAGCCACTCGCCGCGCGACGGCAAATTCATCGAGCGCGTCGGCACCTACAACCCGATGCTGCCGCGCGACGGCGAGCAGAAGCGCGTCACCCTGAAGACCGACCGGATCGCCGAATGGCTCGGCAAGGGCGCCCAGCCCACCGACCGCGTCGCCCGCTTCCTGAGCCAGGACGAAGCCCTGGCCGGCAAGGTCAAGTGGACCCAGTCGAACAACCCGAAGAAGGCCGAGCCGGGCAAGAAGGCCCAGGAACGCGCGGCCGAGCGCGCCCAGCGCGAAGCCGACCGCGCCGAGGCCGAAGCCGCCGCCAAGATCGAGGCCGCTGAAGCCGCCGTCCGCGCCAAGGAAGAAGCCGCCGCCGCCGCTGAAGCCGCCAAGAACGCGCCGCCGGCTCCCGAGCCCGAAGCCGTTGCTGAAGAAGCCCCGGCCGCTGAAGCGGAAGCCGTGACGGAAGAGGCCCCGGCCGAAGCCGCCGCCGAAGAAGCCCCGGCCGCCGAAGCGACCGAAGAAGAAAAGACCGAGGCCTAAGGCTTTCGGGTTCCGCTCCGGCGGGACACAGACGAACGGAAAGCAGCGTCCGGACCACCGGGCGCTGCTTTTCATTTATTGGGGTGCGCTACCGCGCTTCGCGCTACTTGAGCGCAGGATCCTTGAATGAGGCGGCGATGACGACCGACAGCAAACTCATCCTCGTCGGCCAGGTCGCCGGCGGGTTCGGGGTCAAGGGCGAGGTGCGGGTGACCGCCTACACCGCCGAGCCGAAGACCCTGCTGTCCTATGGCGTCCTGCTGCGCGCCGACGGTTCGACCGGCCTGACCCTGACCGGTGGCCGGGCGGAGAAGTCCGCCGTCGTCGGCCGGGCGAAGGAGATCGCCACCAAGGAAGAGGCTGACGCCCTGCGCGGGCTGAAACTCTACATCCCGCGCGACAAGCTGCCGGAACCCGACGAGGACGAATTCTACCTGACCGACCTGGTCGGGCTGGAGGCGCGCGACCCAGAGGGCGTGGTCCTCGGGAGCGTGAAGTCGGTGCAGAATTTCGGCGCCGACGACATGCTGGAGATCGCCCCGGCCCAGGGCGGCCCGACCTGGTACCTGCCCTTCACGCGAGACGCCGTGCCCGACCTGCACATTGCCGACGGCTGGCTGCTGGTCGTCAAACCGGTTGAGATCGGCGAGCGCGAGCCGGACTAGGTACTCAAACACCAGCAGATCATCCCGCGGGCGGTCCGCAAGCTCTGATCGCGGCCACCGTATCGGTCAGCCAGAAGGCATACGGACCTTGGCTGCCACGCATTTCGACCTCCATGGACGACCAGTCGGGCGCGTATAGATGGGCCCGGATCGTCCAGCGCTCTCCATGCGGTCGGTATGGAGGCATCGGACGCTCTGCTGAAGCTCCCGGCAGCACCAGGGCTGGTCCCGGCTTGAGGGGCGGAAGAGCCTGAAAGGCATCCAGCGCCGCCCGAAACCGAGGGCACTCCGAATCGGCGACGCGCCAAGTCTGACCATCGACATTCAGGGTCGCGGTTGCATGGTTGAATGCTCCAGCCTCGGTAGAGATCTCAAGCCGATGGCCGAGCGAATTCTCGGCAACCAGCTGCGTATAGGGCCAGCGCTCGGTGTCTGCTGTCTGATGCCTGGCTTCGCCGGCGGCATATGCGCTTGCACAACTGGCCGACAAGAGGATCAGGCCAAAGCCCGCACACAGTCGGCACGTCAGGCTGTTGCTAACGGGCTGAGCATCGGGATTCACCTCAGGTCCTACTTCGGTTGGTCTCGCCGGGTCGGGACTGTTCGCTGCGCGAGGACCATCTTGATAGACGCGAACTGTCGGAGGCCCACAATTCTGGCTAACCGCGATTATGTACATGTAGAACGTCTCGCCGGTGCGGCCGCTCTCTCGCGCTGCTCGATTGTTTGCCATGAAGCCGTCCCAGTCAGCCTGGCTGGGCAACTCGTTGCCGTTCGGATGGCTGTGAACATCTCCCTGGTAGTTCGCCACCGTAACACCGGTGGGATCGATCGTGAGTGTTGATACCCAGTTCGGATTCGTTTGATCGCGGACATCTCCCGGGGTGACCTGATTGGTTTCCACAGACTGCCCGGAGCCTCTAACAAGAAAGCTCCCATACTCACGGTTCAGCAAGGTCGGCACACCGTTGGGCGCATCCGCGAATCCGATCTCGGCCGCCTTCAGTAGAAATTTCGGCACCGCGGCGGCTCCCGCCGCATCAGCGTTCCACGGTAGCGCGGTCTCCGGGTCGGCGCACGGATCGATCTGATCTGGCGGAGGATCGTTCTCCCCGACTTCATTCTGATGCTCGCCGCCTTCGTCGCCGAGTCCGCCGCCGCCGCTCCCGCCGCCACGCTGGGGAAATGTGCCGTTGGGCTTGCGCCGCTGGCCGAAGACCTCGATGTCCGGAAGCGTGTCAGGCACGCTCGCTCTCCGTGTTTATTGGAACACCTTAAGCGAGCATTACGACGGTTCGAATCACATAACCGTGTAGCTTGAGACCTACCCCTCCTCGTCCGCCGCCATGCCCATCATGTGGAAGCCGGCGTCGACGTGGATGACCTCGCCCGTGGTCGAGAAGCCGAGGTCCGAGCACAGCCACAGGGCGGCGCCGGCGACGCCCTCCATCGAGGTGTCCTCCTTCATCGCCGACATGGCCCGGCCCTGGCTGATCATGCCGCGACCGCCCGAGATGCCGGCCAGCGACAGGGTGCGCATGGCCCCGGCCGAGATGGCGTTGCAGCGGATGCCGCGCGGGCCGAGGTCGCGGGCGATGTAGCGGGTCGCCGCCTCGAGCGCCGCCTTGGCCACGCCCATGGTGTTGTAGTTGGGGATGGCCCGTTCCGAGCCGAGATAGGTCATGGTCACCAGCGAGCCGCCGTTGGGCATCAGCTTCGACGCCCGTTTGGCCACGTCGACGAAGCTGAAGGCCGAGATGTTCATGGCCAGCAGGAAGCTGTCGCGGCTGGTGTTGTCGACGAAGCTGCCCTTGAGCTCGTCCTTGTTGGCGAAGGCCACCGAATGGACGACGAAATCGATCGTGCCGAAGGCCTTTTCCAGCTCGGCGAAGGCCTGGTCCATCGAGGCGTCGTCGGTGACGTCGGCCTGGATCAGCAGTTTGGCGCCGACGCTCTCGGCCAGCGGGCGGACGCGGCGCTCAAGCCCCTCGCCGAGATAGGTGAAGGCCAGTTCGGCGCCCTGGGCGGCCAGCTGGGAGGCGATGCCCCAGGCGATGGAGTTGCTGTTGGCGACCCCCATGATCAGGCCCTTCTTGCCCTTCATCAGGTCGCCCTTGGGCATGTTCCAGCCGCTCTCGCTCGCCATGGTCCGTCTCCTTCTTGGTGGCCTATGCTCGCAACGCGGTTGCTCGCGACTTGAGGCCGGTTTGGTCAGCCTGACGCTCGCGACGCGGTCGCTCGCTGCCTGAGGCCGTGGCGGAGGGTTAGCAGCGCCCGCCTTCGGGGGAAAGCGTCAGCCCGTCTCCGCCTCGCGCCGCCGCGTCAGCCGCTGCAGCAGCGGGGCGGCGGTGACGCCGTGGACGAGGATCGAGACGAGGATGATGAAGCCGACGATGGCCCACAGCCGCTCGCTGTCGCCGAAGTCGCCGTGGTTCAGGGCATAGGCGATGTAATAGACCGAGCCGACGCCGCGGATGCCGAGGAAGGACAGCAGCAGCCGCTCGCGCATCGGCTGGCGCGAGCCGATCATGGCGATCATCCCGGCGACGGGCCGGACCACGAAGACCACCGCCAGGCCGACCAGGGCGTCGATCCAGGTCAGGGACGCCAGCAGGCCGTTGGCCAGGGCCCCGCCGAACAGGACCAGCAGCAGCATCATCAGCAGCCGTTCGATCTGGTCGGAGAAGTCGTGCATCTCCTGATGGAAGTCGTGGTCGCGTTCCCAGGCGCGCAGGGTCAGGGCGCAGATGAAGACGGCGAGGAAGCCGTAGCCGTGGGCCAGTTCCGCCGCGGCATAGGCCAGCAGGGTCGCCGCCAGCGCCACCAGACCGTCGCCGAAGCGGGCCGAACCCTCGTTGCGGCGAAACACCAGCCGGCCGAACCCCAGGCCGCACAGCACGCCGACGCCGGCGCCGGCGAGCAGCTTCCAGCCGACCTTGACGGTGAACCAGTCGGTCAGATCAGCGGTCGAGGCCAGCCCCCCGGCGGCCGCCAGAATGGCCAGATGGACGAAGGGGAAGGCCAGGGCGTCGTTGAGCCCCGCTTCCGAGGTCAGGCCGAAGCGCACCTCGTCCTCGTCGCCGGACTTGGGCGGTCCGACCTGAACGTCGGCGGCCAGCACCGGATCGGTCGGGGCCATGGCCGCGCCGAGCAACAGGGCCATGGCCAGGCTGAAACCAAGGCCGGCCACGCCCAGCCAGGCCACCGCCGCAATGGTCAGGGGCATGGCCACGGCCAGCAGCCGCCAGGTCGAGTCCCACCGGCGCCAGCCCACCGGCCGGTCCAGCTTCAGCCCCGCCCCCATCAGGCTGATGATCACCACCAGTTCGGTCAGCCGTTCGGTCGCCGTATCCCACGTCCGGGGGTCGGGGTTGAACGACAGCAGGCCGGTGCTGAACACCACCACGCCCAGGGCCACGCACAGGATGGCCAGGGTCAGCGGCAGCTTTTTCAGCCCCGTCGGCGCCCAGGACACCAGCAGGACGACGGCGCCGAGGCCCAGCAGGAACAGGATGTAGGGGTCGAGGGTCAGACCGGGCTCCCGCGCGTCAGGTTGTGAGGGGTTTCCTTACCGGAAAACCCGGTCAGGATGCAGGGAACGCCGAGCGGAGTCATTCGGATGCGCCTTCTGATCCTTCTGTCCGCCCTCATCGTGTGCGGTTTTGCGGCCCCGGGAGGCGCCATGGCCCAGGCCGGTCCGCCGCCGTTGCGGGTCAAGGTGCTGCTGGCCTCTTCCCCGCATCTCGACGCTACGTCGCGGACCCAACACGACGCCATGCTGCAGAGCCTGTCGGCGGGCGGCCCCTCCGGCGGCTGGTTCGAACTTCTGCCGACCGGGCTGGACCTTGCCGAGTTCGAGCACTGCACCATCTCGGCCCAGGACACCCGCACCTGCGCCAGCCGCCAGTTGGCCGAACAAGGGGCGACGGGCGCGACGATCGTCGTCCTCGCCGGCGGCGAGGGCGCGCGCGCAAGCTGGATCTGCGTGGGGACGGGCCCGCGGCCGTCCAGCCCCGACCGGCAGTTCGTCCGCTTCGACCTGAACGCGGCGCTCGACACCGCATCTCCGAAGCGCATGGAGACCCGCGCGGCGGCGGCTGCCTGCATCACCAGCGCGGGCGCCGAGAGCGGCTGGTAGAGCCGCCGGTCAGACCTTGCTGAGGATCAGCGTGCCGTTCGTGCCGCCGAAGCCGAAGCTGTTGGACATGACGTGCTTCAGTTCGCCGTCGTGACGTTTGCGCAGGATCGGCATGCCCTCGAACTCGGGGTCGAGGGTTTCGATGTGGGCGCTCTCGGCGGCGAAGCCGTGCTTCATCATCAGCAGGCAGTAGATGGCCTCCTGGGCCCCGGCGGCGCCGAGCGAATGACCCGTCAGCGACTTGGTCGAGGAGATCATCGGCATCTGGTCGCCGAAGACATTGCGCACCGCCCCCATCTCCTTGGAGTCGCCGACGGGGGTCGAGGTGCCGTGCGGGTTGAGGTAGTCGATTTTCGGATTGCCGGCCATTTCGAGGGCGATCTTCATGCAGCGCTCGGCGCCCTCGCCCGAGGGGGCGACCATGTCGTAGCCGTCGGAATTGGCCCCGTAGCCGGTGACCTCGGCGTAGATCGTCGCGCCGCGCGCCACGGCCCGCTCATACTCTTCCAGCACCACGATGCCGGCCCCGCCGGCGATGACGAAGCCGTCGCGGGCCACATCATAGGCGCGGCTGGCGACCGAGGGCGTCTCGTTGAAGTTGGACGACATGGCGCCCATGGCGTCGAACATGTTGGACATGGACCAGTCGATGTCCTCGACGCCGCCGGCGAAGACCACGTCCTGCTTGCCCCAGGCGATCTGTTCCGCGGCCGCGCCGATGCAGTGGGCGCTGGTCGCGCAGGCTGAGGAGATCGAATAGTTGATCCCCTTGAGCTGGAACCAGGTGGCCAGCACGGCCGACGGGCCCGAGGCCATGGCCTTGGGCACGGCGAACGGCCCGATGCGCTTGGGCGAGTTCTTTTCGATCGTCGTGGCGGCGGCCTGAAGGATGATCTGGGTCGAGGGGCCGCCCTCGCCGACGATCAGGCCGATGCGCTCGGACTGGGTCTCCTCGGCGGTCAGGCCGGAATCCTTCAGCGCCTCCTCGAAGGCGATGTGGCCCCAGGCGGTGCCGTTGGCGAGGAAGCGGGCGGCGCGGCGATCGACGTGCGGAGCCCAGTCCTCGGCGGTGTGGCCGAGCGCCGGCGGCGCCCAGACCTGGGAGCGGAAACCGTATTTCGTATGGTCCGGCGCGGCGACGACGCCCGAGCGGGCCTCGCGCAACGAGGTCGAGACCTCGTCCTGGCCGGTGCCGATGGATGAGACGATACCCAGTCCGGTGACGACGACACGCCGCATGGTGTGGTTTCCTTCTTGAACGCTATTCGCCGCGTTGATCGCGGTCTTCGAATGGAGTCAGCCGCCGACGGGTTCCGTGGCGCCGAACAGGCCGACCCGCATGTCGGTCGCCGTATAGATGGGGACGCCGTCGGCTTCGAGAACCCCGTCGGCGATGCCCATGACCAGGCGGCGGTTGATGACCCGTTTCAGGTCGATCTTGTAGACGACCTTCTTGACGTCCGGGGTGACCTGCCCCGTGAATTTGACCTCGCCGACGCCCAGGGCCCGGCCCTTTCCGGGGCCGCCGATCCAGCCGAGATAGAAGCCGACCAGCTGCCACATGGCGTCAAGGCCGAGACAGCCGGGCATGACCGGGTCGCCGATGAAATGGCACTGGAAGAACCAGAGGTCCGGATGGATATCCAGCTCGGCCTCGATGTGACCCTTACCGTGGGCGCCGCCGTCCGCGTTGATGGTGACGATCCGGTCGAACATCAGCATCGGCGGCGCCGGCAGCTTGGCGTTGCCCGGCCCGAACAGATCGCCCCGGCCCGCCGCAAGCAGGGCCTCGTAATCGTAGGACGACGGATTTTTCGACTGGCTCAAGGACGCTCTCCAGCGGGTGTTGCCGTCGGGTTACACGACGCGAACCGGCGGCTCAACTTTTTAGCGGTCGAAGCATACGGACGCGGACGGGAGACTTCAGCGTCCGCGGCCGGCCGGGCGGGCGGCGTTGCACAGGGCCCGGTCCTGGCCGCCGAAGACATCGCGCTGGCGCACGAAGCCCCGCATCCGGCGGATCCGGACCTCGCACCAGCCCTCTTCGCAGTCTTCCATGGCCACGACCGAGCGGGGCGTCAGCCGGGCACGCATGGCGGCGGTTTCAGATGGGCCGGAACGGATCGGAATCTCGGCCTCCGAAGCGTTGAAGACGCTGCGGCGGCTCGAAACGACGCTGCGGTGAACCCAGGCGACGCCGCCTTCGGGATCGCAGATCTTGCGCCATTCGGTGGTCTCGGCGACCACCTGCACGGGCAGGCCCGGTACCCGGTATTCCCACAGGATGCGGTAGTCGAGACCGGGGCCGAACCGCGCCCGGACCTCGTTGGATTTCAGCGACAGCCAGCGCGGCACCGGCTGGCCGCTGGGGGTCGGCCGGCCGTCGGGCATGGCCTGACCCGCGCCGGCCAGGACGGCTCCGGTCAGGACGGCGCCGAGGACGACCAGTTGTTGGAAGCGTGAGCGAGCCTTGCCAGACACCAGATGCGCCAATAAGCCGAAGCGGTTGAAACCGAAGGCCGCCAATGTCCGCGCCCAGACTTAAGGTCGTGTTAACCAGACGGCTGCCGGACGCCGTCGAGACGCGCATGCGCGAACTGTTCGACGCGGAGCTGAACCTGAGCGACCGGCCGATGGACCGCGCGGCGCTGGAGGCGGCGGTGCAGCGCGCCGACGTGCTGGTCCCGACCATCACCGACACCATAGACGCGGCCCTGATCGCGGCGGCGGGCGACCAGTTGAAGATGATCGCCAATTTCGGCGCGGGCGTGGATCACATCGACATCGACGCCGCCGTGGGCCGCGGCCTGATCGTGACCAATACGCCGGGGGTCCTGACGGAGGACACGGCGGATCTGACGATGGCGCTCATTCTGGCGGTCAGCCGCCGCATCGTCGAAGGGGCCCAGGTGGTGGCCGAGGGCCGGTTCGAGGGCTGGAGCCCGACCTGGATGACCGGGCGCAAACTGTGGGGCAAGCGGCTGGGCATCGTCGGCATGGGCCGCATCGGTCAGGCCCTGGCGCGCCGCGCGAAGGCATTCGGGATGCAGGTCCACTATCACAATCGCAAACCCGTCCCGGCCATGATCGCCGAGGAGCTGGGGGCCACCTACTGGGACGATCTGGACCAGATGCTGGCGCGCATGGACCTGATCTCGCTGAACTGCCCGGCGACGAGGGAGACGCACCACCTGCTGTCGGCGGAACGGCTGGCCCGGCTGCAGCCGCACGCCATTCTGATCAACACCGCCCGCGGCGAACTGATCGACGAGGCAGCCCTGTCCGACGCCGTGGCGCGCCGCGCGATCGCCGGGGTCGGGCTGGACGTCTATGAGCACGAGCCGGCCATTCACCCGGGCCTGCTGGGTCACGCCAACGTCGTGCTGCTGCCGCATCTGGGGTCGGCGACGCTGGAAGCCCGGCAGGACATGGGCGACCGGGTGATCGCCAATATCCAGACCTTCCACAACGGCCACCGGCCGCCGGACCGCGTCATCCCCGCCATGCTCTGAATCCTTGCGCTTGACGCCCCGCCAAACCTTGGGTTGGTAGGGGTCGGGTAGCGTTTCGGGGTGGGACCATGACAATCGGATTGACCAAGGCGGCGCGAGCCGCCCTGTCGCGGCGCGGCCTGCTGGCCGGAACGGCGGCGCTGGCGGGGATGGCGGCCTTGCCGCCGGGCGTGGCCCGGGCCCAGGGCGCCGCCTATCCGCTGAGCGAGTTCTTCAAACCGACCATGAGCAGCGGCGCGGCCCTGTCGCCGTCCGGCACCCGGATCGCCGTGGCCGAGAACCTCGGCACGGACGAGACCCCGCGCAGCGCCGTCGACTTCATCGACGCCGCCGACCCTGAAGGCCCGCGTCGCCGGTTCGAACTGGGTCCGGTCTGGGTCAGGTCCATCGACTGGGCGAGCGACGATCGCGTGCTGGTGACCGTGCTTCTGAGGGGCACGTCTTCGGGCCGGGCGATCGCCGGGTCCAACCGAAGGTCGGAGGACGTCGAATACTATATGAGCCGCGTCGTCTCTGTGCATGCGACGACCGGCGATCCGGTCGTGCTGTTCAGCGATCAGCGCCAGCGCATGCGCTACACCTTCGACATGGGCCGCATCATCGACATGCTGCCCGGCGATCCCGACAATGTGCTGATGGCCGCTTGGGAGGCCGACGGGGTAATGGGCCTGCACCGGGTCAATGTGAATACGGGCGCGGCGACCCGGATCGAGCGCGGCGGCTCGGGCACCTATCACTGGCGGGCCGTCAACGGCGTCCCAGTCCTGCGCCATGACATGAACAGCCGCGGCACGGTCGAGACCATCATGGTCCGGGCGCCGGGCGAGACCGAGTGGAAGATGGCGCGCCGCACCCGCGTGCGCGAGGCGCCGGACTTCCTTTGGGTCGGCGCCGGCGAGACGCCCGGCAAGGTGCTGGTCATCGCCCGTCTCGACACCGAGGACGTCCAGAGCGTCCGCGAGATGGACCTGACGACCACCGCGCTCGGCCCGGCGCTGAACCCCCGCCCGGGCCGGGATGTCGCCTATGGCCTGCCGGACTCGGCGGGCAACTATCTGGGCGCCGCCTACTATGGCGAACGGCTGGAATATGAGTTCGTCGACCCCGCGCTGGCGGTGCACCACCGGGCCCTCAACCGCTTCTTCGACAATGCGTGCAATGTGCATTTCACGGACGTCGACATGGCGCGGAACCGGTTCATCGCCCGTGTGGACGGGCCGGCGGAGCCGGGGGCCTGGTTCTTCTACGACAAGGCCGCGCGCGCGATCGTCAACCTCGGCCAGGCGCGGGACCTCGACCCCGCACGGCTGGGCGCCAGCGAGGTGCTGCAGGTGCAGACCCGAGACGGGGCGACCATCGAGGCCTATCTGACGGCGCCGCCCGGCGGCCGGCCCGGCCCCCTGGTCGTCCTGCCCCACGGCGGGCCCGAGGTGCGCGACACGCCCAGCTGGGACCGGCAGGTGCAGGTGCTGGCGGCGCAGGGCTGGTGGGTGCTGCGGCCCAATTTCCGCGGCTCGGGCGGCTATGGCCAGAGCTTCGCCCAACAGGGCTGGACCCGCTGGGGCGACCGCATGCAGGACGACGTGGAGGACGCCGTCGCTCACGCCATCGCCGCAAAGGGGCTGGACGCGTCGAAGGTCGCGATCATGGGCACCAGCTACGGGGCCTATGCCGCCTTGATGGGAGCGGTGAAGCGGCCGGACCTGTACAAGGCGGCGATCGGCATCTGCGGCGTCTATGACCTGCCCGACGTGCTGGCGTGGGAGGAGCGCCTGGACGACACCCCGGGTCAGCCGATCTATGAATTCTGGACCAAACGCATCGGCGATCGGTCGGTGATGGGGCCGGCGCTGGAGGCGGGCTCGCCCCGCCGTCGGGCCGGCGAGATCGCCTGCCCGGTGTTGCTGGTTCACGGGGCCGACGACCCCGTCCTGCCGTCGATCCAGTCCCGCCGGATGCGCGACGCCCTGCGCGGCGCGGGCAAGCCGGTCGAGCTGATCGAGGTCGAGGACGCGGGGCATGCGGACTGGGAGGACGCCAAGGAGCAGGAGCTGGTGACCCGCTATGTGGCCCTGCTGCGTCAGGCCTTCGCTTGACGCCGGCGTCAACCTTGGGCTGGTAGGACCTGGAGTATCGGGGGCGTGTCATGACAATCAGGAATTCCGCGGCGGCGCGGTGGGCGTTGTCGCGCCGGGGTCTGCTGGCGGGCGCCGGCGGACTCGGGGTTGCGGCGGCGGCGGGGCCCGTGGCGGCGCGTCAGATCACGCCCCACGCCCTGGCGGACTTCTACGCCAAGGACGGCGTCAAGGGCGTGGCCCTGTCGCCCTCGGGCGAACGCATCGCCATTATCCGCGAGGTCCATCAGGGCAGGGTCCGGCTCTCGGTTCTCGACGTGCTGGACGCCGCCAATCCTTCCGCCCCGCCCAAGCGCGCGCCGCTGGGCGACGTGGACTGCGAGTCCATGGCCTGGGCCAGCGACGAACGGCTGCTGGTTCGGATCGCCCTGGGCGGTCGGGGCATCACGGAACGGACCTCGGCGCGGTCGCTGGGCTCGACCACCGCCGAGGCCGTGATTTCCCGGCGGATGGTGTCGATCAATCCCGACACCGGCGGCGCCGTGGTCCTTTTCGACAATGAACCGCAACGGATGCGGACCACCCGCAACCTCGGCTCCATCGTCGATCTGCTGCACGACGATCCCGAGCACGTGCTGATGATGGCTCCGACGCAGGCGCGGCGCATCAACGCCCTGTACAAGGTCAATGTCATGACCGGCCGGGCCGAAGAGTTCGAGCGCGGCGATTTCGACACGGTGGGCTGGGAGACCCGGCACGGCGTGCCGGTGCTGCGCTATGACATCAACAGCACCGGAAACACCCTGGAGATCATGGCCCGGGCGCCCGGAGAGCGTCAGTGGCGGTTCGTGCGCCGGATGCGGATCGCCGACACGCTCGACTTCGAATATGTCGCGGCGACCGAACAGGACGACGTGATCCTCGTCTCAGCCCGACAGGAGGGCGAGGACGTCCAGTCCATCCGCGAGTTCAACCTGCGGACAGGCGTCTATGGCCCGCCCGTCGCCTCGCGGCCCCGGTCCGACGTCTCGGGCGGCCTGATCGACGATCGCGGCGTCTATCTGGGCGCCGCCTACTGGAACGACCGCCTCGAATATGACTTCGCCGTGCCGGAACTGGCGCCGCACCACCGGGCCATGAACCGGTTCTTCGACAACAGCTGCAATGTGCGCCTGGTCGATATCGACCGGACCCACAACCGTTTCCTGGCCTATGTCAGCGGGCCCAATGAGCCCGGCGCCTGGTATCTGTATGACCGGGCCGCGCGCAGCTTCGTCAACCTGACCCCGCGCACCGCCCTTCAGACCGAGCGACTGGGCCGGACCGAGGCGCTGGATGTGACCACCCGCGACGGCGCCGCCATCCGCGCCTATCTGACCGCGCCTCCCGGGGGCGCGCCCGGCCCCCTCATCGTCCTGCCGCACGGCGGACCCGAACTGCGCGACGTGATGAATTGGGATCGCACGGTCCAAGCCCTGGCGGCCGAAGGCTGGTGGGTGCTGCAGCCCAATTTCCGCGGCTCCGGCGGCTATGGCCTGGCCTTCGCCAGCGAGGGCTGGGGGCGCTGGGGCGACCGGATGCAGGAAGACGTCGAGGACGCCGTCGACCATGCGATCAAGGCCCGCGGGCTGGACGCCGGCAAGGTCGGCATCATGGGGAGCAGCTACGGCGGCTATGCGGCCCTGATGGGCGCCGTGCGCCGTCCGGACCTGTACAAGGCCGCCATCGCGATCTGCGGAGACAGCGACCTGCCCGAACTGCTGGCCAATGAGAAGCGGGGCGACAGTTCGGCGGAGAACGTGGCCTACCGCTTCTGGTCCACCCGGATCGGCGACCCGGAGGCGGACGCCGCGGCCCTGGCCCTCGCCTCGCCCCGCCGCCGGGCCTCTGAAATCGCCTGCCCGGTCATGCTGGTGCACGGCGTGGACGATCCCATCGTTCCCGTCTTCCAGTCGCGGCGCATGAAGGAGGCGCTGGATCGCGCCGGCAAGTCCGTCGACTATGTCGAGGTCCGCGGGTCAGGCCATGCCGACTGGGAAGACGGCGTCGAACTGGATCTGATGACCCAGTATATCGAGCTGTTCCGGCGGGTCTTCGCCTAGAGCGAGATTCTGGACCATTGTTTGACTTCAGGTCGAATCGACCTGAAGCAAAAATGGTCTAGGCGCAGACCGGACAGCCGGGGTCGGCGGCGACGGTGACCGTCCGGGCGGTCCCGGCCAGGCCGTCGTAGATCAGCAACCGGCCCGCCAGCGCAGCCCCCGCGCCGGTGACGAGCTTGATCGCCTCGAGCGCGGCCATGGACCCGACCACGCCCGCCAGCGCCCCGATCACGCCGACGCGGGCGCAGGTCTCGGCCTCCGGAGGGGCGGCGGGCACGAGGCAGCGGTAGCAGGGCCGGCCGGTGAAGACGCCGACCTGACCGCTCCACCGTCCCAGGGCGCCGGAGACCAGCGGGATGCGCGCCGCCACGCAGGCGGCGTTGACGGCGAACCGGGTTCCGAAATCGTCCGTGCCGTCGATGACGACGTCGCAGCCCTCGATCAGGCGGGCGGCGTCCGCGCCGGTCAGCCGTTCGGCGATGGGTTCGATCCGCACATGCGGGTTGAGCGCGGTCAGGGTTTCGGCCCCGGCCTCGACCTTGGGACGGCCGAGGTCGGACGCATCGAAGGCGATCTGGCGCTGGAGATTGGACAGGGCGACCGCATCATCGTCGATCAGGCGCAGCGCCCCGATGCCGGCCGCGGCCAGATAGAGGGCCGCCGGCGCCCCGACGCCGCCGAGACCGATCAGGCCCACGCGCGCGGCCCTCAGCCGCTGCTGCCCGGGTCCGCCGACCTCGGCCAGCACCAGATGGCGGGCGTAGCGTTCGATTTCGTCGTCTGAGAAGGTCACCGCCCCAGTTAGGGCGTGCGCGCCGGAAGGTCCACGCCGTCAGGCGGCCTTGCGGATGTCCAGCAGGGTTTCCGCCTCATTGGCGGTCAGGCGCGAGATGCACGGCAGGCCGATCCGGTCCAGCAGGGAGGCGGGGTCGGCGCACAGGCTCATCGGCTCCTGCAGACGGCGCTCGGGGATGGGCATGTCGGACAGCACCCTCAGGCCGGTATGGCGCGGATCGTCGATGATGCGGCGCATCAGGCGGTCCAGATCGGCGCGTTCGCCTTCCAGGGCCTGCAGGATATGGCCCTGATGGAACATCAGGCAGCCGGACACGCGGTCGCGCCGGTTGTTGCGGTCCGAAACGCCGAGGATCTGTGCGATCGACAAGGTCGAGACGCCAGTCGCGCCAACGGCTTCGCTGGCGTATATCACGCGATGAAGCACGACCGCTCCCTTATGTGGCAAATTACGGGGTACAGTTTGGCAATGTAACGGGTTACATTGGTCATATTGTGGCTGAGCGCGGCCGTTGTATTTCTGTTGCTTTCCGCTTGCCGCGCCGTATTTCGGTCTCCATCTGAAACGGATGATGAACGCGATCCCGAACTTTCCGGACTGGCACGGCACGACCATCCTGGCCGTGCGCAAGAATGGCCGAACCGTCATCGCCGGCGACGGTCAGGTCTCCATGGGCCCGACCATCGTCAAGGGCGCCGCGCGCAAGGTGCGGGTGCTGGCGGGCGGAAGGGTGCTGGCGGGCTTCGCCGGCGCGACGGCCGACGCCTTCACCCTGATCGAGCGGCTGGAAGCCAAGCTGGAGCAGTATCCCGACCAGCTGGCGCGCGCCTGCGTCGACCTGGCCAAGGACTGGCGCACCGACCGCTACCTGCGCCGCCTGGAGGCCATGCTGCTGGTCGCGGACAAGAGCTCGATCTTCACCGTCACCGGCGTCGGCGACGTGCTGGAGCCGGAACACGGGGTGGCCGCCGTCGGCTCGGGCGGCAATTTCGCCCTTTCGGCCGCCCGCGCCCTGCTCGACCACACCGACATGGACGCCGAGACCATCGCCCGCCGCGCCATGGCTATCGCGGCCGACATCTGCGTCTACACCAACGGCAATCTGACGGTTGAGTCGCTGGAGTAAGGGGTCGGTCCGTGGGTTCATCACCAAGGACACCAAGGACCACAAAGGGCACGAAGGGACCGGGGGCGTGTCGGAGGAAGACGATCGGATCGGGCGGATCGTGGTGGATTCGGCGATTGCCGTTCATCGCGCTCTCGGGCCGGGACTCCTTGAATCCGTCTATGAGGCTCGCCTTGCTGAAGAGCTGCGGCGGCGCGGCCTGGGTGGTCCTTGGTGGAGAACCAGCAACTCCAGGCAAGCGCGCCGGCCTTGCCGCGATTTAACGGGACAGCCGCGCGGTTTCGGCGATCAATGCGGGCCGGAGGATTTCCCATGCGCACGCTCGTCTTCGCCGCCGTCCTGCTGTCCGCCGCCCCCGTTCTGGCCCAGACACCGGACGCCGCGCCCATCGTGGCCGCCGAGCGGGCCTTCGCCGCGGACTTTCCGGCCCTGGGTTTCGGGGGCAGCTTCCAGAAATGGAGCCGCCCCGACAGCATTCTGATCAACGGCGGGCAGGCGCAGACCGTCGCCGCCGTGTTCGAAGGCGCGCCGCTGACCCGACAGCCGGGCGAACCCCTGATCGAATGGTGGCCGACCTTCGCCGGCGTGGCCCGGTCCGGCGAAATGGGGTTCACCACGGGCCCCGCCGCCCGCGATCAGGAAGGCTATGGCCACTATTTCACGGTCTGGCGGCGCCAGGCGGACGGCGCCTGGCGCTGGGTGTATGACGGCGGCTCGAACGCCAGCCCGGCCGGCCAGCCGGGCCCCGACAGCCAGCCGCGCCTCCTGCCCGTGGCCACGGTGGGTTCAGGCTCGCCCGAAGCGGCGATGGCCGAGGTCACGGCGGTCGAGGCGGATCTCGCCGCCGCCGCCGCGACGGACCAGAAGGCGGCGCATCTCGCCGTGCTGGCGCCCGAGGGCCGCCTCTATGTCGCCCCCCTGCCCCCGGCGGAGGGTCCGGACGCCTTCGCTGCCGCCCTGGACGGCTGGCCGGCGCGGTTCACATTCGGCGTCACCGAGGGCGGCGGCGCCTCGGATGGAGGCGACATGGTCTGGACCTATGGCCGCGCGGGCTGGACCCGCGAAGGGCAGGACCGGACCGGCCACTATATGCGACTGTGGCAGAAGCGGCCGGAAGGCTGGCGGCTGATCATGGCCCAGCTGATCCCGGCGCCGATCGCCCCACCCCCTCCCGCCGGGGGCTGAGCCCTCCTATCTGCACATTATGACCGACCTTTCCCCCCGCGAAATCGTCTCCGAACTCGACCGTTTCATCGTCGGCCAGGACGACGCCAAACGCGCCGTGGCCGTGGCCCTGCGCAACCGCTGGCGGCGCAAGCGCGTCCCCGACGACCTGCGCGACGAGGTCACGCCCAAGAACATCCTGATGATCGGGCCCACCGGGGTGGGCAAGACCGAGATCGCCCGCCGGCTCGCCCGGCTGGCCGGGGCCCCCTTCCTGAAGATCGAGGCGACCAAGTTCACCGAGGTCGGCTATGTCGGCCGCGACGTGGATTCGATCATGCGCGACCTCGTCGAGGCGGCCCTCGTCATGGTGCGCGACAAGCGCCGGACCGGGGTCAAGGCCAAGGCGGAGGCGGCGGCCGAGGAGCGGATCCTCGACGCCCTGGTTGGCCCGGGCTCACAGCCGGCCACGCGTGAGAGCTTCCGCAAGAGGCTGCGGGCCGGAGAGATGGACGACAAGGAGATCGAGCTCCAGCTGGCCGATACGGCCTCGCCCATGCAGGGGCTGGACCTCCCCGGCGGCGGCAATGTCGGCATGATCAATCTGTCGGAAATGCTGGGCAAGCTGGGCGGCGGGCGAACGAAGACCGTCAAGCTGCTGGTCCGCGACGCCGTGACGCCCCTGGTCACCGAGGAAAGCGACAAGCTGCTGGATCAGGAAAGCCTGACCACCGAGGCGCTGTTGCTGGCCGAGAACGAGGGCATCGTCTTCATCGACGAGATCGACAAGGTGGCGGGCCGGTCCGACCGGTCCGGCGGCGACGTCAGCCGCGAAGGCGTGCAGCGCGACCTGCTGCCGCTGATCGAGGGGACGACGGTCTCGACCAAATACGGGCCGGTGAAGTCGGACCATGTGTTGTTCATCGCCTCGGGCGCCTTCCATGTCGCCAAGCCCTCGGACCTGCTGCCCGAACTGCAGGGGCGGCTGCCGATCCGGGTCGAGTTGAAGGCCCTGACCCGCGACGACTTCGTGCGCATCCTGACCGAGCCCGAGGCCAACCTGATCCGTCAGAACCAGGCCCTGCTGGCCACCGAGGACGTGACCCTGACCTTCACCCCGGACGCGGTCGAGGCCCTGGCCGACGCCGCCGTGGCGGCCAATGGCGCGGTCGAGAATATCGGCGCGCGGCGGCTGGTCACGGTGCTGGAGCGGGTGCTGGAGGAGACCAGCTTCAGGGCCTCCGACCTGTCCGGCCAGACCGTCGCCTTCGACGGCGAACGGGTGCGGGATCTGGTCGCCGAACTGGCCCGCGACGCCGATCTGAGCCGGTTTATCCTCTGAACAGGGCAACTTCCCGGAGGGTTCAGACGTATCTTGGCCCGACGCCGACCTGAGGACGCCCGATGAAACCGATCCGATCCGCCCTGATCGCCGCCGCCCTGACCGCTGTCGCCGCCCCCGCCGCGGCCCAGTCGCGCAACATCGTGCTGGACCAGTTCGACGGCCGCTGGTTCGAGATCGCGCGCAGCCACAACGACGTGCAGAAAGACTGCCGGCGGGCCCAGATCGACTTCAATCCGCAAGGTCAGGCCAACCGCTATTCCGTCATCGTCACCTGCACCCGGCGCGCCGACGGGATCGTCGAGACCCTGAGGGCCAACGCCCGGGTCACCGATCCGGGCACCAACGCCCGCTTCCGCTTCACCCTGACGGGCCTGCTGGGCGTGGGCGGGCTGGCAGGGCAGAACTATTGGGTCTGGGACCACGCGCCCGACTACAGCTGGGCCATCATGGGTCTGCCGAACAAGTCCGACTGGTGGGTCTGGCATCGCAGCCAGAGCCCGTCGGAGGCTGAACGGGCCAGACTGGTCGCCCGCGCGCGGTCGCTGGGCTTCGACACGGGCGCCGTGGTGCACACGGGGCGGTAGACCGCCGGGGCGTTCACCGTCGACGGCGACCGCGGCTTGAAATCGGAACATATGCCGAACATAAAGACGGCATGGCCGCCGCCCTGCTCCAGATCGACCTCGTCTTCAGCCGGCCGCAGACCACGCTGGCGGTGACGCGCGGCGCGGCGCGGCTGATGGTCGACCTCGGCTATGCGCCCCTGCTCGAGGTCGGCCTGCCCAACGGCCGGCGCGCCGACGTCATGGCCCTGGGGCCGCGCGGGGACATCGTCATCTGCGAGGTCAAGTCGGGGATCGAGGACTATCGGGTCGATCGCAAATGGGGCGAATACGGGCCCTTCTGCGACGCCTTCTATTTCGCCGTGGCGCCCGAATTTCCGTCCGACATCCTGCCCGACGCGCCCGGACTGATCGTCGCGGACGGCTTCGGCGGGGCGGTGGTCCGGGATGCGCCGGCGTCGCCCCTCGCCCCGGCGCGGCGCAAGGCGCTGCTCGTGGCCTTCGCCCGCCTGGGGGCGATGCGCACGCTGCGGGATCAGGCGGGGGGCTGACCCTGATCGACCACCGGGCCGCTTTCGCCGGCGGACATGACGGCGGCGGTCGAGGCGGCGCAGCCGGTCAGCTCCTGTCCGCCCAGCTTGACCATGGCCGTCAGCGGATAGGTCCGGTCGCTCATCCCGTCCGAGCATTCGGTCGAGATCAGGGTGACGCTCAGGGTGGTTCCGTCGGCCGTTTCCGCCTCCCAGGTCGCCGTCGTGCCCTGGACCAGGGGATTGGGCTGGGGCGCGCGCTGCTCAGGCGATCCGGCGGTCGTATAGACCAGCTCCGTCCCGGTCAGTTCGACGCTCCAGAACGGCTCCGTGCCGAGCGCGCGGACCGGCCGGGCCAGATCGACGCCGCCGAGCACCGGCGCGGGCTCGGGCGCCGCGGGCGGCGGGGCGGGCTCCTCGGCCGGCGAACAGGCGGCGAGGAGGAGGACGGCGAGGGCGGCGAAGACGGGACGCATGGGAGGCTCCGGGGGCTGGCGTCAGAAAGCGCGGACGCGGGTCCGGGGTCAAGCCCGCCGGACGCCCTACAGCCAGCCTTTGCGCTTGAACCAGGCCAGCGGCAGGATCGCCGAGACCACCATCGCCGCGACGGCCGCCGGATAGGCCCAGGGCTGCGGCAGCTCCGGCATATGTTCGAAATTCATCCCGTAGATGGAGGCGATCAGGGTCGGCGGCAGGAAAGCCACCGCCGCCACCGAAAAGATCTTGATGATCGACGACTGTTCGATGTTGATCAGGCCGAGAGCCGCCGACAGCTGGAAATTGATCGCGATCGCCACCGACTGATTGTGGGCGATCAGACTGTCGGCGTCACGGCCGAGCGACCGGAGATGGGAGCGCGCCTCGTCCGTATCGACCCGCTCGTCCATCCCGACAAAGGCGAATATCCGGAGCAGTCCGGCCAGACTCTGTTCGATCCGCGCCGAGGCCATCTGGGCCTGACCCAGCTTGGTGATCAGCTTGTCGAAACCGACGGCCCGTCCGCCGGAGAAGACATGGCCGGCGATGCCTTCGACCCGGGCGCCGTTCCTGGACAGAACGTCCGAGTTCCGGTCGATCACCGCCTCCATGAGATTCAGGAACATGTCGGCGCCTGAGGTGCACAGCGCCGGTTCACGGCCCAGCTTGTCGATCATCATCGCAAACGGCCGGGGGTCGGTATAGCGAACGGTCACCAGGGGGCCGTCGGTCAGAACAAAGGTGACCGGCTCGAGGCCCGGAAGTGCGTCGTCGCCATGGGTGATGAGATCGGCGGTGGCGTAGGTGGCGCCGTTTTCCCGGTAGACCCGGCTGGAGGCCTCCAGCTCGCCCATCTCCTCGCGTGTCGGAACGGCAAGACCCAGCGCCCTTTCGACGGCGGCGTCTTCCTGGCGCGTGGGGTTGATCAGGTCGATCCACAAGGTGTCAGGCGGCATCGACCAGTCGGCGGGATCGACGATCGACGCCTCGCACGCCGTGCAGCCGGAGCGGTAGACGCGGATCATGCGGCGACCCCGCAGGGGGTCAGGCGATCAGGGCTGGCCGTCAGCCGCGGGAGCCGAGGCCATGAGCACGCCGTCGGACGGCAGCGCCGGGGCTTTGTGGATAAAGCCGTAGGTCGGATAGACGGACGTGCCGAGGTCATGGATCGGGTTGTACCAGACCTTCACCGCGGTCCAATCGCCGTCATGCGAGACATCGACGACCGTGACATTCTCCTCGACCCGGCCGCGGCTGCCGCCCCAGTTGGCGTGGGTCACGCGGATCACGCGGTCGGTCAGGATTTCCGAAACGACGGCGACGTGGCCGCGCGTCATCCGGCCGCTGGGCTGGAAGGCGAGGACCGAGCCGGTCTCGGGACGGTCGCCGGTGCGGAACTTGCCCTGGGCCTGGCGCCACCACGTGAGGGCGTCGCCGAAGATGTTGATGCCCGAGAACATGCGGGCGAAGGTTACGCACTGCCAGTAGGGCTCGTCGGCCTTCGCAACGGGCGCGTAGCCCAGCGCAGAAAATCCGAGGGTCGCTGCAACTACAGCGGCTGTGAGCCGTTTCATCATGCTGGCGAAAGTCCCGACCTGTTTCAGTCCGCTAGCCTTAGACGATAGTTTCGGAGGGTTGAAGAACCCTTTCAGGCGAGTCCGTGCGCGCTTTCGCCGCGGCGGCCCGCGCCGCGCGCCGGTCGGCGAACCCTCTCAGAGCCTTGCGGGCCGGGCGTTCGACGAGGTGGTAGGTGATCATCGCCGCGACCGGAATCGCCGCCACCAGGGCCAACCACACAATGATGTGAAACCGCTTGTCGTCCGCGCCGGTCAGCCGCGCCGCGACGTTCGTCGTCAGCAGCAGGACGGGCGCGCAGACCATGTAGATCGAATAGCTGATCTCGCCGAGATAGACCCCGACCTTCGAGCCGAGAACGCCCGCGCGGGCGTTGTCCAGCGAGCCGAGCCCCAGAATCAGCCCGCCGGCGGCCAGGACGGTGACGGCGTCCCACAAACCCAGGGAGGCGCTGACCAGAACGGCCAGACCGCTGACGAGGGCCAGCGGGCCGGCGAAGGGCACGCCGCCGCGGCGATGGACCAGATAGAGGGCGCAGCCGAGGGCGAAACAGGGAACGATCCGCAGCGCGCCCCAGCGGAAGGTGGCCTCGGTCAGGGAATAGCCCGCCAGCGGCTCGAAGGCGGCGTAGAGCCCCAGCGCAAAGGCGGCCGCCAGGGCCGTGGCCAGCACCGGCCGCTCCCTCAGCCGCCAGGCGACGAAGGCGAAGGCGGGAAAGCTGAGATAGGCCGCCCATTCCGCCGAAATCGACCAGGACGGATGGTTGAAGGCGGAACTGGTCGCCAGCCCCCAGGCGTGGGTCAGGGTCAGGTGCGCGGGCAGGGCGCGCCAGTCGGTCAGGCTGGCGTCGATGCTCAGCCCGGCGACCGTGGCGGCGACGCCGAGGCCGATCATGCCGAACAGGGTGACCAGATGCAGCGGATAGACCCGCGCCAGCCGCGCCCACAGGAAGCCGCCGTAGCTGAAGCGCTTCTCGCCCGCCGCCTCGAGATAGACGTGGCTGAGGATGAAGCCCGACAGGACGAAGAAGGTCTCGACGCCCAGATAGCCCTTGGTCACGGCGACAGGGACCCAGCTGACATCGAGGTGCGGCCAGGCGGTGTAGAGCACGACCCACAGGGCCGCGAGGAACCGCAGGGTGGTGAGGGCGCGCAGATCGGGGGGCGTCGGAACGGGCGTCATGGCCCGAAGGCTAGCCGGCCGGGGTACAGGAACCGTTAAACGGTCGCCGGGACGCGCCTCAGGCCCCGCATTCCGAGGGCTTCGCCTCGCCCGGCGCATACATTTCGCAGGACCGGTCGATCTCGCCCTGGATCATTTCGCAGGGGTTGGCGACATTGCACGGCGGATGGGTCGCGGGGCTGACGGCGATGCACCGGTCGACCAGCCGCTGCGCCGCCTCGGCCCCGATATCATTCAGGCAGGAGACCGGCGCGCCGACGGGGGCCATGACCACGGCCGGATCGACCTCTTCCTGCGGCGGCGCGTCGGCGGGCATTTCAGGCGCCGGCGCGGCGGCCGCGGGCCCGTCCGCCGGCGCTTCGGCGGGGCGTTCGCAACCGGCGACCAGGGCGGTCACGGCCAGCAAGGCGATTACGGTCCGGCGCATCAGGCACTCCGATCGGTCGCGGGAAGCGCCAGCATAGGCACGGTTCGGCCCGGCGCGGAAGCGCTGACCCGCCGTCAGCGGCCCAGGGCCGCCCGCTGCATCGCGAACAGTTCCGCGCAACCGACCTCGGCCAGCTGGAACAGCCGGTCGAACTCGGCGCGGGAGAAGCCGCGCTTCTCGCCCGTGGCCTGGATCTCGACGATCGCCCCCGTGCCGGTCAGGACGAAGTTGGAATCCGCCTCGGCGGTGGAATCCTCCTCATAGTCGAGGTCCAGCACGGGCTGGTCGCTGCAGACGCCGCACGACACCGCCGCGACCTGATCGAGGATCGGGTCGGTCTTGAGCACGCCCTCGGCGCGCAGGTAGTCGAACGCGCTCGCCATCGCGACCCAGGCGCCGGTGATGGCCGCCGTGCGGGTGCCGCCGTCGGCCTGGATGACGTCGCAGTCCAGCACCACCTGACGCTCGCCCAGCAGCTTCAGGTCGACCACAGCCCGCAGCGAACGTCCGATCAGCCGCTGGATTTCCTGCGTCCGGCCGGTCTGTTTGCCGCTGGCGGCCTCGCGCCGGCCGCGGGTGTGGGTGGCCCGGGGCAGCATGCCGTATTCCGCGGTGACCCAGCCGGCGCCCTTGCCGCGCATCCAGCCGGGGACGTTCTCCTCGACCGAGGCCGTCACCAGCACCTTCGTATGCCCGAACGTGACGAGGCAGGAGCCCTCGGCGTAGCGGTTCACGCCGGTCTCCAGCGTCACGGCGCGGAGCTGGTCGGGGGTGCGGTCGGACGGGCGGGCGGTGGTCATCGATGGATTTCCTTGGACGGGGCGGCGGCGCTGCTTATCCTGAAACCGTGAGCCTGTATGCCCCCAACCCTTCGCCGTTCAGCGGCAGCCCGGCCGGCCTGGCCGCGCTGGACGAACGCGCCCGCGACATCTTCCGCCGTATCGTCGAAAGCTACCTCCAGACCGGCGAACCCGTCGGCTCGCGGACCCTGTCCCAGACCGGCATCGCCCTGTCGCCGGCCTCGATCCGCAACACCATGCAGGATCTGACCCTGGCGGGGCTGCTGGGATCGCCCCACACCTCGGCGGGACGGATCCCGACCCATGCCGGCCTGCGGCTGTTCGTCGACGGCCTGCTGGAGATCGGCGACGTCGGGACCGAGGAGCGGCGCGAGATCGACGCCCGCCTCGCCGGAAGGGGACGCAGTTTCGACGAGGCGCTGAACGAGGCCTCCAGCCTGCTCTCAGGCCTCGCCGGCGGGGCCAGCATCGTGGCCAGCCCGGTGCGCGAGGCCGGGGTCAAACACGTCGAGTTCGTCGCCCTCGGCCATGATCAGGCCCTCGCCGTGCTGGTCGGGGACGACGGCTCCATCGAGAACCGGCTGATGCCGCTCAAGGCCGGCGTCACCCCCTCGACCCTGACCGAGGCGTCGAACTTTCTCAACGCCCGGCTCAAGGGCCGGCCCCTGAACGAGGCGCGCACCGAGATGCGCACCGAACTGGACGCCGCCCGGCGCGAACTGGACGCCGCCGCCGCCCGTCTGGTCGAGGACGGTCTGGCCGCCTGGTCGGGCGGGGCCGAGCGCGAGCGGTCGCTGATCGTGCGCGGGCGGGCCAATCTGCTGCACGACCGGGAGACGGCCGAGGATCTGGAGAAGGTCCGCATCCTGTTCGACGATCTGGAGCAGAAGGAACAGCTGATCGGCCTGCTGGACGGGGTCTCGACGGCCCAGGGGGTGCGCATCTTCATCGGCGCGGAAACGCGACTGTTTTCACTTTCGGGTTCCGCCGTCATCGCGGCGCCCTATATGACGGGCCGGCAGAGGGTTCTGGGCGCCATCGGCGTGATCGGACCCGCGAGACTGAACTATGCCCGCATCATACCGTTGGTGGACTATACCGCCCGGGTGCTGGGGCGAATGCTGGACGGACAAGAGACTTGAGCGACACACACGACGACCTCCCCACCTCCGAAGAGCTGGCGGCTGACATCGCGGAGGCCGAGGCGAACGCCGAGGCCGGGCTGGATGACGGCCTGGGCCCCATCGACGCCCTGATCGCCGAGCGCGACCAGTGGAAGGACCGCGCCCTGCGCGCGGTCGCCGAGGCGGAAAATACGAAGAAGCGCGCGGAGACCCAGTCCAACGACGCCCGCGCCTACGCCATCCAGCGCTTCGCCCGCGACCTGCTTGGCGTGGCCGACAATCTGGAACGGGCGCTGCAGGCGGCCCCGAAGGACGCCGACGCGGGCGAGGCCGGTCTGGTGACCGGGCTGGAGCTGACCCAGAAGTCGCTGCTGCAGGCCTTTGAGAGCAACAATCTGAAGCGCGTGGCGCCCGAGCCGGGCGAGGCCTTCGACCCCCACCTGCATCAGGCGATGATGGAACAGGTGTCCGACAGCGTTCAGGGCGGACAGGTGATCCAGACGCTGCAGGCCGGCTACGCCCTGTTCGGCCGCACCGTGCGCCCGGCCATGGTGGTGGTCGCCGCCAAGGGCTCCGGCGCGGCGGCGGCCAATGCGGCCTATGCGGCGGCGGGCGCGACGGGCGGGAATTTCGACCAGAAGGCCTGATCCCTGATCCGCTCATCCCGGCGAAAGCCGGGACCCAGTGCTTTGGGTGATGCTGCCGGGCGCACGGTGCTGCGCTCGCCCGTCCTGAAATGCCGGCATTCGGCTGGACAGGACTGGGTCCCGGCTTTCGCCGGGATGAGCGGTCTTTAGTTTTTCAGCCGCTCGTTGAAGAAGGCCAGCAGCCGGCCCCAGCCGTCGGCCGCGTCCGCCGCGCGATAGCTGTCGCGATAGTCGGCGTGGAAGGCGTGCGGGGCGTCCGGATAGACATGGATGCCGCTGGCGGTCTGGCCGGCGCGTTGCAGGGCCTCGCGCATGGCCTCCACGCTGGGCAGGGGGATGCCGCGGTCCTGACCGCCGTACAGGCCCAGAACCGGACATTTCAGGTCGTCGGCCAGATCGACGGGCCACGGCTGCCCGGCGGTCGCCTGTTCGGGCGTTGCGGTCGGCGCGGGGGCGAGGCGGCCGTACCAGGCGACCCCGGCGTCCAGGACGGCGAAGCGGGCGCAGGCCTGCCACACCACCTTGCCGCCCCAGCAGAAGCCGGTGATGCCGACCCTGTCGGAATTGGCCCAGAGCTGCTGGCTGACCCAGTCGAGGGTCGCCGAAACGTCGCCCATGACCTGTTCATAGCTCGCGGCGCCGACGATCTGCTGCACCCGGGACATGTCCGACAGACTCGCCGGGTCCTCGACCCGGTTGAAGAAGGACGGGGCGACGGCGGCAAAACCGGCCTTGGCCAGCCGCCGGCAGAGGTCGCGGATATATTCGTGGACGCCGAAGATCTCTGAAGCGACCACCACGACCGGCCAGGGGCCGTCGCCGACCGGGCGGGCGACAAAGATCGGGAGCGCGAATCCATCCGGCGCCTCGACGGTCGCCTGCTCCTGGGTCAGGCCTTCGCCATCGGTGGTGATCGGCGCGGCCTGCCGGGCGAGGGCCGCGGGGGCGTAGCCGGCGAAGGCCAGGCCGCCCAGGGCTCCGGCAGCCAGGGCGCGGCGGCTGAAGCGGAAATCGTCGGGCTCGGGTCCCTCGGGGCGGATCAGGTTCGGCATCAAGGGACTCCGGTCTCGGGAACCGGTGAGACTGGCCGCGCGTCCGCCCGCCGTCGAGTCACGTTTGCCGTGAAGCTGGCCCTGCTTTTCGAAGCGTCAGATTGATCCGGCCGCCCCCCGGAACCAGGGTCGAGGAGCCCGCGATCACCCGGTCGATCCCGTGCCGCGCCAGCCGGGCCGGTCCCGTCAGGGCGCAGACGTCCCCGGACGCCAGCCGCACCGTCCGCGTCGGCCCGCCGCCGGCCGCGCCGATCCGGAACACCGCCGCATCGCCGAGCGAGACAGACAGCACGGGTGCGCTGTGGTCCTGTTCATCGAGGTCCTGATGCAAGCCCATCTTCGCCGGACCCCGGTAAAGGTTGACCAGACAGGCATCGGGCGGCTCGGGCCAGCCGGTCAGGTCGCTCCACAGATCCAGCAGCCGTTCCGGCATCGGCGGCCACGGCGCGCCGGTCGCCGGATGGGTCGGCTGGTAGCGGTAACCGGCCCGGTCCGAGACCCAGGCCAGCGGCCCCATGCCGGTCATCTCGACCGAAAACGGCCGCCCGCCCGGCGTCACGGGGCGGTAGAAGGGGGCCTGTTCGACGGCGGCCAGCACCTCAGCCAGCAACGCCGCCTGTCCGGACGCGGAAAGGGCTCCCGGCCAGAACCGGAAGCCCTCCATTCCCGTATCGATCTCGTGCGCAGACGCCATGCCCCAAAGTAGGAGCCGCCCCTTCGGCGCTCAAGCAGTGAGCGACCGCGTCGCGAGCGTTGGCGCCCCAAACAGGCTGAGGCGCGGAGCGCCTCAGCGCGTGTAGTAGTAGTCGGCGATCTGGCAGACATTGACGTTGAAGCGCGTCAGCACCTGGCCGTTGGTGAACTCGGCCTTGAAGTCATAGAGGCAGGCGCCCGAGCCGTCGTCGATGTTCATCATGATGCTGCTGCCGGCGGCGAGCGTGCCGCGGCCCAGCATGTCCTCCTGCCAGTCCGTGATGCGCGAGTCCGAAGCGTAGAAGCGCAGCATGGTCCAGCCGGTGTTGTTGTGGATGCGCACCCGGCGGTTCAGGCCGTCGCGCGACTGGACCGGCGCCGAAACGGCGGTCTTGTCGGCGGCGACCACCGGCTCGGCGGCGGCGACGGAAGCGGTTCCGAGGGCCGCGACGATCAGTGCGGCGCGGGCGATGGTCTTGAAGGTGTTCACGTCAGTCTCTCCCCAGCGGCCGGACCCTCGTGGCTCGGCGATGTCAGCGTTATGCCACTGCCCGGGCGCGCCCGCATCTGACGGACCCTGACGGCTGAATCGTGCGTCCGGGCAGTTTGGGGCTTGCAGGCCCCGGGGTGTTTCCCATATCGGCCTCAACCGCCATAAAACCCCGCAGCTCGTGGGGCTTTGTGGCCGGAACCGTACCAACCGACTGAATACCCTGACACCGGGGGCGGTCACGCGCGGCGCTTCGCTTTAAAAGGCCGCCGCATCGCCCGCTGAAATGGAGTGAAAGACCACCAATGGCCAAGATCATCGGCATCGACCTGGGCACCACGAACTCGTGCGTGGCCGTCATGGACGGCAAGACCCCCAAGGTCATCGAGAACGCCGAGGGCAATCGCACCACGCCCTCCGTCATCGCCATCCAGGACGGCGGCGAGACCCTCGTGGGTCAGCCGGCGCGCCGCCAGGCCGTGACCAACCCGACCAACACCTTCTTCGCCATCAAGCGCCTGATCGGCCGCTCGTTCGATGATCCGGTGGTGGCCAAGGACAAGAAGATGGTCCCCTATGAGATCGTCAAGGGTCCGAACGGCGACGCCTGGGTGCGCGCCAACGGCAAGGATTATTCGCCCCAGCAGATCTCGGCCTTCACCCTCGGCAAGATGAAGGAGGCCGCGGAGGCCTACCTCGGCGAGACCGTGACCCAGGCCGTGATCACCGTGCCGGCCTATTTCAACGACGCCCAGCGCCAGGCGACCAAGGACGCCGGCAAGATCGCCGGCCTGGAAGTCCTGCGCATCATCAACGAGCCGACCGCGGCGGCCCTGGCCTATGGCCTCGAGAAGAACGACGGTCAGAAGATCGCCGTCTATGACCTCGGCGGCGGCACCTTCGACGTCTCGATCCTGGAGATCGGCGACGGCGTCTTCGAGGTGAAGTCGACCAACGGCGACACCTTCCTCGGCGGCGAGGACTTCGACCTGCGCCTGGTCGACTATCTGGCCGACGAGTTCAAGAAGGAGCAGGGCGTCGACCTGCGCTCGGACAAGCTGGCCCTGCAGCGCCTCAAGGAAGAGGCCGAAAAGGCCAAGAAGGAGCTCAGCTCCACGACCCAGTACGAGGTCAATCTGCCGTTCATCACCATGAACGCCTCGGGCCCGCTGCACCTGAACATCAAGCTGTCGCGCGCCAAGCTGGAGGCCCTCGTCGAGGATCTGGTCCAGCGCACCATCGAGCCGTGCGCCAAGGCGTTGAAGGACGCGGGCCTCAAGGCCTCGGACATCGACGAAGTGGTGCTGGTCGGCGGCATGACCCGCATGCCCAAGGTGCAGGAGGCCGTGAAGGCCTTCTTCGGCAAGGAGCCGCACAAGGGCGTGAACCCCGATGAAGTCGTGGCGCTGGGCGCGGCCGTTCAGGCCGGCGTGCTGCAAGGCGACGTCAAGGACGTGCTGCTGCTGGACGTGACCCCGCTGACCCTGGGCATCGAGACCCTGGGCGGCGTCTTCACCCCGCTGATCGAGCGCAACACCACCATCCCGACCAAGAAGAGCCAGGTCTTCTCGACCGCCGACGACAACCAGTCGGCCGTGACGATCCGGGTCTTCCAGGGCGAGCGTCCGATGGCGGCCGACAACAAGGTTCTCGGCCAGTTCGACCTGATGGGCATTCCCCCCGCGCCGCGCGGCATGCCGCAGATCGAGGTCGCCTTCGACATCGACGCCAACGGCATCGTCCATGTGACCGCCAAGGACAAGGCGACCAACAAGGAACAGTCGATCCGCATCCAGGCCAACGGCGGCCTGTCGGACGCCGACATCGAGAAGATGGTCAAGGAAGCCGAGGCCAACGCCGCGGCCGACAAGGCGAAGAAGGAAATGGTCGAGGCGGTCAACGCCGCCGACAGCCTGATCCACTCGACCGAAAAGGCCATGGCCGAACACGGCGACAAGGTCGGGGCCGACGAGAAGGCCGCGATCGAAACCGCCCTGGCCGAGCTGAAGACGGCCAAGGAGGGCACGGACCCGGAGGACATCCGGACCAAGACCAACACCCTGGTCCAGGCCTCGATGAAGCTGGGCGAGGCCATGTACGCCCAGGCCCAGGGTTCGGGTGAAGGCGACGACGCGACCGCCACGGCCGACGACGGCGTGGTCGACGCCGAGTTCGAGGAAGTCTCGGGCGACGACGACGAGAAGAAGAGCGCGTAAGCCGGACCGGCCCGCAATCAATACGGCCCCGCCTGTCCCCTGACGGGCGGGGCCGTTTCACGAAACTTGCATCATTCGGCCGGGCGCCCATGTCAGCCCGGTCAGCCGTTCCGGTGGGCTTCCGCAATGCGGCGCCCGCCGTCGGCAGGGTAAGAGGACGAACGCCGGATGGCGACGCGTGACTATTACGAGGTTCTGGGGGTCGAGCGGACCATCGACGCCGCCGGCCTGAAGGCGGCCTATCGCAAGCTGGCGATGCAGCACCACCCCGACCGCAACGGCGGGTGCGACGACTCCATGGCCCGCTTCAAGGAGATTTCCGAAGCCTATTCGGTCCTGTCCGATGACCAGAAGCGCGCCGCCTACGACCGCTTCGGCCATGCCGGCGTCAACGGCGGCGGCGGCGGGTTCGGGGGTCAGGGCCAGGGCTTCACCGACGTTAACGACATCTTCTCCCAGGTCTTCGGCGACGCGTTCGGCGACGTCTTCGGCGGCCGCGCCGGCGGCGGCGCGCGCCAGCACGGGCCCCGTCGCGGCTCGGACCTGCGCTACGACCTCGAGATCACCCTCGAGCAGGCCTACAAGGGCTCGGACGTCGAGATCGCCGTGCCCACCACCGCCGCCTGCGAGACCTGCGAAGGCTCAGGCGCGAAGAAGGGCGCCAAGGCTTCCACCTGCACCACCTGCCAGGGCGCGGGCCGCGTGCGGTCCGCCAACGGCTTCTTCCAGGTCGAGCGCACCTGCCCCCATTGCGGCGGCGCCGGCACCCGCCTGGCCGCGGCGGACGCCTGCACCGCCTGCGCCGGCCACGGCCAGGTGCGCAAGAACCGCAAGCTGCAGCTCAAGGTCCCGGCCGGGGTCGACGACGGCTCGCGCATCCGCCTGTCGGGCGAGGGCGACGCCGGCACGCGCGGCGGCCCGCGCGGCGACCTCTATGTCTTCATCTCGGTCACGCCCCACGAGTTGTTCGAACGCGACAACCTCGACCTGCTGGTCACCGTGCCCGTGCCCATGACCACGGCGGCCCTCGGCGGGGAGATCGACGCGCCCTGCCTGACCTCCGAGGCCTGCGACGGACGCTGCCGGGCCCCGGTCAGCGTCCCCGCGGGGTCCCAGACCGGCAAGACCGTGCGCATCAAGGGCAAGGGCATGCCGCATCTGAACGGCAAGAACCGCGGCGACCTTGTGGTCGAACTGTTCGTCGAGACCCCGACCGACCTGACCGCCCACCAGAAGGAGCTGCTGCAGGAGCTCGCGGCCTCGCTGGGCGAGAGCCAGACCCCGCGGAACTCGTCCTTCGCCGGCAAGGCCAAACGCTTCTGGGCCGACATACTGGGATCGGAAGCGCCGCAGTAGACTCTCCGCGGCCAAGGATGACGGCGCCGCCGAATACCGCCAGAATGGCCGCGAACTGACAGGGGTCTGAGTTGAGCGTCATCTTCCACGCCGGCATTTCCGGCGCGCGCGGCCGGATGGGCCGGGCCGTCTCGGCCGTTCTGGACGCCCGCGAGGACGTCGTCGTCGCCGCCCGCTTCGACCGCGGCGAGACGCCCGACCTGTCGCTGTGCGACGTGATCATCGACTTCTCGACCCCGGACGCCTCGGTCGAACTGGCCCGGACCTGCTCCGAACGCGGCGGCCCGGCCCTGGTCATCGGCTCCACCGGCCTGACGCCCGAGCAGGAGACCGACATCCACAAGGCGGCCGACAGGATCGCCATCGTCCGCAGCGGAAACTTCTCGCTCGGCGTCAACATATTGATCGGACTGGTGGAGCACGCGGCGCAGCGGCTCGACGCGGCCGACTGGGACATCGAGGTGCTGGAGACCCATCACCGCAGGAAGGCCGACGCCCCCTCAGGCACGGCCCTGATGCTCGGCGAGGCCGCCGCCAACGGCCGCGACGTGGATCTGGCCGACGTCCGCAGCGCGCCTTACGACGGCATCACCGGCGAGCGGGAGACCGGCCGGATCGGTTTCGCCTCCCTGCGCGCCGGCGGGGTGATCGGCGAACACACCGTCCTGTTCGCCTCGGAAGACGAAACCCTGACGCTCAGCCACTCGGCCATCGACCGGTCCCTGTTCGCCCGCGGCGCCGTCGCCGCCGCCGCCTGGGTCCGCAGCCGCAAGCCGGGCCTCTACGACATGCAGGACGTGCTGGGGTTCCGGCAGGCGTAGCGATCAGCAGCGCGAAAGGGTGTGGGTCGACCGTCGAAGGGCGGCTCCGCCGCCTCAACCAGCCGACCCGCATCCGGCCCTTCGGGCCACCTTCTCCCAATGGGAGAAGGAACGATTTCTAATGCGCGTGCCGGCGGTGGCCATGCCCGCGGCCGACGAACAGAGACTTGATGAAGAACATCACGGCGATCACCACGGCGAAGCCGAGGAACAGCGCCAGAACGGTCATCCAGAAGCCCAGCGTCAGCAGGGGCGGCATCACAAAGGCGCCGCCGTCCAGCATCGGGCGCAGCAGGCCGACCAGGATGAAGACGAAGGCCGCCCCCAGAGACGTAGCCCACAGTCGGCTCCAGGCCGGCATCATGAAGGTCGCGATTACGGCGATGACCAGGCCGGTGACCTGATTGATGGTGTCGAACCCGCCCTGGGCGAGGCCGAAAATGCCGGTCAGAAACGCACCGATCGAATCGAACAGGGACTCCATACGCCAACCTCCTGGATGCGGCCGAAGCTTGGCCGGACGCAGGGTTAACGCGGTTCGCGCCGAATGGCTCCGCTTATCGTCCCGTCGAGCCGAAGCCGCCCGCCCCGCGCGCGGTCTGGTCGAGGCTCTCGACCTCGATCATTTCGGCCTGTTCGTGCCGGGCGATGACCATCTGGGCGATGCGTTCGCCGCGTCGGATCACGAACGGCTCCTGTCCATGGTTGATCAGGATCACCCCGACCTCGCCGCGATAGTCGCTGTCGATCGTGCCGGGCGAATTCAGGCAGGTCAGGCCGTGCTTCAGCGCCAGACCCGAACGCGGCCGCACCTGGGCCTCATAACCGGGCTCCAGCGCGATCTTGAGGCCTGTGGGAACCAGGGCGCGGGCGCCAGGGGCCAGCGTCAGCGGCGCGTCCTCCGCCACCGCCGCGCGCAGGTCCATGCCGGCCGAGCCGCCGGTCTCATAGGCTGGCAGGGGCAGGCCCTCGGCATGGGGCAGGCGTTCGACGCGGACGGTGGTCATAAGGGGGAGGCTTTCAGACTTTGAAATGGTCGGCGATGCGGGCGGCCAGCTTCCGCGCCACCTCGGCCTTGGACTGGCGCGGCCAGGTCTCGGCCGAGCCGTCGCGGGTGAACAGGGTGACCGTATTGCCGTCGGCGCCGAAGACGTCGTCGGACACGTCATTGCCGACGATCCAGTCGCAGCCCTTGCGCGACAGCTTCGAGCGGGCGTTGGCCTCGAGGTCCGCGGTCTCGGCGGCGAAGCCGACCACCAGTTTCGGCCGCTTCTTTCCGGGCGCGGAAATGCCGGCGAGGATGTCGGGATTCTCGATCAGCGACAGCAAGGGCGGGCCGCCGGGCGCCTTCTTGATCTTGCCCGAGGCGACGCCGTCGACGCGCCAGTCGGCGACCGCGGCGCTCATCACCGCGATGTCGGCCGGCAGGGCCGCCGTGACCGCCGCCTGCATCTCGCGCGCGGTCTCGATCCAGACCCGGTCGACGCCGACCGGCGCGGCCAGCGCCACGGGGCCGGAGATCAGGGTCACCTGCGCCCCCAGCCGGGCCAGGGCTTCGGCGATGGCGTAGCCCTGTTTGCCGCTGGAGCGGTTGGTCAGACCGCGCACCGGGTCGATCGGCTCGAAGGTGGGCCCGGCGGTGACCACCGCCCGACGCCCC
>NZ_BSOY01000021.1 GCF_030160755.1 Brevundimonas denitrificans | reverse complement strand
GGCGCTCAGGGCCTGGGCGTGGGCAATTTCGGCGTCCCGCTCAGCCACCACGCCTTGCTCCGCGAGGCTTTCCTCGCGCTCGTGGGCCTGCTCGGCGGCCACCGCGTTGGCCTGGGCGGCGTCAACCTCGGCTCGCAGCCCCGCCGCGTCTCCGCTGACCAATACCGCCAGGGCCTGACCGGCGCGGACGGACTGTCCCGGCGCCACCAGGACCCGCTCGACCCGGCCGCCCACGGAGGCGGCGACCGCCGCCCGAGCGTCGACCATGGGTTCCACCCGCCCGGACAGGCGGGTTTCGCTGCCGCCGCCGCCGGTGACCGCGACTACCGCGATACGGGCAGCGTCGATCTGCGCCGGCGTCAGAAGGAGCACGCCTTCCTCGCCTTCCTCTTCAAGGTGTTCGGCCTCAGCCGACTCCGCGGCGCTCGGGTCCGCCGCAGGGCGGGTGAGGACATAGATGCCAGCGCCGCCGAAGACGACGACGGCGGCGACCCCCGCCGTGAGCCAAGTTCGATTGATTTGAGGGATACGGTTCATGGCTGTGTTCCAAACGGGGCGCGGCCTTGCAGGCGCGCGAGGTCGATTTCGGCGCGGACGCGAGCGAGGCGGGCGTCCACGGCGGCGTTGCGGGCGTTGATCAGGGCGGCGCGCGAAGAGCGAAGTTCGAGTTGGGAGATGCGCCCAGCCTCGAAGCCGATCCGGGAAAGGCGGTAGGCCTCTTCGGCGGCGGTCACGCCGGCATCGGCGGCGGCGACCCGGCTGGCCGAAGCCCGGAGCCGGGCCTCGGCGGCGTTGCGGTCCGCCTCGGCCTCCTGACGGGCGCCGATCAGCCGGGCCTCGGCCGCCCGGAACTCGGCGCGTGCCGCGTCGATGGCGCCCCGGTTCCGGTCGAACAGCGGCAACGGCATGCTGACGCCGAAGGTCAGGGCCGTGGCGTCCTCGGCTTCGTAGCGCCGGATGCCCACGGAGGCGGTGACGTCGGGGCGGGCGCGAACCCGTTCGACCTCGATGCGGCTCTCTGCGGCGGCGCGTTCCGCCTCAGCGACCAGAACCTCGGGAGCCGCCCCGACGGCGACGGTCACACCGGCCGGGGTTCTATCCAGCAGACTCGTATCGATCGAGGTGACCGGCGTTGGCAGCATGGCTACTGCGGTCAGACGGGCGAAGGCCGCGTCGCGTTCCGCCTGCGCCTCGTCCAGCGTCGCGCGCGCCGCCGCCGCTTCCGTCTCACCCTGGATGCCGCGCAGAAGCGGCTCGCGGCCTTCCTCCACCAGGATCAGGGCAGCGCGGGTATCGGCGATGGTCACCGTCAGCGCCTCCTCGGCCAGTTGGAACCGCCGTTCGGCCGCTTCGGCCTCTGCATAGACGAGAGCCAGTCGGCTCGCCGCCTCGACGTCGGCGAGGTCCCGGCGCAGGGCGGCGGTCCCGGCTTCGGCACGGGCGACACCGACACGAGCGCTGCGGCGGCCCCACAGTTCGAGGTCCTGGCTCAGGGAGAGGGTGGTCTCGGCGTTGTCGTAGCCTTGGAATGGGCCGGTGCCGAAGGCGTTCTCCGCCTCCAGTCCCAACACCGGATTGGGGCGAACCCGCGCCTGACGGACCCGCGCCTCGGCCGCGTCGAGCAGCGCATCGGCCTCCACGGTCATCGGTGTCAGGCCGATGCGTTCAAGCAACGCCTCGAAAGAGGGCGCGGGATCGGCCCAGGCAGGGCCGGTGACCGCCGTCGCCATCGCGACCACGGCGCAGCCGATCGCAAGACGCGACCGACCAGATTTCAGGGGTGGCATGTTCCAAATCCCAGCAGTTCCAAACGATTCACGCGCGCCAAAAGGCGCCGGGCATCGTCAGGCTCTGGGAGGGCGTTCCAGGCCGCTCGGCGCGCGAGATGCCAGGGGCTCGGACGCCGGTCGCAACAGCCTCAGAGCGGTGATCGGATCGGCGGACGCGTGCTGGGGCGACGATGGCACGGTCGTCCCGCCGTGGTGGCAGTGCCCGTGCGGACAGGCCGCATGATCGGCGGGTTCGACCGGCTCGTCGCCCGCGTCTTCCAGAGTGAGGGCCGCTGAATGGGACGCCTCGGCTTCAATCGCGCAGGTCGCCGCGTCGGCTGTCGGAATCAACACGAACACCGCCAGGATCAGCGCCAGCAGCGCCGACATCAGTCCATATCTGGCCTGCCGTCGTTCCATGGAGTGCGTGTAGCACGAATAGGGCCTGCCACAACCGGCCCATCGTCGCAGCTACGCGGCCTTTAGCAGTGGCCGGGCTCGCGGCGAGACGCCCCTACGACTCTCTGACATGCCGTTGTTCTTCGACCGCCCACGTTGCGGGTGAGCCCACCGCCACATCCGTCAAGTCCTTTCGCCAGCGCGCCGCTTTGATCAATGCCCGAGCCACACTGGCGCGATCTGGCGCAGTGGCGACGACTCGGCCGTTTCGCAGCCCGATGAACCCTCGGCCGTCGCGCTCCGGTGCGATCTGGCAGAGCTGGTTTCCGTGGAAGAAGGACAGGCTGCTCACTAGGCCAACTCCAACGGGACAGTAACAGCATGCTTGGCCTGCTTGGTGACCAGAACCCAACCTTGCGGTTCCCCCGCGATCGGCACAGCGCGCACTCGTCCGGCCAGTCGTAAGGGCCTCAGACAGGCTCGGACGCGTTTGGCCATCGTGATTTCCAGCTTCTTGTCTGCGGGATCGAGGTCTCGCCGCTCAACGACCGCCTGTGCCAGCGCTCTCGATGTGAGCGGTCCTTCGGCCTCTCTCAGACAATCGACGACAATGCCGGTGATCTCTCCCGGCGCGGCGGCGTGGGTCGGCCGGGCCCGCTTCGGGGCGATTTCGCCGATGTCGATGTCCGGTTTGAGCAGGACAAGGACCGCGTCCAGGTTTTGGATCGCCTTCTGAAGGTCGCGAATGAGCCGTTGATGTTGCTCCAACTCCCCGTCCAGCTCGGCGCGTTTGCGGACAAGGGTGTGAAGGGCGACGGAATGCTCGGAGCCGAAAGGGATGATCGAACTTGCCATGCCCTCACCATAAAGGCAGGGGTTCCCACGGTCTCGGTTGTCAAGGTGTGTTTGCTACCCATAGCCGGGGAAGGTTGCGGAGGACCGTGCGCCCTCTCCCGGCGGGAGAGGGCTTGGGCGCACGAGCGCGGAGCGATCGTCCTTGCGCGAAAGGGTGAGGGGTTTCGGTGTCAGGCGCCGGAACCCCTCACCCCTGCCCCTCTCCCCATGGGAGAGGGGTTCAGTGTGCGCTATCCCTGCCCCATGACCGCGCTCTTCGGCCCCCTCCCCCTCCCCGACCTCCTCCTCCTGCTCGCCGCCCTGACGGCGGCCGGGCTGGTCGGGGGGCTGGTGGCCGGGTTGTTCGGGGTCGGGGGCGGGACGGTGATCGTGCCGGCAGTGTTCTATGCCTTCGAGGTGCTGGGGGTCGGGGGCGAGGGCAATCTGCATACGGCGATCGGGACCTCGCTGCTGACCATCGTCGCGACCTCGTGGCGGTCGTTGCGGGCCCATCGGGCCCACGGCGCGGTGGATGAGGCGGTGCTGAAGACCTGGACGCCGTGGGTGGCGGCGGGGGCGCTGGTCGGGGCGGCGGTCGCCGGGTTCACCTCGATGCAGGGGCTGGCCATCGTCTATGGCGTCTGCCTGCTGGTCGTGGCGGCGCAGATGGGGCTGCTGTCCGAGCGGGTCACGCTGAGGCGCGACCTGCCGGAGGGCTGGGGGCGGCGCGTCACCGGGACGGTGATCGGCGGGCTGTCGGCCATGATGGGGATCGGCGGCGGCAGTTTCGGCGGCATGATGATGACCCTGTGCGGCCGGCCGATCCATCAGGCGGTGGCGACGGCCTCGGGCTTCGGCCTGGCCATCGGGGCGGCGGCGACGCTGGGGTTCGTCGTGTTCGGCTGGGACGCGGGCGGACGGCCGCCGCTGTCGCTGGGCTATGTGAATGTGCCGGGAGCGGTGGTGATGGCGGTGCTGACCACGGCGGTCGCGCCCTGGGGGGCGAAGCTGGCCCATTCGCTGGACCGGGCCGTGCTGCGACGGGCGTTCGCGGTGTGGCTGCTGGTGACGGCGGGGGCGGTGGTGGTGAAGGCGCTTTGAGTGGCCAGTGGTTAGTGGCTAGTGGTCGCTGGATCAGTCACCGGTGTTCGAAGGCGTCCACCGGACGTGCCGCCGCAGTTCCCTAGCCACTGGCCACTGGCCACTCCTACGGCCGCAACGTCAGCCCCACCGGCGTGGCGCTGAAGGACGACAGGCGGCCGAGGTAGCTCATGCCGAGCAGGCTGTGGGGCAGGCCGCGCTCGACGACCAGGGCCTCGACCTGTTCGACGCGCGCGCCGGAGACGGCCACCGTCCGCAGGGCGACCGGGGCGGCGCGGACGGGGCCGGAGGCGGTGATGACGGTGGCGGAGAAGTCGCCGGTCCCGAGCCGCAGGCCGAGGCGGGCGGCGTCGGCCGGGGTCAGAACCACGACGCTGGCGCCGGTGTCGACCATGACGCGCACGGCCCGAGGTCCGTTCTGGCCGTCGATCAGGGCGTCAGCCCAGTAATGGCCGTCGGCCGCCTTGAGCACCTGGGCCGGGCCGCCGTGGGCAGGGGCGTCGGCAGGGGCGTAAACGGCCGCGGGCGTGGCGGCGTGCGCCTGCCCCCGCGCGTCGGCGTGGTTCAGCCACCAGGCGGTGGTCAGGGCGGACGCCACGGCCAGGGCCATGACTCCGAAGGAGGAAAGGTCGAAACGCATACGCAGCTCGCCGTGAACGCGCCGCTTCTGCGGCCCCTCCCCTGTCGCACACGGCGGTTGGCATGCGGTGAAGGGGCGTGGTTTGCGGGGGGTTAAAGGGGAGAGAGGGTGTGGGGTGTGGGGTGTGGGGTGTGAAACGAAGCAAACGTCCGCGCGGGCCTTCACCTCACCCCTCACCCCTCACCCCACACCCTACGCCCCACACCCTCCGCGCGCTTCGCGCGCGGGCAGCTCCGCCATGATCGCCGCCCGTTCCGCGTCGGTGAACCCGCTCCAGCCGCCGATCTCGGACAGGGTGCGCCAGCAGCCGAGGCAGAGGCTGGTGGCGCCGTCGACGACGCAGACCTTGACGCACGGCGTGGCGATGCTGCGAGGCGGGCCCTGAGGCGCTTGAGCGACAGTTGATGACATGAATGCGAAATATGGTCCGGCAGCGGAGTAAAATGGGTTGCAATTTTCGTGTCACGGCGTTAGCTTGACCATGACGCGAAACGACTATGACGGTGAGATCCCCGAAAAGCACGACGCGTCTCTTTTCATCAATCACTCGAAAGGAGACGCCAGATGAAAGACCGAGACCGCAATCTGCAGCACGCCATGATGTCCTTCGCCCTGTGGGGCGGGATGCTGGTGAATACGAAGAACGGCCATGGGGCCGGCGACCGCGTGGTCAGCCACCCGTCGAACTTCGTGCCCATCAAGCTTCGCAAGCGCGACTAGCCACGACGCCTTTCGGGCGCACGGCGCCGCAGACGACACAGCCCCGGTCCGCAAGGTCCGGGGCTTTGCAATTCACCCGTCAGGGTTCGTCATTCGCGTGATCGCTCAACCTGTGCCAGAGTAATTACTCGAGGGGTGGGGACCATGTTCAGGCTGAAGGCGACGCTCGTCGCCATGACGCTCATGCGGCCATGGCGAACCGGCTGGTCCGAGGACCGCGGGGTGGACTTTTCGCTGGCCGCGGCGGTGCGGCCGACCCCCGCGCCGCCTGGGGCGCGTGACGAAACGCCCGCCGCCGAACCGGCCTGTTTCATCGACGAGGACTGGGCCGCGCCGCCGTCCGCCGCGGTGGTGCGCAGCTTCGTCAGCCTGGCCGCGGCCGAGGCGGCGATCGAACCGCCGCCCGAAGACGCCGCGGACACCGCCGGCATGCGGGCCTGGTGGTCGCTGTCGGGCAAGCCCTCGCGGACGTGACATTGCGGCGGGGACGCGCCTGCGGCACATCGGGCGGATGACCCTGATCCGCCGAGACCGCCGCGACCATATCGAACTCTGGACCCTGGACCGGCCCGACCGGCTGAACGCCCTGCCCGACCTGGAGGACGGCGAGGCCTTCGCGGCGGCCTGCGAGGCGGTCAATGCGGACCCGGGCGTGCGTTGCGTGGTCCTGACCGGGGCCGGGCGGGCGTTTTCGGCCGGCGGCGACCTGAAGGCGATGAAGGACCGGCGCGACATGTTCGCCGGCTCGGGGGCGGAGATCCGGGAGCGCTATCGCCGGGTGGTGCACCGGATCGTGCGCTCGCTCTACGGGCTCGAGGTTCCGCTGATCGCGGCGGTGAACGGGCCGGCCATGGGGCTGGGCTGCGACATCGCCGGGCTGGCCGACATCCGCATCGCCTCGGAGACCGCCAGTTTCGGCGTGCCCTTCCTGAAGCTGGGCATACTGCCGGGGGACGGGGGCGCCTGGCTGATGCCGCGCAACATCGGCTATGCGCGGGCCGCGGAAATGCTGTTCACCGCCCGGGTGCTGGATGCGCCGACGGCGATGGAGTGGGGGCTGGTCAGCCGGGTGGTCGCGCCCGAAGCGCTGATGGCCGAGGCCATGGCGATCGCGGAGGAGGTGGCCTCACGCGCGCCCCAGGCCCTGCGCATGACCAAGGCCCTGCTGCGCCAGGGCCGCGACGCGACCTTCGACCAGATCCTCGAGATGACCGCCTCGATGCAGGCGCTGGCGCACCTGAGCGAGGACCATCTGGAAGGGGTGACGGCGGCGCTGGAGAAGCGGGGGGCGAGCTTCACCGGCGGGTGAGTGGGTAGTGGCTAGTGGCTAGTGATTAGTGGCTGGCCGCCGCCGGTGCGCGAGCGCGGACCGCGCCGCCTCCCGCAGGCGATGAGGCTGCAATCACTAGCCACCAGCCACTAGCCACTAATCACGCCTACCCCGCCTGCGCGGGAGCCCGCATGGCGCGGCCGGCGGGGACGCCGACGGCGGCGGCGCGGGGGGCGCCGGCGGTCTCGCCGGGCTTCATGAATTTCACCAGCACGCGCTGGCCGATCAGCAGGGGGGCGTCGCCGGCGGTGACGACGACCTCGACCACGCGCTCGTCCGAACGCTGCGACGGATCGTCAGAGGCCAGCTTGCGGGCGCCGAAGACGGCGGCGCGGCGCAGGACGGCGCCGACATAGACCTTGGACGGATCGCCCTCGGGGGTGATCTCCACGGCCTGGCCGGGGGTGATGTTGGGGATGTCGCTCTCGACGATCTCAGCGCGGGCGATGCGCGGGGCGTCGGGCTCGAGGTCGAACATGTTGGACACGTTCAGGGTCGAGGCGCCGGCGCCGGGGTTGGCGTAGCGGCGCACGATACGGCCCGACTGGGGCGCGCGGATCACCGTCAGCTCGACATTGTAGGCGGCCTGGTCGCGGCGGGCGCGGGCGGTCTGGACGGCCGCCTGCTGCGAGCCGAGCCGGGCCTGGGCGGTGGCGATGGCGTCGCGGGCCTGGTCCATGCGCGAGGCGGCGACGAAGTTGGACTCGACCAGACGGGCGAGGCGGTCGTGCTCGCGCTGGGCGGTGCGGATGTCGACCTGGATCAGTCGCAGCTGACTTTCGGCCTGGGCGACGTCGGCGTTGGCGCTCTGCAGGGCCAGACGGGGCTCGTCGTCTTCCTGACGGGCGAGGATCTGGCCGGCGACGACGCGGTCGCCCTCCTGCACCAGCACCTCGCGGACGACGCCGCCGCGGCGGGCCGCGATCTGGATGATGCCCCCCTCGACATCGACCTTGCCGTTGGCGATGGCCGCATAGGGGCTTTCGACCCGGGTGGCGGCGGCCTTCTCTTCCTCGGCCTTCTTCGCCTTGCCGGCGTTCTGCATGAAGGTGAAGCCGACGATGACGACGACGATCAGCACGAGGCCGATCCAGAGCCATTTTTTCTTGAGGAAGGCGGGCATGACGTAGTTCCTGGGACGGTTCAGTGCGAGGCCAGCGTGGCGTCGGGATTGGGGGTGCGGCGTTGGTCGTCGATGATCACGCCGTCTTCGATCTTGATGACGCGGTCGGCCCATTCCTCGAGGCGAGGGTCGTGGGTCACGCAGATGACGGCGGCGCCGTGTTCAGTGGCGGCCCGGCGCAACAGACGGATGACGATCTGGCCGTTCTCGCCGTCGAGGGCGGAGGTCGGTTCGTCGGCGAACAGGATCTGCGGGTTCTTGGCCAGACAGCGGGCGATGGCGACGCGCTGCTTCTCGCCGCCCGACAGGGCCGAGGGCCGCTGGCCGAGGCGGTTGCCGAGGCCGACTTCCTTGAGCGTCGCGGTCGCCTGGCGCTTGGCGTCGCCCTTGGACAGGCCCTGGAATTTCAGCACCACCTCGACCTGTTGCAGGGCGGTCAGGGCGGGGAAGAGGTTGAAGCCCTGGAAGATGAAGCCGCAGTGGTCGAGGCGGAATTTGTCGATCTTGCCCGACGACAGTTTCCAGAGGTCGTCGACGTCGAGGGTGTCCACCCGGCCCTCTTCGGGCCGCAGCAGGCCGGACAGGGCGGCGATCAGGGTCGACTTGCCCGAGCCCGAGGGACCCATGACCATGGTCAGGTCGCCGTGGCGGGCGTCGAAATCCACGCCCTTCAGGACCTCGATGAAGGCCTTGCCGGACTTGAATCGCTTCACCAGGCCCTTGGCCTCGATCGCGAAGTCGCCGTGCTTGCCGTGGGTGCTGGTCTTGCTCATCGCAGCAGGTCCGCGGGCTGGCTGTTCTTGAGGATGCCGAGGGACAGCAGGCCCGACAGCATGGCGATGACGACGAGGCCGCCGCCGACGATGAGCAGCAGGATCGGCGGCAGGGCGATGATCACGGCGTTGGCCATGGCCAGCATCTGCACCAGCAGGGTGAGGCCGATGGCGGCGGCGACGCCGACGAGGCCGACCCAGAAGCTGAGCTCCATGACGATGCGATTGAGCGAGCCCATGCCGACGCCGAGGGCCCGCAGCGAGGCGAACTCCTTGATATTGGCCATGATGGCGCCGCGCAGGGTCTGCCAGGTGATGGCCACGCCGATGATGGTGCCCAGCACCACGCAGCCGCCGATGATGATCACGAGAATGCCTTCCTCGAACATGGCGCCGGCGTTGGCGTCGGCCAGCTCCTGACGGGTCCATGCCTTCCACTGGCCTTCGCCGAGGGCGTTCAGCTGGGCGGCGACGACCGTCGCCTGGGCCGGATCGCGCAGCTTGATCATCAGGGGCCCGACCCGCGGGCCGGTATCGGCCTGGCCGAGCATCCGCAGGGTGTCGCGCGACATGACGATATTGGCCTGCATCATGTTCGGATAGCCGCGCGTGATGCCGACCACGGTGACGGTCTGACCGTTGTAGAGGGCCCGGTCGCCGAGCTTGACGCCGAGTTTTGTGACGGCCGTTTCGTCGATGGCGACGGTGTAGGGCTGGCGCAGGGCGTCGACCAGCTCCTGGGAATAGTCGGTGGGAATGGTGACGGCGCCGGGCGTGGTGTCGATGATGCTGGCCTGGACGAATTCCTGCTTCGGCGCGCCCTGACGGGCCCGTTCGGCCTGGGACATGGTGGGGTCGACGTTCTTGACCGACTGGAAGGAGCCGCCGGCGCCGTCCAGCGGCTGAACCTCGATCACCTGCGGATTGCGATAGGCCAGGGGGATGAAGCGGCGCGGCACGCCCGAGGGGCCGCCCATCAGGCTGGTGGCGCCCGGCTGCATGATGATGATGTCGGCGCTGGACCGCTCGATCGTGGCGGTGAAGCCCTTGCCGATGCCGATGAAGACGCCGGTCATGGCGAGCACCAGCAGGCCTGACAGGGCCAGGGCCATGACGGCGGCCATATAGCGCCGCCACTCATAGAGAAGGGTTGAAAGTGCAAGCGACATGGAAACGGAAAGACCCCTGACGTTGACAGCTATCTGACGATGCAAGGGAGCGGGGCCAAGTTAAATCGGGGTAAGGCGATCACCGTTACGGATTTGTAAGCCGGCGCGCGGCGATGGACGAAAACCGTTCATCGTGTCTATGCAGATGACAACGATCGGCGACATCCGCCGACACCCTGGGAGATTTCGCAGAATGCTGCTTCGTTCGCTCCGCGCCGCCGTGTCGGCGACCGCCTCGATCGCCGCTGTCGCCGGCGTGCTGGCCCTGATGGCCACGCCTTCCACCGCCCGCGCCGATGAAGGCATGTGGACGTTCGACAATTTCCCGATCCAGATGGTCAATGACAAATACGGCACCCGGATCGACCAGGCGTGGCTGGACCGCGTCCGCAACGCCGCCGTCCGCATCCAGGGCTGTTCGGCCTCCTTCGTGTCCGACCAGGGTCTGATCCTGACCAACTGGCACTGCGTCGTCGGCTGCGCCCAGGAGCTGTCGTCGCCCCAGCAGGACTATGTGAAGAACGGCTTCCTGACCGCCAACCGCGAGGAAGAGAAGCGCTGCCCCGGCCAGACCGCCGAGGTGCTGGTCGACATCGTCGATGTGACCGACCGGGTGCTGGGCGCCGGCGTCGGCCTGGAAGGCGCGGCCTTCAACGCGGCCCGCACGGCCGCGACCAATGCGATCCAGACCGAGGCCTGCGCCGGCGATCCGAAGTTCAACTGCCAGGTCATCAGCTTCTACCGCGGCGGCCGGTTCGCCCTGTACAAATTCCGCCGTTATGAAGACGTCCGGCTGGTGTTCGCCCCCGAGAACCAGGCGGCCTTCTTCGGCGGCGACCCCGACAATTTCAACTTCCCGCGCTACGCCCTCGATGCGGGCTTCCTGCGCGCCTATGAGGACGGCCGTCCGGTCGAGAGCCCCGGCTTCCTGCGCTGGAACCCGAACGCCCCGGCCGAGGGCGACCCGGTCTTCGTCGCCGGCAACCCCGGCTCGACCTCGCGCCTGCTGACGATGAGCCAGCTCGAGCGCCTGCGTGACCAGCAGCTGCCGATCACCCTGATCCAGAGCTCGGAGCTGCGCGGCCGGCTGCTCGAATATTCGCTGACCGGCGACGAAGCCAAGCGCGTGTCGTTCGACCCGATCTTCGGTCTCGAGAACGGCTTCAAGGCCCAGTACGGCCAACATCAGGCCCTGCTGGATCCCGAGTTCCTCGGCGCCCGACGCGAAGCCGAGACCGAGCTGCGCGCCCGGGTGGCCGCCGATCCCAACCTGGTCCAGCAGATCGGCGACCCGTGGGCCGACCTCGAGCGGGTGCAGGCGACCGCGCGCGAGCTGTACCTGCCGGTCCGGCAGCTGGAACAGGCCGCCGGCGGCGGCTCGACCCTGTACCAGATGGCCCGCGCCATCGTGCGGGCGTCGAAGAATACGACGATGACCGAGGCGCAGCGCGCGCGTCTTGTCGCCACCGTGGGCGCCGAGACGCCGATCTCGATGGAGATGGAGGAAATCCGCCTCCGCTACTGGCTGTCCAAGACCCGCGAATATCTGACGGTCGATCATCCGGACGTGAAGACGCTGCTGGGCCGCGAGAGCCCGGAAGCGCTGGCCGACCGGCTGATCTCGGGCACCCGGATGGGCGACGCCGCCTTCCGCGCCCAGGCCGCGGCGATGACCACGGAACAGATGGCGGCCGCCGATCCGCTGCTGGCCTTCATCATCGCCAATGACGCCGCCGCCTCGGCGATCGGCGCGCGCTGGGCCGCCGAGGTCAACGCCCCGACCGCCCGCGCGGCCGAAAAGGTCGCCCAGGCCCGGTTCGCGGTCTACGGCACCAACCAGTATCCCGACGCCACCTTCTCGCTGCGCCTGTCGTACGGCCAGGTCGCGGGCTGGAGCTATCGCGGCGTCACCGTGCCGGCCTTCACCTATATGGGCGGCCTGTACGAGCGGGCGACGGGCGCGGAGCCGTTCAACGCGGCCCAGGCCTTCATCGACAACGAAAGCCGGGTCAACAAGGACACGGTGTTCGACTTCACCTCGACCAACGACATCATCGGCGGCAACTCGGGCTCGCCCGTGATCAACGCCGCCGGCGAAGTCATCGGCGCGGCCTTCGACGGCAACATCCACTCGCTGGGCGGCGCCTATGGCTATGACGGGGAACTGAACCGGACGGTGTCGGTGTCGACGGCGGCGATCACCGAAGCCCTGCGCAACATCTATCCGAGCCCGCACCTGCTGGAAGAGCTGGGGGTGGAGTAAGCGTCCTTCTCCCCTTGCGGGAGAAGGTGTCAGGCGAAGCCTGACGGATGAGGGGTCGCTCCGGTCTTGCCGGGCGACCCCTTCGTCATTCATGGTCCGTTCGCCCGCTGGCCGACGCCGGCACGACCCCTCATCCGACCCGCTGCGCGGGCCACCTTCTCCCGCAAGGGGAGAAGGAAGGAGTAAAACATGCGTCACCTCACAGCCGCCGCCTCGTTCGTCGTCCTCGCATTCGCCGCCTCCAGCGCCAGCGCGGAAGAGGGCATGTGGACCTTCGACAACTTCCCTATCGCGCGGGCCAACGCCACGCTGGGGACCAACATCGACCAGGCCTGGCTGGACCGGGTGCGGCTGAGTTCGGTCAAGTTCGGCGGCTGTTCGGCGGGCGTGGTCTCGGCCGAGGGGCTGGTGATGACCAACAACCACTGCGTCGCCACCTGCGTGGCCAATCTGTCGACCCAGGCGGTGAACTACGCCGAGACCGGCTTCACCCCCCGCACGCGCGAGGAAGAGCGCAAATGCCCGGGCGGGACGGCGGAAATCCTGACCGACATCACGGATGTCACCGAGCGGATGCACGCCGCCGGCGCGGGCCTCGAGGGCCAGGCCTTCACCCGGGCGCGCGACGCCGAGGCGGGCCGGATCGAGCAGGAAGCCTGCGGCGGAGACGCCGGCAAACGCTGTCAGGTGGTCAGCCTGTACCGCGGCGGCCAGTTCAAGCTCTACACCTACAAGAAGTACAGCGACGTCCGGCTGGCCTTCGCGCCCGAGGACCGGGCGGCGACCTTCGGCGGCGATCTGGACAATTTCAGCTTCCCCCGCTTCGCCATCGATGCCGCCTTCATCCGGCTGTACGAGAACGACGCCCCGGCGGCGACGCCGACCCATTTCGTCTGGAACGCCTCACAGCCCGTCGAGGGCACGCCGGTGTTCGTCACGGGCAGCCCCGGCGCGACGCAGCGGCTGCTGACCCAGGACCAGCTGTTCACCATCCGCGACGTGGTCCTGCCGATGGACCAGCTGCTGGCGTCCGAGCTGCGCGGGCGGCTGATCCGCTATTCGCAGGAGGGCGAGCGGCAGGCCTTCGAGGCCATGGATCCGATCGTCAGCCTGGAAAACACCTACAAGCGCGGGCTGGGCCGGATGCGGGCCCTGACCGACCCCGGATTCATGGCCATGAAGGCCGAACAGGAAACCGACTTCCGCGCCCGCGCCGAGGCCGGCGCCGGCGACGCCAATCCGTGGACGACGCTGGGCGCGGCCCAGCCGATCGTGCGCGACCTCTATCCCGCCATGGCGCTGCTGGAGGGCGGCACCGGCATGGGGACCACGCCGGTCGCCGGCGGCTCGCAGCTGTTCAGCTGGGCCCGGACGCTGGTGCGCGGGGCGCAGGAGCGGGCCAAGCCCTCGGCCGAGCGGCTTCCGGAATACGCCGACAGCCGCCTGTCGGGCGTCCAGTCCGGCCTGTTCGCCGAGCGGCCGGTCTATCCGGGCCTCGAGCAGGTGCGGATGGAGTGGTGGCTGTCCAAGACCCGCGAGTGGCTGACGGTCGACCATCCGTCGGTGCGCGGCCTGCTGGGACGGGAGTCGCCTGAACAGCTGTCGGCCCGGCTGATCGAGGGCACGACCCTGGCCGATCCCGCCGTGCGCCGCGCCCTGTGGGAAGGCGGACTGGCCGCCGTCGAGGCCTCGCAGGACCCGCTGATCCAGTATCTGCTGGCGATCCAGGACGAGACCCGCGCCATCCGCTCGGAGTGGGAGGAAAAGGTCCAGGCCCCGACCGACCGCGCCTCGGAGCGCCTGTCGACCCTGCGCTTCCAGGCCTATGGCGACAGCGTCTATCCGGACGCGACCGGCACGCTGCGGCTGACCTACGGCAAGATCGAGGGCTCGGACGTGCCCGGCCAGCGCTGGGGCCCCTTCACCACCTTCGACGGCCTGTGGGACCGGGCGACCGGCGCCCCGCCGTTCGACGTCGCCCCGCGGCTGCTGGCCGCGCGCGAGCGGATCGACGGCGACACGGTGATGAACATGACCCTGTCCTCGGACACCATCGGCGGCTCGTCAGGCTCGCCGGTCGTCAATGCGGCGGGCGAGATCCTGGGGGCCAATTTCGACTCCACCGTCCTGACCCAGCGCAACGCCTACGGCTATGACCGCAACGTCAACCGCTCGGTGATCGTGACCACCGGCGCCGTGACCACGGCGCTGCGGGATGTGTACGGGATGGACGGGCTGGTGCGGGAGCTGGGCGTCCGCTGACGCGGACGCAGTGGCTAGTGGCCAGTGGTTGGCTTACGCCGGGGCGATGGCGCTATCGGCGCCGCCCTTCCGCCTCTGCCGAAGCAGCAATCACTAACCACTAACCACTAGCCACTGGCCACTTCCCAGCCGCCGTAACCGGGACAGGAAGCGCGCCAGCCTCTGGAGCCGCGCCCCTAGATCTGGCTCATCTTCTGCTGGGCCTTGGCGAAATACTGCCAGCCGGTCCAGACGGTGACGATGGCGGCGATCCAGATCAGGACGTAGGCGAACGTCTGGAAATGCGGCTGCCATTCCAGCGGCAGGCCGAAGCCGTCCCAGAGAAGAACGAGTTGCAGGGCGCCGAGGGCCACCATCTGCAGGACGGTCTTCCACTTGGCCAGCAGGGTGACCGGCAGTTTGACCTTGCCGGCGACGGTCTCGCGCAGGGCCGAGACGGCGAACTCTCGGAACAGGATCAGGCCGCAGGGGATGGCGATCTGCGGCAGGGCGCCCCAGGCGAGGACGCCGAGAATGGCGCCGGTGATCAGCACCTTGTCGGCGATCGGATCGAGGATGGCGCCCCAGCGGGTCGTTGAATGCCAGCGCCGCGCGAGAAAGCCGTCGACCCAGTCCGTCGAGGCCGCGACCATGAAGATGACAAAGGCCGTGCGCCCGAAGCGGAACTGGTCGTCCGGGCTCAGATACTCCGACATGAAGGGAATGCCCTGCGGCGCCGCCCCCGCCAGGATCAGGAACATGATCACCCCGGCGACCAGCCGCAGGCCGGTCAGGATGTTCGGGATGGGATTGGCGTGGGGATTGGGTGTCATCTGGGCGCTCCGAATACCTCAACGCGATCTGCCACGCTTCGCTCCCTGAAGCGAGACAGTTGCCTGTCGCCTACTCGGCCAGGGACACGAAGGCGCCGTCGCGCAGCGAGCGCAGGACGCCGTCGGCGATGCCGAAATGGACGCCGCTGAGCGCCAGGGTTCCCGCGGCCTCGCGCTCGGCGATCCAGGGGAAGGTGCGCAGGTTCTGCAATGACAGGCGGACCACGGCCTCCTCGGCCGCCCGCTCCGCCTCCTCCGGCGCGCATGCCTCGCAGACCCGGCGCACCACGGGCGCGCCCTGGGCCACCCAGGGGGCGACGAAGTCCTGGCAGTTGTCGGGGGCGCCGTAGCGCATGGCGTTGACCCCGCCGCAGTGGGCGTGGCCCATGACCATGATGCGCGAGACGTTCAGCACCTTGACCCCGAACTCCAGCGCCGCCGAGACGCCGTGCAGGTGGCCGTCCGGCTCATAGGGCGGGACCAGGTTGGCGACGTTGCGGACCACGAACAGCTGGCCCGGCGCCGTATCGAAGATCAGGGCCGGGTCGGCGCGGCTGTCGGAACAGGCGACCACGAGCGTGTGCGGCTTCTGGCCGTCGGCGGCGAGCGCCTCGTACTGCGCCCTCGCCTCGGGCCAATGGTCCTCACGGAAGCGGCGATAGCCGGAGAGCAGGGCGTCGCGGGATTCGTCGGTCATGGGGTCGGTATAGGCAATCCGTTCGGGCGGGGGGAGAGGGGGCGACACTGTGTTTCCGCCGGGAGGGACAGGTCGGAACAATTTCTTCCGGACACAGTTAACGCCCTCGTCCGATATCATCGGTCGGCAACGCCTCCTGTGGGCGAGAGACCTTTGCGGATGGGGCGTCCCACGAGGGCGCTTCTGTCTTCCGGCGGCGGGTGCGGATGAATCCGCTGACCCCGTTCGTTGAACACATTGGGAGACGCCCCCGCCGTCGGCCGGGCGTCCGCAACAGGAGGGTTACAGTCCATGGTCGGTACGTCAAAAGCCGCTCGCGCGGCCGCGTTGAATGACGCCTATACCTCGCCGTTCGAGCAACTCGATCTCGCGAACGCGACCCATTCGGCATCGATGGCTCCGCTTGTGTTCGCCGCCAATGACAATCGCGACGGCGAGGCGGCGGTGGCGTCGTGGAGCCTCAGTTGCGGGTGCGGCTGCGGCAAGGGCTGGACCAGCTTCTTCCGCGACGGCGTCGGCGACCGGGTCCGGGTTCCCGGCGTGGACACCGTCACCAACCCGCTGCTGCTCGACACCGTCGGCGGCGACAGCGCCGGCACGGCCCAGGCCATCACCGTCGGCTCCACGACCTATGGCGTGATCGAGGACTTCAACGACCAGGACTTCTTCTCCGTGACCCTTGTCGCCGGCAAGACCTATGCAATCTCCCAACTGCTGCACGTCGGCGGCACCGCAACGGGCGACGGAACGCTGCTGAGCGGCGTGCCGCTGGCGGACGCCTATATCGAGCTCTACGGCGCCGACGGGACCACCCTGCTGGCCGAGGCCGACGGCGGCAGCAACACCACGCCGTCCGGCCTCGACGCCAAGCTGTTCTTCACGGCCACCGAGACCGGGACCTACTTCATCAACGCCCGCAGCTTCGACCAGGACCCGACCAACGGGACCGACGGCGACCACGTCGGGGACTACAAGCTCACGGTGCAGGAAGTGGCGGCCGCCGACGCGCCCCTGCCCCGCTTCTACTCCGCCGCCGGACAGGCGCCCAACGCCCTGCTCGACTCGCTGGACTGGGGCAGCACCTGGGATCACACCGTCCGCAACCCCGATGGGAACAACGGAACCCGGACCGACAACGGCGTGGCGGACGGCGGGACGCCGATCACCAACACCGAATACGGCATCGTCGGCAAGAATGTGATGAAGGTCTATTTCGCCAAACAGGGCGACGTCTTCCTGAGCGACGATCCGCTCAATCCCGGGCTGGAAACCACGCTGCAGGCTCGTGAGATGCTGCAGTGGGAGAAGGACGCCTTCCGGGCCACCATGGGCATCTACGAACAGGTCACCGACCTCAAATACGTCGAAGTCGACAACCGCGCCGACGCCGACATCAAGATCATCATCTACCAGGGGACGCCCGGCGCGGGCGCCAGCCTGCTGGGCCGCATGAGTCCTCCGGGCGAGCAGAACGAGGGGCAGACGGAGATCAACGCCGGCGACTACCGCTGGACCGAGGAGGGCGTCAGCCAGGGCGGCTTCTTCTTCCCGACCCTGCTGCACGAGTGGGGGCACGGCCATGGCATGAAACACCCGCACGACACCGGCGGCGGCGGCCCGGTCATGCGCGGCGCCGAGCCGAGCGAAGACCCGGTCGAGGGCGCCATCGGCGGCCAGTACGGCGACTTCGGCCTGAGCCAGCAGATGTACACCATCATGTCCTACAACGACGGCTGGAACGAAACCGGCGGCGTCGGCGGTCGGCCGGCCGGCCACGGAGGCCCCAGTTCCGGAGGCCTGGAGATGCAGGCCGACCACTACGGCTGGATGGGCACGCTGGCGGCGCTGGACATCGCCGTGCTGCAGGACAAGTACGGCGTCAACGAGGAGTGGGCGACCGGCGACGACGTCTACACGATCGAGGACACCAACGGCGCCGGCCACTACTACAGCACCATCTGGGACGGCGGCGGCAATGACGAGATCCGCTACGTCGGCTCGCGCGACGCCACCATCGATCTGCGCGCCGCGACCCTGCAGTACGAGGAGGGCGGCGGCGGCCGGGTCTCCTTCGCCATGGGCGCCTGGACCGGCTTCACCATCGCCAACGGGGTCGACATCGAGCGGGCCACCGGCGGCGACGGCAACGACATCCTGACCGGCAACGCCGTGGCGAACACGCTCATCGGCGGCGAGGGCGCGGACCGTCTCGACGCCGGAGCGGGCGTCGCCGGCGAGTTCCAGTATCTCTTCGGCGAGGGCGGAGACGACACCTATGTCTACGGAAGCGAATCCGGCCTGGTCTACATAGGTTCACGCGGAGAAGGCGCCGCGACCGGCGCCGCGGATCGGGTCGTCGTTTCGGATCTTGACGCCTCGGACGTGATCCTCGGACACCAGGACTATCGCGACAGCTATCCGGCCGAAGGCCTTGCCATGATGATCATGTGGCAGAATGGCGAAGCGTCGGGACAGTTGCAGATCGCCAATGGCGCCCGTGATATCGAAAGCTTCCAGTTCGCCGACGGCGCCGTCTTCAACACCCTGCAACTCACGCCCCAGTCGGGTGGAACGTATTCCTCGACCGGCTCGGGCGCGGCGTCCGCTGATCTGATCTTCGGCGGCGCCGGAACAGACCGGTTGTACGGCGGCGAGGGCGCGGACCTCCTCAACGCCGGCGCAGGCGTCGCCGGCGAGTTCCAGTATCTCTTCGGCGAGGGTGGAGACGATACCTATGTCTACGGGACCGAATCCGGCCTGGCGTATATCGGCTCAGCGGGAGAAGGCGCGACAAGCGGGACGGCGGATCGGGTGGTCTTCACCGACCTCAACGCCGGGGACGTGACGATTGCGTATCAGGACTATCGCGACAGCTACCCGAGCGAGGGTCTGGCCATGATGATCATGTGGCAGAACGATCAGGGATCGGGGCAGCTGCAGATCGCCAACGGCGGTCGCGACATCGAGAGCTTCCAGTTCGCCGACGGCTCTGTTTTCACCGCGCAGCAACTCGCCGCCCTGACGCCGGCCGGAAACCAGGCCGCGGCCCAGCCCCAGGTTCTGCCGGGCGAGGCCCGCGACAAGACCGCCCCCCAACCCGAGGTCCTGCCCGGATCAACCGGCGACAAGGCCGCGTTCGACGGACCGCAGACGCTGCCCGGCGTCGACGACGGCGCCCCGAGCCTGGTCCGCGACGGGTTTGGAAGCACGGACTTCGGAACCCGCGACGGCGATACGGAGGAGACGCTCTCCCTGTTCGATGTTCCGGCCGATGACGGCTACCTGTTCGCCGCCATGAAGGACGGCGGCTGGCCGGAGGTCCTGCCGGCCATGGATGACGGCTTCGTCCTGACCGGCAAGTTCGACGACGCCCCGCCCGTCATGCCCACGGCGACGGACATCTTCGACATCGGAGCGCCTTCGATCACGGAGATGGAAATGGCCCGGGAAATGCTGATGTCCCTGGCCCGCGAGAACCCGTTCAACACCGCCGGCGACAGTCTGACGCTGACGGAGGACTGGTCCGACTTCGCTCCGCATCGGGATGCCATGTGGGCTTGAGCCTGCTGAGGCCGATGCCCTGACCGACCGCAGGGGGAGCCACGCTTCCCCCTGCGGGCCATGCCCGGAACTAGCGCCGGGTCTCCGGGTGGAAGAAGGCGTGGATCCGTTCCGCCATCGGCTGGTTGATGCCCTCGACCTTGACCAGGTCGACCACCGAGGCGCGGCCGACGCCCTTGGCGGAGCCGAAGGCGTGCAGCAGGGCCTTCTTGCGGCCCGGGCCGATGCCCTCGATCTCGTCGAGCGGGTTTTTCTTGATGTCCATCGAGCGGCGGGTGCGGTGGGCGCCGTTGGCGAAGCGGTGCGCCTCGTCGCGCAGACGCTGGATGTAATAGAGCGCCGGCGATTTCAGCGGCAGCATGAAGGGCGGGCGGCCCGGCATGAAGAACCGCTCCATGCCCGCGTCGCGATCAGGCCCCTTGGCCACGCCGACGGCGGTGATGTCGTCCAGCCCCAGATCGGCCAGAACGGCCAGCACCTCGGCCAGCTGGCCGGCGCCGCCGTCGATCAGCAGCAGGTCGGGGCGGACCACCTCCTCCCCCGCGTCCTCGTCCTTCACGAGGCGCGAGAAGCGGCGGCGCATGACCTCGCGCATCATGCCGTAGTCGTCGCCGGGGGTGAGGTCCTCGCCGCGGATGTTGAACTTGCGATACTGCGACTTCTGGAAGCCCTCGGGCCCGGCCACGACCATGCCGCCGACGGCGTTGGTCCCCTGGATGTGGGCGTTGTCGTAGATCTCGATCCGCTCGGGCCGGCTGTCCAGACCGAAGGCCTCGCAGACCTCGTCGAGGATTTTGCCCTGGGCCGAGCCCTCGGCCATCTTGCGGCCCAGGGCCTCGCGGGCGTTGGTCAGGGCGTGGTCGACGAGGCTCAGCTTGTCGCCTCGGCGTGGGTTGGCGATCTCGACCTTGCGTTCGGCCTTCATCGAGAAGGCCTCCTCCAGCAGCTCCAGCTCGTGCGGGCGGACGTTGGAGAGGATCAGGCGCGGGATGGGCTTGTCCTCGTAGAACTGGCCGAGGAAGGCGGCGAGGATTTCCGGGTCCGTGTCAGTCTTGTCGACGCGCGGGAAATAGGCGCGGCCGCCCCAGTTCTGGCCGCCGCGATAGAAGAAGACCTGGACGCAGGCCTGGCCGCCCTCGCTGAACAGGGCGAAGACGTCGGCCTCGGCCACGCTGTCGGCGCTGACGGAATTCTCCATCGAGATGGCGGACAGGGCGCGGATGCGGTCGCGGACACGGGCGGCCTGTTCATAGTCCATGGCCTCGGCGGCAGCGCTCATCTCGTCGGACAGGCGGGCGATGACGGCGCGCGACTTGCCCTTCAGGAAGGCCGAGGCCTCGTCGACCAGGCCGGCGTAGTCCTCGAGCGAGATCAGGCCGGTGCAGGGGGCGGAGCAGCGCTTGATCTGGTGCAGCATGCAGGGTCGGGTGCGGGTCTCGTAGACGCTGTCGGAGCATGACCGCAGCAGGAAGGCCTTCTGCAGGGTGTTCAGGGTCCGGTTCACCGCCCAGGTCGAGGCGAAGGGGCCGAAATAGTCGCCGGGGGTGGTGTGGGCCCCGCGGTGCTTGCGCACCTGGGGGGCGCGGTGATCCTTGCGGATCATCAGTTCGGCGAACGACTTGTCGTCGCGCAGCACCACGTTGAACCGCGGCTTCAGCTGTTTGATGAAGCTGGATTCGAGCAGCAGGGCCTCGGTCTCGGAGGCGGTGATGACCAGCTCCATCGAGCGGGTCAGGGAGACCATCAGGCCGATGCGCTGGGTGTGGAAGCGGCCCTGGGCGTACTGGAGGATGCGCTTTTTTATGGAGCGCGCCTTGCCGACATAGAGGCAGGTCCCGTCCTCGCCGTACATGCGGTAGACGCCCGGCTTGTCCGGCGCGCGGCGGGCCTCGTCGCGGATCAGCTCGGCGGCCTTGAGGGCGCCGGCCTCGGTCTCGCTCTCGGGAATCGGCGCCTCGGTCATCGGGACCGATATAGGCCTAGAAGCGGCGGACCATAAGGACGCCGGCCAGAACCAGGGCGACGCCGGCCGCGCGGCCCCAGCTGATCGGCTGCTGCGGCGCGCCGAAGGCTCCGAAATGGTCGAGCAGCAGGCCGACCAGAAGCTGTCCGGCGACCATAAGGGTGATGGTCAGGGCGACGCCGAGCCGCGGCACGCCCCAGGCCGCGGCGACGACGAAGATAGCGCCATAGAGGCCGCCGACCCAGATGTACCAGGGCAGGCCGCGCGCCGCCGCGACATCGGGCTTCGCCTGAAGGATGACGGCGAGGATCCCCAGCGCCGCCGTCCCGATGGCGAAGGAGACGAAGGCGGCGTTCACCGGCGAGCCGACGGCGCCCATGAGCTTGGCGTTGGTCGGGGCCTGGAGGGCGGTGGCGCCGCCCGCGAGGACGACGGCGATCATGGCGAGGAGGTTGGGGTTCATGGGCTCTGGCTACCAGCTTGTCGCGCGGTCCGCACCGTTGAAGATTTCGGCCAACCGCGCCCGCGTCGCCCGGTGCGTATCGTCCGGCAGGTCCGCCGGGTCGAACCAGCCGACCTCCGCGATCTCGCCGTGGCTGGTGCGGTCGGTCATCGAGAAGCGGTCGATGCGGTAGACCAGCACATGGTCGCCGCGGAAGAAGCGTTCGTTGGCGTGGACGCTGACCAGGGTCGGGCGGCCCTCGATGATGAGGCCGGCCTCCTCGCGCAGCTCGCGGGCGAGGGCGTCCTCACAGGTCTGGCCGCGCTCGACGCCGCCGCCGGGCAGCCACCAGCCGTGCAGATAGGTGTGTTTGACCAGCAGGACGCGGCTCTCAGCGTCGACCGCAAGGCCGCGCACGCCGAGGGTCATGCCGCGGCTCATCCGCGACCAGGCGAAGAACAGCGGGCGGGTGAAGGGCTCGATCCGGGTGCGCCAAGTCGTCATGGGGCGACGATAGGCCGTCATGCGTTCTTGAACACCCGCGCGCGGGGCTTTATTGCGGGCCCGCTAAAGGAGCGTTTCCATGCTGGCCCTCTACATCATCCTCGGCTTCGTCGCCGTCTTCGCCCTGATCAATTTCGTCGAGTTCGGCCGGGTTGACTGAGGCTCCGGCCCGCCACGGTGAACGGCGCGGCGCCGCCCTTGTCACCGGCGGGGCGAAGCGCATCGGCCGGGCGATCTGTCTTGAACTGGCCGCCGCCGGGTTCGACGTGGCGATCCACCATCGCGCCTCGGCAGAGGAGGCGGCGGGCGTGGCGGGCGAGATCGAGGCCCTGGGCCGGCGCGCCGTCTGCCTGTCGGCCGACCTCGCCGACGTGGTCGCGACCCACGCCCTGATCGGCCGCGCGGCGGAGGCGCTGGGGCCGCTTTCGGTGCTGGTCAACAACGCCTCGGTGTTCGCCGACGACCGGCTGGACACCATCACCGGCGAGAGCTGGTCCTCTCATATGGACGTCAACCTGCGCGCGCCCGTGCTGCTGGCCCAGGGGTTCGCGGCCCAGGCCGCGGACGGGTCGGCGATCATCAATATTCTGGATCAGCGGGTGCTGAAGCCCGATCCGCGCTTCTTCTCCTACGGCCTGTCCAAATCGGCCCTGTGGGTCGCGACCCGGACCATGGCCCAGGCCCTGGCCCCGCGCATCCGCGTCAACGGCGTCGGCCCCGGCCCGACCCTGCCGTCGGTGCACCAGGCGGCCGGAGAGTTCGAGGCCGAGGCGCGGGCGACGCCGCTGCAACGCGCCGGCAGTCCCGAGGCCGTGGCCGAAGCCGTGCGCTGGCTGGTGGACGCGGCCCAGGTGACGGGCCAGATGATCGCCGTCGACGGGGGCCAGCACCTGGCATGGCGGACCCCGGATATTGTGGAGTAGGCCTTGACCGTTTCGCCCCTGCCCCTTCCCGCTGTCGACGGCCCCCGCCGCGAGGGCCTGACCGTGTTCGTGCGCGGCCTGAGGGTCGAGGCGGGCATCGGCGTGCACGACCACGAACAGGGGCGTCTGCAGACCCTGGTCATCGATGTGACGCTGGAGCTGGCGCCCGCGCCGGTCGAGCGGCTGGCGGACACCATCAACTATGAGACCGTCGCCGCCGCGGCCCGCGCCATCACAGCCGAAGGCCATGTCGGACTGGTCGAGACCTTCGCGGAACGGCTGGCCACGGCCTGTCTGGATGACGGGCGGGTGAGGCGCTGCACCGTGCGGATCGAAAAGCCGGGCGCGCTGGACGCCGCCGCCGCCGCCGGCTGCGAGGTGGTGCTCGCGCGCTGACGGCGCGGTTGCGCCGAAAGCGAGGCGCGGTCATTACTTGGACCGGACTGAAGGATATCCGATGGCCGAACCCGGCGATCCCCCCCACACGGACGACCCACTGGACGACCCTGGGCACGAACACGACGACGACCTGATCGGCTTCGCCACGCCGGCGTCGCTGGAAGGCCGCTTGCGCGTGGCTGAGCCGGAGCCCGAACCGGAGCCCGAGCCCGAAGCTGAGGAACAGCCCGAGCCGGAAGAAGAGCTGTTCGAGGACGAGCCTCTCCCGCCGGAGTCGACGCCGGTCGAGGCCGGTTCCGTCTTTGCGCCGTCGCGCGAGTTCTCGACGCGTCGACGCCGGCGCGCCGAGACCGTCGCGATCCCCGGCGGCGGCCTGGGCCTGTACGCCGTCTACGCCCTGATCCTGTTCGCGGTGCCGACCGTCGGCGTGTCGGCGGCGATCGGCCTGTTCGCCGTCACGGGACGGGCGGGCCCCGAGGACGATCTGTCCTCGTCGCACTTCATCTATCAGCAGCGGACCCTGTGGGCCGCGGCGGTCGCGGCCGTGGCCGGGGTGATCCTGCTGGCCGCGCCCTTCGCACTCGGCGTGCCGATCCTGTTCGCTCTCGCCATCTGGATGGTGCTTCGCGGGGCCTGGGGCGTTTGGACCCTGAAGTCCGGCCGCGCGATCGCCGATCCGCGCGGCTGGTGGATCTGACGGAGAGACGCCATGGCCGACGCATCGCCCGACGCCCCCAGGGAGCCGCGCTTCACCACCGGCCATGACTCTGAAGGCCGGCCGGCGGCGTTGATCGCCTGGGGCCTGTACATCCTGTCCCTGCCCAGCGCTAACCTGCTGGTCATCGTCGGCCTGATCGTCGCCTATGCCGGCCGCGGCGGATCGGACGGCCTGTCGCGGGCCCATATCGACGCCCAGATCCGCCTGTTCTGGTCGGTGTTCTGGTGGACCATCCTGCTGTGGATCGGCATCGCGATCTGCGTGGTCTCATTCCTCGCCGTGAACGACCTGGGCTTCGTCCTGATACCGGTCGCGCTGTTGCTTGGGCTGGGACTGCTGTTCCTGACCGTCTGGTTCACGATCAGGAGCATCATCGGTCTGATCAACCTGCTGGGCGACAAGGCCCCCTGAAGGACCGGCGGCTCCCGACGAATCCCAGCTTTCGCGGGTTTTCGGGGAACGCCTTCGCCGGCTCCGGTGTTGGCTGGATGTCCGCTTTCCGACACAGCCGAGGCCGCACATGACCGATCTTCGCGACGTCCGCGCCGACCAGCGATTCGAACAGGGGTTCGCCGATCCCCAGGGACAATTGCGCACGGTCTTCGCCGACTATGCGGTGCAGGGGACGACGCGGGTGATCCTGCATGTCGAGGCCGACCCGGCCCTGCGCGGCACGGGCGCGGCCGGGCAGTTCATGCAGGCGCTGGGCGAGCATGCCCGGGCTGAAGGACTGAAGCTGGCCCCGCGGTGCAGCTACGCCGTCGCCTGGCTGAAGCGGCATCCGGAGTTCGACGACATCAAGGCCTGAGATAGCTGTTGGCCGCGGTCAGAAGGCTGCGCCTTCTCGATCCGACGCGGCCTGGGCGGATTTGCCGATGGAGCGGACCGGGCTTCCCGCGCATTGTGTGAGGAACGACCCGGAGCCGACCCATGCCCGACCTCGACCTGTCCTCCCTCAGCGCCGCCGCCGGGCCGATGCAGACCTGGGTGCTGCCCGCGCTGCTGGGGCTCGGCCTCGCCTCGGCGACCGGGCTGCGCACCTTCCTGCCGCTGCTGATGCTGGCGCTGGCGGCGAAGTTCGAGATGTTCGGCGTGCGCCTGATCGACCAGATGGACTGGCTGGTCTCATGGCCCGCCATCGCGGCGCTGGCGACGGCGACCGTGGCGGAGTTCGCGGGGGACAAGGTGCCGGCCATCGACCACGGGCTGAACGCCATCGGCTATGTCACCCGGCCGGTGGCGGGCGCGATCGCGGCGGGCAGCGTATTCTGGAACGTCGATCCCTCGGCGGCGGCCATCGCCGGCCTGATCGTCGGCGCCCCGGCGGCCCTGGCCTTCAATGCGGCCCAGACGGGGGTGAGGGTCGGATCGACGGCGACCACCGGCGGGCTGGGCAATCCGCTCGTCTCGCTGGTTGAGGACGTGCTGGCCTTCCTGACCGTGATCGTCGCCTTCCTGGCGCCGATCGTCATCCCGATCGTCGTGATCATCCTGATCGTGGTGGTGTTCCGGCTGGCGCGCGGACTCCGCGCCCGACGCGAGATGGAGCCGGCCTAGAGCGACCGGCTGGCCACGGCTTTCAGGGTCTGCGCCTTGGCCGGGAGGTCGGAGGCCAGACGGCCGGCCAGTTCACGCGCGCCGACGGGATAGGCGTCGCCGCCGTCGGCGATTTCCTGGGCCATGGCCGAGGCTTGCAGCAGCAGCTTTTCCAACGCCTCGACCTGTTCGACGGCGAGGGCGCGGGCCTCCATCTGCAGCCGTTTGACCCGGTCCGCCGTGGTCACGGGGGTGCGCATCAGATCATACACTTCGGCCTCGGCGGAGACGAGGCGCAGATCGGGCTTGGCGGGCTGGGTCTTGGGCATCGAATGGACTCCTTGGCCCAACCAATGCGAAGCGGCGCCGGGGCGTTCCCCTGACGGGCGAAGCGGCTGTGGGTTGTTGTGACGGTGTGGCCGCTGAATCACAGGGGCCCGATCAGGCCGCCTCGCCGCGCAGCTCCAGCCGGGCCTCGGCCTCGCGGACCGCGTCCACGGCGCGGTCGACGACCTCGATCCCGGCGCCGGGCGGGATGGAGTCCACCGTCAGGATGCGGCGGTACGCGCGGGCGCCCGGGCGGCCATGCATCAGGCCCAGCATGTGGCGGGTCATGGCCGGCAGAGGCACGCCCTCCTCCAGCCGCGCCGCCAGATAGGGACGGTAGCGGTCGATGGCGGCGAAGGCGTCGATGTCGGGCGTCGCGGCCCCGAACAGGCGACGGTCGACCTGACCGAGGATGGCCGGCTCATGATAGGCGGCGCGGCCCAGCATGACGCCGTCCAGCTGCACCCCGTCGCCGGCGTCCAGATGGGCCTCGGCCTCGTCCAGCGAGGCGACGCCGCCGTTGATCGAGACGGACAGATGCGGCCGCTCGCGCTTCAGTCGCCGCACCAGACCATAGTCGAGCGGCGGCACATCCCGGTTTTCCTTGGGCGACAGACCCTTCAGCCAGGCCATGCGGGCGTGGATGATGAAGACCTCGATGCCGACGGCGGCGCAGGCGTCCACGGTGGCGAACAGCGAGACCTGCGGGTCCTGGTCGTCCACGCCGATGCGGCATTTGACCGTGGCGGGGACGGAGACCGCCTCCTTGATGGCGGCCATGCAGTCGGCGACCAGTCCGGGCTCACGCATCAGGCAGGCGCCGAAACGGCCGGACTGGACCCGGTCGGAGGGGCAGCCGACGTTCAGATTGATCTCGTCATAGCCGAAGGCCGCGCCGATGCGGGCGGCCTCGGCCAGCTGGGCCGGGTCGGATCCGCCCAGTTGCAGGGCCACCGGATGTTCGACGGCGTCGAAACCCAGCAGCCGCTCGCGGTCGCCGTGGAGCACGGCCGGGGCGGTGACCATCTCGGTATAGAGCAGGGCCTCGGCCGTCAGGGCGCGATGGAACGCCCGGCAGTGCCGGTCGGTCCAGTCCATCATGGGGGCGATCGAGAGACGGCGGTTCATCGGGCGCGGGCTCTACACCAAACCGGACGCGGAGGCGACCGTCAGGCCCCGGCCTTTTCGCGCTCGTCCTCGTCTTCCAGCGCCTCGGCGGCCTCCTCGTTGAGGGCCCGGCCCTCGCGGCGGGGTTTGACGTAGGGCGCGGGCCGGGGCGTGGCGATGTTGCCGCGCATCAGGGAGCGACCGGCCTGGAGCCCGCCGGACAGTTGCAGGGTGAACCGCTCCTCGTCGCGACGGCGGACGTCCTCGATGGTCTCGCGCGCCTCCTCGTCCGAAAAGCCGAGGTCGATCAGCACCTGATGGCCGAAGACCAGGGCGCTCTCGAAGGTCTCGCGCAGCTGGTATTCGACCCCGGCCTCGACGAGGCGCAGGGAATGGCCGCGGTCGAAGGCGCGGACGAACAGTTTGGTCAGGGGGAATTCCGCCTTGACCAGTTCGACGATGCGGTCGGCGACCTCGGGCTTGTCGACGCAGACGAGGACGGTCTCGGCGTTCTCCGCCCCCGAGGCGCGCAGGACATCGAGGCGCGATCCGTCGCCGTAGAAGACCTTGAACCCGAAATTGCCGGCGGCCTGGATCATCTCGACGTCCGTATCGATGATGGAGACGTCCACGTCGCGGGCCAGCAGCGGCTGGGACACCACCTGGGCGAAGCGGCCGAAGCCGATGATCAGCACCCGCTCGCGCAGGTCCTTCGCGCGATCCACGCCGTCGGCGTCGTCCGGCGACAGGGCCTCGTTCGGGCGCAGGCGGTCGGCCAGCATGACCCGGAGCGGGGTCAGGGCCATGGACAAGATGACCACCGCCGAGAGGATAGCGGCGGTGCGGGCGTCGAACAGGCCGGCGGCGAAGGCGGTCGAATAGAGGACGAAGGCGAACTCGCCCCCCTCGCCCATCAGGGCCGCGCGCAGCAGGCCCTCGCCGTGCTTCTGCCGGATGCGGGCGACGGCGTAGACCGCGACCATCTTGGCGGTCATGAAGGCGGCCAGCCCGCCCAGCACCCAGGCCCAGTCGGCGACCACGACGCGCAGATCCAGCGACATGCCGACGCTGAGGAAGAACAGGCCCAGCAGAAGGCCGCGGAACGGCTCGACGTCGGCCTCGAGCTGGTGACGGAAGGTCGATTCCGACAGCAGGACCCCGGCCAGGAAGGCGCCCATGGCCATGGACAGGCCGCCGAGGTTCATCGCGTAAGCAGCCCCCAGCACCACGAACAGGGCGCCCATGGTCATGACCTCGCGGCCGCCGTAGCGCGCCAGCAGGCGGAAGAAGGGGTTCACGATCCAGCGGCCCGCGACATAGACCAGGGCGACGGCGGCGATGGCCAGGCCGATGGTCATCCAGATCGGATAGCCGGTCTCGACCGCGGAGCCGTACGCGCCGGCCAGCACCGCCACCAGCGCCAGAAGCGGCACGATGGCGAGGTCCTCGAACAGCAGGATGGAGACCACGCGCTGGCCGCCCGGTTCGGTGTTCTCGTTCCGCTCCTGCAGCAGCTGCATGACGATGGCGGTGGACGACAGGGCGAAGCCGAAGCCGGCGATCAGGGCGGCGTACCAGGCCAGACCCGCCAGCAGGGCGATCCCGGTCAACAGCAGGGCGCAGGCGAGGACCTGCACGGCGCCGAGGCCGAAGATCTCCTTGCGCAGGCTCCACAGGCGGGCGGGCCGCATCTCCAGACCGATGATGAACAGGAACATGACGACGCCGAACTCGGCGACGTGCAGCACCGACTGGGGATCATCCACCACGCCGAGCGCGGACGGGCCGATCAGCAGGCCGGCGGCCAGATAGCCGAGGACGGCGCCCAGGCCGAAGCGGCGGAACAGGGTGGCGGCGACGACCATGGCCGCCAGCAGCGCCACCGCGTGACCCAGCCCCATACTGGTCGTCTCGTGCATCTCTCGTCCCCTGCGGCGTCGCTGGATAGTGGGGGGAGATGCGCCGATGCGCCACCCCGGGCGCGGCGGTTCACCGTCAGGCTTCGTCAGAACCGCGCGCCACAGTTTCGCCCGAGGCCGGGATGCCTGATGGGGTTCACACAACCCAAGGGGAGACGAGCGATGTCGAAACGTCCGTTGAAACGAGGCCTCGTCGGTCTCGTCAGCCTGGCCCTCGCCGCCCCGATGGCGCCCCTGCCTGTCATGGCCCAGGAGGGCCGGCCGATCGATCCCGACAAGCCGTCGGACGGCGTGGTCTCGCCCGCCGCCTGCCGGGTGTTCGGCTTCACCCTGCCGGAAGAGCGGGGCAACGCGAACTACGCCGCACGAAGCGCCGGCGCGCCGGCCTATGTGGGAGGCCCGCCGCCTCCCCCCGCACCGCCGCCGCCTCCCCCTCCGGCGCCGCCGCCACCGCCCGTCGTCGCGCCTGCAGCTGGAGTGAACGAAGTGGTGGTCTCCGGTTCGCGCATCCCGCCGGGGGCCGCCGGCTATCTCTCGAACGCCCCCGCCCTTTCCAACTCCCGGCTCCCCGGCACGCCGGTCACGCCCGACACCGAACGCTATCCCGACGCCACGCCCAACCCGGTGCGCCGCGTCGCGGACGAGCCGGTCTCGACCTTCTCGATCGACGTCGACACGGCCAGCTACGCCAACGTCCGGCGCTTCATCGACGAGGGGCGTGCGCCGCCCGCCGACGCGGTGCGGGTCGAGGAGCTGATCAACTATTTCGACTTCGGCTATGAGCGGCCGGGCTCGGCGACGGAGCCTTTCGCCATCACCACGGCCGTGACCGCATCGCCGTGGGGGCCGGGGCGGCAGATCGTCCACGTCGCCCTGCAGGGCTATGAACTGCCCGAAGCCGAGCGGCGGCCGCTAAACCTGACCTTCCTGGTCGACGTCTCCGGCTCGATGGACAGCCCGGACAAGCTGGCGCTGGCGCAGAAGTCGATGAACCTGATCATCGACCGGCTGCGGCCGCAGGACACGGCGGCGGTGACCTTCTACGCCGAGGGCGCGGGCACCCGGCTGGCCCCGACGCCGGGCGACCAGAAGCTGAAGCTGCGCTGCGCCGTGGCCAGCCTGTATGCATCGGGCGGCACGGCCGGGGCGACCGGCATGACCAACGCCTATGACCAGGCCCAGGCGAATTTCGCCCGCGACCGGGTCAACCGCATCCTGATGTTCACCGACGGCGACTTCAACGTCGGCGTCACCGACAACCTGCGGCTGGAAGACTATGTCGAGGCCAAGCGCGAGACCGGCATCTATCTGTCGGTCTACGGCTTCGGGCGCGGCAACTACCAGGACGCGCGGATGCAGACGATCGCCCAGGCCGGCAACGGCACGGCGGCCTATGTCGACGATCTGAACGAGGCGCGGCGGCTGTTCGGCCCGGCCTTCGACCGGGGAGCCTTCCCCATCGCCGACGACGTCAAGATCCAGGTCGAGTTCAACCCGGCCCGCGTCTCGGAATACCGGCTGATCGGCTATGAGACCCGGTTGCTGAACGAGGCCGATTTCAACAACGACCGCGTCGACGCCGGCGAGGTCGGATCGGGCGCCTCGGTGACGGCGCTGTATGAGATCACCCCGGTGGGCGGCCCCAGCCAGATGGGTGAGCGGCGCTACCCCGAGAACCGCAACAGTCTCGGCGTCGGCGGGGGCGATCCGGACGGCGAGGTCGGTTTCGTGCAGGTCCGCTACAAACTGCCGGGCGAGCGCGACTCGCGGCTGATGCAGCGGGTCGTGGCCAATGCGGGCGGGGACCGGGTCTCGGCCCAGCCGCCGGAGAGCACGCGCTGGGCCATCGCGGTGGCCGCCTTCGGCCAGCGGCTGCGCGGCGATCCGTGGCTGGGCGACGGCTTCGACTGGGACGCCGTGCTGCAACAGGCGCAGGGCGCGCGCGGGGAAGACCCCTACGGCGAGCGGGCCGAGTTCGTGCAGATGATCCGGGCGGCGCAGGGGCTGCCGGCGCGGACGGCGCCGTAGCCGATTTCCGCCATCCTGGCGCGCTGGTCATCTGGCGCGCCGGGAGACTCCCGCTAGGTTGACGGGGTGACCGAAACCCTCTCTCCCAAAACCGCCCGCCGCATCGCCCTGGCCGCCCAGTGGTTCGGGCGGGCGCAGCCCGCGGCGCCGGGCCGCAGCCATGTCCGTGACGTCGCCCGGCGGCTGGGGGTGATCCAGATCGACAGCGTCAATGTGGTGACGCGGACCCACTATCTGCCGGGCTTCTCGCGGCTGGGCGACTATCCGCGCGAGGCGCTGGAGACCGAGGCCTGGGGCGCGCGGCGGGGACTGTTCGAATACTGGGGCCATGAAGCCTCGCTGCTGCCGCTGGAGCTGCAGCCGCTGCTGCGCTGGCGGATGGAGCGGGCGCGGGGCGGGGCCATGTGGACCGGCCTGTCGCGGTTCGGGCGCGAGAAGGGCGACTATATCGAAGGGGTGCTGGCCGAGATCGAACGGCGCGGGCCGGTCACCGGCGGCGACTTCGCGGAAGGCCCGCGCGGGGCGCCCGGCTGGTGGTCATGGTCGGACGGCAAGCGGGCGCTGGAGTGGCTGTTCTGGGCCGGGCTGATCACCACCAAGACGCGCAACGGATTCGAGCGGGTCTATGACCTGACCGAACGCGCCCTGCCCGCCCGCATCGTCGACCTGCCGACGCCCACGGAGGCCGACGCCCAGCGCGAACTGGTCCGCATCGGGGCGCGGGCCATGGGCGTGGCGACGGCGGCGGACCTGCGGGACTATTTCCGGCTGCCGTTGGCCGATGCGCGCGAACGGATTGCGGAACTGGTCGAGGCGGGCGAGCTGACGCCGGTGTCGATCAAGGGCTGGCGGCAGCCGGCGTATCTGGCCGCCGGGGCGAAGACGCCGCGCAAGGTGACGGGCGCGGCGTTGTTGTCACCATTCGACAATCTGATCTGGACCCGCGACCGCACCGAGCGCCTGTTCGGGGTCAAGGTGCGGCTGGAGATCTACACCCCGGCCCACAAGCGGGCCCACGGCTACTATGTCCTGCCCTTCCTCGAGGACGAGACGATCACGGCGCGGGTCGATCTGAAGTCCGACCGCAAGGCGGGAAAGCTCTTGGTGCAGGCGGCGTGGCGCGAGCCCGACGCGACGCCGGAGACGGCCGCGCGGCTGGCGGCGGAGCTGCGGCGGATGGCCGCCTGGCTGGGCCTGGAAGGGGTCGAGGTGGTCGGCAAGGGGGATCTGGCGGAGGCGCTGGAGCGAGTGATTAGTGGCTAGTGGTTAGTGGGTGGGTGCGTCCGGCGGGCCGCCGGTGACGACGCGCGGCTGCAACCGCCGCAGCCACTAGCCACTAACCACTGATCACTCACCACCCGCTCACACCTCGAACTTCACCCCCTGGGCCAGCGGCAGTTCGCGGCTGAAATTCACCGTCTGGGTCTGGCGGCGCATATAGGCCTTCCACGCGTCCGAGCCGGATTCGCGGCCGCCGCCGGTGTCCTTCTCGCCGCCGAAGGCCCCGCCGATCTCGGCGCCGGAGGGGCCGATGTTGACGTTGGCGATGCCGCAGTCGGAGCCCCAGGCGGAGAGGAAGGCTTCGGCCTCGCGCACGCTGTCGGTGAAGACGCAGGACGACAGGCCCTGGGGCACGGCGTTCTGCATCGCCACGGCCTCGTCGAAGTCTGACCATGTCAGGACGTAGAGGATCGGCGCGAAGGTCTCGTGCTGGACCACGGCGGTTTGCGCCGGCATGCGGACGATGGCGGGGCGGACGTAGACGCCCGGCCCCTCGGCGCCCCGGGTTCCGCCGACGACGACCTCGCCGCCCTCGGCCTCGGCCTGCATCAGGGCGTCGTCGAAGGCCGCGCCGGCGGCTTCGTCGATCAGCGGGCCGATCAGGACGCCGTCCCCGCGCGGGTCGCCGACAGGCAGGGTTTCATAGGCCGCCTTCAGGCGGGCGATCAGGGCGTCGGCGATGCTCTCATGGACCAGCAGGCGGCGCAGGGTGGTGCAGCGCTGGCCGCAGGTGCCGACAGCCGAGAAGGCGATGGCGCGGACGGCCATGTCGAGATCGGCGCTGGGCGTCACGATCATGGCGTTGTTGCCGCCGAGCTCCAGCAGGCTGCGGCCGAGACGGGCGGCGACGGTCTGGGCCACGGCGCGGCCCATACGGGTCGAACCGGTGGCGGAGACCAGCGGGATGCGCGGGTCGGCCGCCAGGGCCTCGCCGGCCTCGCGGCCGCCGATGACCAGCTGGGCCAGGCCTTCCGGCGCCTCGCCGAAGCGGGCGATGGCGCGGTCGAGGACGGCCTGGGTCGCCAGGGCCGTCAGGGGGGTCTTCTCCGACGGCTTCCAGATCACCGGATCGCCGCAGACGAGGGCGAGGCAGGCGTTCCAGGCCCAGACGGCGACCGGAAAGTTGAAGGCCGAAATGACCAGCACCGGCCCCAGCGGCTGCCAGGTCTCGCGCATGTGATGCCCCGGCCGCTCGGAGGCGATGGTCAGGCCGTAGATCTGCCGCGACAGGCCGACGGCGAAGTCGCAGATGTCGATCATCTCCTGCACCTCGCCTAGGCCCTCGGAGACGATCTTGCCGGCTTCGAGGGTCACCAGCCGGGCGAGGTCGTCCTTCGACGCGCGCAGTTCCTCGCCGAGCAGGCGGACCAGTTCGCCGCGGCGCGGGGCGGGGAGGCGTTTCCACTGGTGGAAGGCGGCGGTCGCGCGGTCGGCGACGACGTCGAGGTCGGGTGTTTCAGCCACGCGGCCGGCGACCGAGCCGTCTATAGGCGAGCGGGCCTCGAACCCGTCGGAGCTCCAGACCGACGCGGGCACGCCGAGGCGGGTCAGGATGTCTCGGCATTCGGCGGCGGCGGCGGCGGTCGGGACAGTCATGGGGCGGGCTCCGGCTGGCCCGCGCGACTTAGCGGGGCCGGAGCCAAAGCGAAAGGGCCGCCCCGTCGCCGGGGCGGCCCTCCCTTCATCCCGCCGGACCTACCAGCGGTCGCGGCGCTCCATCCGGAGCAGGGCCTGGATACGATCCAGACGGTAGCTCAGGGCGGCGTACTCCCGCTGGCTCAGCCGGCCGTCGCGGGCGTAGCGCCATTCGAGGCTGCGGTACTCCTGCATCTCCCAGCGCAGCCGTTGGGCCTCGCCGCGGCTGACGCGGCCGTTGTACGAGGCGCGGTCAATCTGCTGCGCGAGGCGCTGGGCGCGGTACTGCAGATCATTGCCGTAGCCGCGGTTGTAGCCATAGCCCTGGCTGTAGCCCGGCGAGCCCACGCCGACGGAGAAGGTGACCTGCTGGGCCAGCGCCGGGGTGGCCGTCATGACCGCCGTCGCCGCCAGCGTGGAAAGCAGGGCCTTCCGGATCATGGCGGTTTTCATTGTCGTATTCCTCAACCTTCCGATCCCGAGCGGACCGTGGAGGCAGAAAACCATGCGGAGCCTGACACGACCCTGAGAGGCTTGTTGTCCGGCAGTCATGTGTCTGAACCGGAACCGGCGGCGCGGACGGGGGTTTTGATGGCGACCCATCCAAGGAGAGTGCCCGATGAAAGTTCGCGACGTGATGAGCAAGGACGTGCAGGTCGCCCGCCCCGGCGACACCCTGCAGGACGTGGCCGCGCGGATGAGCGCCGGCGATTTCGGCTTCATGCCGGTGGCGGACGGCGACACCCTGATCGGCACGATCACCGATCGCGACATCGCCGTGCGGGCGGTGGCCGGCGGCGCCGCCTGCACCTCGCCGGTGGTTGAGTATATCTCGCGCGATCCGCACACGGCCCGGGCCGACGACGACCTGAAGACCGTGCTGGACGCCATGGGCACGAAACAGATCCGCCGGCTGCCGGTGCTGGACAAGGATGACCGGCTGGTCGGGGTGGTTTCGCTCGGCGACCTGTCCACGCGGGTGAAGGAAAAATACGCCGGCGAGGCGCTGGAAGACATCTCGCGCGCCTGAGCCCGGCCGCGCGTTAGGAATCGCTTCACCCTTTCGCCAAACCGGGCGTTCATCGCGCCGTGAGAGGGTTCCCGTCGAATACGGGAGACGCCCATGGCGCGCGCGCAGTTCCAGAAGGGACAGAAGGTCTGGGTCGAATGCGTCGGCGCATGGGCCCAGATCGAGAAGGTCCAGCCTGTCTGGGCCAAGGGGTTCGAGGAGCCGGTCCGCGTCACCTATGACGTCGGGCTGGGCCGCGAATTCCTTGGTCACGAACTGCTGCTGCCCACCGAGGACCCGGCCGCCAACGCCGGCGAGACCTGGCGGCTGATGCGGGCGCGCAACAAGTGGCAGACCGCGGACGACTGTCCGCACCATCCCTTCCCCGGCACCTATCCGGTCGTCGTGACCGACAAGGCGGACTGGGGCGGATGGCGGGTGCCCGGCGCGGAATACGACCGCGACCCCGACCAGATCGAATTCCAGGCCCGGCTGATCGCCGCGGCCCCACGCCTGATGGCGCTGGCCGAGCGGCTGGCCGCCTCGGTCGATGAGGCGCCGGACGACGCGCCGCCTGAAATGCAGATGCTGGCCCGCGAGGCCCGGACCGTGCTGAAGTCGGTCACCGACGTGCTGGCCGCCCCCGGCGACGCCGCCGCCTCGCCGCGGGAATCGCGGGCCGCCTGAGACCTGGCTGCGCGACAAAAGGTTGATGGTTTCTAACCAAGCCTCGACAGGAATCCGCGACGCAGCCTAGATTCGCCGTTCGTCGTCGAAACCTTGGGGAGAGCGCCTTGCGGGGTGAAGAGCGCCGCATAACGAGCGAGGGGCGGCGCACGGCGGACCGGCGCAAGGCCCCGCCGCCCTGGTTGCGGATCGCCATATTGACCGTGACCCTGGCGGTGGCAGCCTATGTGCTGCTGTTCGCCCGCGAGATCGCGCGTCCCGGTCACGAAGCCGACGCCCTGAGGCTGTCGGCCGTGGACCGCGAGGCGCGGCTCCTGGCGCTTGAGATCGAGACCCGCCTCGGACCCGTCGAGGCCGCGGTTCGCGCCGCGGCGGCCGGCTCGACGGGCCAGCCGCAGATCGCCGTCGAACGCGCCCGCGCCGCC
>NZ_BSOY01000020.1 GCF_030160755.1 Brevundimonas denitrificans | reverse complement strand
GTCGCCGCCAGCCCCCTGCCCCCGGCGCCGATCGCCGGACTGAGCCAGCCGGGCCCCAACGGGCCCCTGCCGACCATCGCCACGGACGGACGCGTGCCGGCCCAGGCCTATGCCCGCCCGTTCCGCTCGAACGGCCGGCCGCGCGTCGCCCTGATCGTCGGCGGCCTGGGTCTCAACGCCGTCACCACCCGCGCCGCCATCGAGCGGCTGCCGCCCGAGGTGACTCTCAGCTTCGTCCCCTATGCCGAGGGCCTGCAGGGCTGGATCGACCTCGCCCGCGCCCAGGGCCACGAGGTCATGCTGGAAATGCCGATGGAGCCCACCGGCTATCCCGACAACGATCCCGGCCCCCATACCCTGCTGGCCTCGGGTCAGCCGGCCGACATCCAGGCGCGGATGAACTGGCTGCTGGGACGGGCGACCGGCTATTTCGGCGTCACCAACTATATGGGCGACCGGTTCGCGACCTCGGACACGGGCATGTCCGCCTTCATGACCGTCCTGCGCCAGCGCGGGGTGGCCTTCCTCGATGACGGCTCCATGGCCCGCCGCCCCGGCGCCTGGGCCCGGGCCAGCGCCAACCGCATCATCGACGAGGAACAGAACCCCACGGCCATCGTCGCCCAGCTGAACGCCCTGGAGGCCCTCGCCAAGGGCCGCGGCCAGGCGCTGGGCACGGGCTTCAGCTATCCGGTCACGGTCGAGGCCGTGGCCCGCTGGACCGCCGAGATGGACGCCCGCGGCCTGCAGCTGGCGCCGGCCTCGGCGATGACGCAGCGGCCGGGACGGTAGCGCCGGACGAGTGGCTAGTGGCTAGTGGCTAGTGGCTAGTGGCTAGTGGCTAGTGGCTAGTGGCTAGTGATAATGCCTGAATCGGCACGATGAGCAGCCCGTTTCGCCGCCTGTGACACCCGACCCACTAATCACTAGTCACTAGCCACTAGCCACTAGCCACTTCTTCTCATGACCGACCTCTCCCGCTACCGTCCCAACGTCGGCGTCGTGCTGTTCCATCCGGACGGGCGCGTCTGGTACGGGCGTCGCGCCGGGACCGAGGGACCTCACAACTGGCAGTTTCCGCAGGGCGGGGTCGATGACGGCGAGGATCTGGAGGTCGCCGCGCGGCGCGAGCTGGCCGAGGAGACCGGGGTCGTATCGGCCGAACTGATCGCCCGGACCGAGGAATGGATCGCCTACGACTTCCCGGCCGATTACGGCGGGTCGAAACAGGCTCGCGGCTGGGCGGGGCAGAAGCAGCAGTGGTTCGCCTTCCGCTTCACCGGCGACGAGTCCGAGATCGACCTCGAGGCCCATGGCGAGATCGAGTTCGACGCCTGGCGCTGGGGCGCGCTGTCCGAGGCTCCCGACCTGATCGTGCCGTTCAAGCGGGCGTCCTACGAACAGGTCGTGGCCGTGTTCGCGCCGCTGGTGGTCTAGGCCGCCGCGCAGCCCTGCGGCTTGAGCACCCGCTTCGTCGAAGCGGGATATTTCGCCATCAGATGCGCCGGCCGGATCGGTCTCGCGCTGAAACCGCCGCCGCAGTTGGGGCAGACGCCCTTCAGGGCGCCGTCGACGCAATCAGCGCAGAAGGTGCATTCAAAGGTGCAGATGCGGGCCTCGGCGCTGTCGAACGGCAGGTCGCGGTCGCAGCATTCGCAGTTGGGGCGGAGTTCGAGCATGGCCCGAGGCTAACGCCGCTACTGGGCGGGCGCCAGACGCATCAGCACGATACCGCCGACGATCAGCAGGGCCGCCAATACCCGCAGCAGGCTGAGGTGCTCCTGCAGGAAGACCACGCCGACGATGAAGGCGCCGACCGCGCCGATGCCGGTCCACACCATATAGGCCGAGCCCATCGGCAGCGACTTCATGGCCAGCGCCAGCAGGCCGAAGCTGGCCCCCATGAACACCAGGGTCGCCACGCTGGGCCACAGACGGGTGAAGCCGTCCGACTGTTTCATGAAATAGGCCCACACGATCTCGAGCAGGCCGGCGATGATGAGGTATGTCCAGGCCATGGATGCGGCCCTCCACGTTGAAGACGCCGGGCCGTCCCGGACTTCAAACCCCGCGCAGGGCGGAGGAGGACGTGGCCTCGATCAGCGATGTGGGACAGGGCAGCGGCTGTTCAAGGCCGCGCCCGTCTCCGGATATCAGGCGGCCGCCACTTCCGCGGCCTGTTCGGCCAGGATGGTCAGGCCGGCCGGGGTCACGTCGGCGAAACCGCCGTGGACCTCGAACTGGCGGCGCGAGCCGCCGTCGATGACGGTGACCACGCCTTCGCGCAGGGCCGTCATGAAGGGGGCGTGATCGGCCAGGACGCCGAAATCGCCCTCGACGCCCGGCGCGTCGACCTGGTCGACGAGGCCGTTGAAGACCTCGCGCTCAGGCGACACCAGCGAGAAGCTGAGTTTGCCGGCCATGGATCAGGCCGCCTCGGCGGCGAGCTTCTGGGCCTTCTCGACGGCTTCCTCGATGGCGCCGACCATGTAGAAGGCGGCTTCCGGCAGGTGGTCGTATTCGCCGGCGACGATGCCCTTGAACGAGCGGATCGTGTCTTCCAGCGAGACGAATTTGCCGGGCGAGTTGGTGAACTGCTCGGCCACGAAGAAGGGCTGCGACAGGAAGCGGCTGATCTTGCGGGCGCGCGAGACGATCAGCTTGTCCTCTTCCGACAGCTCATCCATGCCGAGGATGGCGATGATGTCCTTCAGGGCCTTGTACTGCTGCAGCACTTCCTGGACCGAACGGGCGACGCGGTAGTGCTCCTCGCCGATGACCAGCGGGTCCATGATCCGCGAGGTGGAGTCGAGCGGGTCCACGGCCGGGAAGATGGCCTGGGCGGCGATGTCGCGGTTCAGAACCGTGGTCGCGTCCAGGTGGGCGAAGGAGGCCGCGGGGGCCGGGTCGGTCAGGTCGTCGGCGGGCACGTAGATGGCCTGGACCGAGGTGATCGAGCCCTTCTTGGTCGAGGTGATGCGCTCCTGCAGGTTGCCCATCTCGGTGGCCAGGGTCGGCTGATAGCCCACGGCCGAGGGGATGCGGCCCAGCAGCGCCGACACTTCCGAACCGGCTTGCGTGAAGCGGAAGATGTTGTCGACGAACAGCAGGACGTCCTTGCCTTCTTCGTCGCGGAAATATTCGGCCTGGGCGAGGCCGGTCAGGGCCACGCGGGCGCGGGCGCCGGGAGGCTCGTTCATCTGGCCGTAGACGAGGGCGCATTTCGAGCCCTCGGTCGAGCCGTTGTTCTTGGCCGGGTCCACGTTCACGTTGGACTCGATCATCTCGTGATACAGGTCGTTGCCCTCGCGGGTGCGCTCACCCACGCCGGCCAGAACCGAATAACCGCCGTAGGCCTTGGCGATGTTGTTGATCAGTTCCTGCATGGTCACGGTCTTGCCCACGCCGGCGCCGCCGAACAGGCCGATCTTGCCGCCCTTGGTGTAGGGGCACATCAGGTCGATGACCTTGATCCCCGTGACGAGGATTTCCGACGAGGTCGACTGCTCCTCGAAGCTCGGGGCCTCGCGGTGGATCGGGCGGTACATGGTCGTCTTGATCGGGCCCTGCTCGTCGATCGGCGCGCCGACGACGTTCATGATGCGGCCGAGGGTGCCGGGGCCGACCGGGGCGAGGATCGAGGTGCCGGTGTCGGTGACGGGCTGGCCGCGCGTCAGGCCTTCCGAGGTGTCCATGGCGATGGTGCGGACCATGTTCTCGCCGAGGTGCTGGGCGACTTCCAGAACCAGGGTGAAGGGCAGGCCCGTCTTCTGGTCGACGTTCTGCGTCTCCAGGGCGTTCAGGATCGCCGGCAGCTGGCCGGTGAACTCGACGTCGACGACGGCGCCGATGACCTGGGCGATCCGGCCCACGCCGGTGCCGGCCGTATAGGCGGCGTTGCCGGTCGCGGCGGCGGCTTTCGGAGCCTTGGGAGCTGCCGGCTTCTTGGCGGCGGTTTTCTTGGCGGTGGTGTCGGTCATCGGTTCGTTCCGTTCGGAAGGTCGTGCGTGGCGTGTCTGGGCGGGATTCGGATCAGAGGGCTTCGGCGCCGGCGATGATCTCGATCAGTTCGGTGGTGATCTGGGCCTGGCGCTTGCGGTTGTACTGCAGGGTCAGGCTGTTGATCAGGTCGCCCGCGTTGCGCGTGGCGTTGTCCATGGCGGCCATCTGGGCGCCGAAGAAGCTGGCCTGGTTCTCGTACAGGGCGGCCAGCACCTGGGTGGTGATGTTGCGCGGCAGCAGCGTCTCGAGAATCTCTTCCTCGGACGGCTCGTATTCGTAGGTCGCGCCGTTCAGGTCGATCGGCGGGGCGTCGCCGTCGACGACCGCGGGGATCAGCTGTTTCGGCGTCGGCACCTGGGCGATGACCGACTGGAAGCGGCTGTAGAACAGGGTCACGACGTCGGCGTGGCCGGCCTCGAACTCCTCGGCGATCAGGGCCGCGACAGGCTCCGCCGCCGGCAGGCCGATGACCTTGTGGTCGCTCATCTCGAAGGTCTTCACCAGCTTGTCGCCGTACAGGCGGGACAGGCCGTCGCGGGACTTGCGGCCCACGGCGATGATGCGGACGTCCTTGCCGGCGGTGATCAGGGTGTTGATCCGCTCGCGTGCGGCGCGGATGACGTTGGTGTTGAAGCCACCCGCCAGACCCTTGTCGCCGGTGGCGACGACGATCAGGTGCTTCTGGTCCGAACCCGTGCCGGCCAGCAGTTTCGGCGCGCCGTCACCCGAGACGCCGGCCGCCAGATTGGCGATCACGGCGGCCATCTTCTTCGCATAGGGACGGGCGCTTTCGGCCTGGTCCTGGGCGCGCTTCAGCTTGGCCGCGGCGACCATGTTCAGGGCCTTCGTGATCTTCTGCGTGGACTTCACGCTTCCGATCCGATTGCGCATTTCCTTGAGGCTGGCCATCCGGCGCTACTTTCTCGCTATCCGGTCCGGTCTCAGGCGAAGGTCTTGAGGAAGGCGTCCAGCACCGACTTCAGCTCGGCTTCGAGCTCGGCGGTGAGGTCCTTCTTGGCGCGGATGCCGTCCAGCAGGCCGGCGTTCGACGACTTGATGCGGGCCAGCAGCTCGCTCTCGAAGCGGCCGATGTCGCCCACCGCGATGCCGTCCAGATAGCCGCGCGTACCGGCGTAGACCGAGACGACCTGCTCTTCCATGGTCAGCGGGCTGTACTGGGGCTGCTTCAGCAGCTCGGTCAGGCGGGCGCCGCGGGCCAGCAGCTTCTGGGTCGAGGCGTCGAGGTCCGAGCCGAATTTCGCGAAGGCGGCCATTTCCCGGTACTGGGCCAGCTCGCCCTTGATCGAGCCGGCGACCTTCTTCATCGCCTTGGTCTGGGCCGAGGAGCCCACGCGCGACACCGAGATGCCGACGTTCACGGCCGGGCGGATGCCCTGGTAGAACAGGTCGGACTCGAGGAAGATCTGGCCGTCGGTGATCGAGATCACGTTCGTGGGGATGTAGGCCGAGACGTCGTTGGCCTGGGTCTCGATCAGCGGCAGGGCGGTCATCGAGCCCGAGCCGTAGTCGGCGTTCAGCTTGGCCGAACGCTCCAGCAGGCGGCTGTGCAGATAGAAGACGTCGCCCGGATAGGCTTCGCGGCCCGGCGGGCGGCGCAGCAGCAGGGACATCTGGCGGTAGGCGACAGCCTGCTTGGACAGATCGTCATAGACGATCAGGGCGTGCATGCCGTTGTCGCGGAAGAACTCGCCCATGGCCGTGCCCGAGAACGGGGCCAGGAACTGCAGCGGGGCCGGCTCCGACGCCGTGGCGGCGACGACGATGGTGTAGTCCAGGGCGCCGCGCTCCTCGAGCGTCTTGACGATCTGGGCCACGGTCGAGCGCTTCTGGCCGATGGCGACGTAGATGCAGTACAGCTTCTCGCCTTCCGAGGCGGCGGCCGCGTTGGTGCTCTTCTGGTTCAGGATGGTGTCGATGGCGACGGCGGTCTTGCCGACCTGACGGTCGCCGATGATCAGTTCGCGCTGGCCGCGGCCGATCGGGATCAGGGTGTCGATGGCCTTCAGACCGGTCTGCATCGGCTCGTGAACCGACTTCCGGGGGATGATGCCCGGCGCCTTGACGTCGACGCGGCGGCGCTCGGTGAACTGGATCGGGCCCTTGCCGTCGATCGGCTCGCCCAGCGGGTTGACGACGCGGCCCAGCAGGCCCTTGCCGACCGGCACGTCCACGATCTCGCCCAGACGGCGAACCTCGTCGCCCTCGGCGATCTGGTTGTCCTGGCCGAAGATCACGGCGCCGACGTTGTCGCGCTCGAGGTTCAGGGCCATGCCCTTCACGCCGGCCTTCGGGAATTCGATCATCTCGCCGGCCTGGACGTTGTCCAGACCGTGGATGCGGGCGATGCCGTCGCCGACCGACAGCACCTGGCCGACGTCGGACACGTCTGCTTCAACGCCGAAGGAGGCGATCTGCGACTTGAGGATGGCCGAGATTTCGGCGGCGCGGATGTCCATGACAGGCTCTCTGTTATCGTCTTGTCGGCACGGCCCCGTCGGAGCCGCGAGCGTGGGGGTCAGGCCCGTTTGAGGGCGAATTTCATCTGGTCGAGTTTGGTCTTCAGCGAGGCGTCGAAGAGTTTCGAGCCGACCTTGACCTTGAGTCCGCCCAGGATCGACGGATCGACGCGGGCGGTCATTTCGGGGTCCTTGCCCAGCGAGGTTCGCAGGGCGGACTGAATGGACTTGAGTTGGGCGGCGGTCAGGGCCTGGGCCGAGACGACCTCGGCGGCGACCACGCCGGTCTTCTTCGCATAGAGCCGTTCGAAGCCGGCGATGACGGCGGTCAGGTCGCGCGAGCGGCCGTTCTGGGCGAGCAGGCCAAGGAAATTCTTCGTCACGCCGTTGAACTTCGCCTTGTCGGCGATGGCGGTCAGACCCTTTTGCTGGTCCTCGGAGGCGATGACCGGCGACTGCGCCAGACGGCGCAGGTCGGCGCTGTCGTTCCAGGCCGCGCGCAGCGAGGCCAGGTCGGCGCGCACGGCGTCCAGAACGCCCGTCTCGTCAGCGAGGTCGAACAGCGCCTGTGAGTAGCGCTCGCCGACTTCCGTCGTCCTGTAATCGTCAGCCACTTATAAGGTCCGCGCGAGTTGGCGTTCGGGTTGAAGGCCGGCCGCGTGTCCGCGCCGACCAAAGGCTTGAAATGCTTTGAGAAAGCACTTGAAGGACGCGCCTTGCAACGCATCCTCCGGCTCAGCCGGGCGCCTGATAGCACCCTAACCCCCCGACCGCAACCGAGGCGGCGGGTCGCAGCCCGTCTGATTGCCGCACCCGGTCAGTGGGCAGCGCGGTGGCGCCCCGGGATCAGGTGCAGGATCGCCACGATGACCCCGCCGATGACGAGCCCGACGACGGCCGAGGCGGCCGCCGTCGCCAGCCACTCGGTCACGGGGCCGATGAGCGGGACCTGTCCGGCGGCGTGTCCCAGGTTCTCGATCACGCCGGGCACGAGGTCGAGATGGTATTCATGCAGGCCGTGGACCAGAATTCCTCCGCCGACCCAAAGCATGGCCAGGGTGCCGATCGTCGCCAGCCCGGTCAGCACCAACGGCATGGCGTGGACCAGACCCCGGCCCAGCGCGCGAGCTGAAGCCGAGCGGCGCTCGGCCAGATGCAGGCCGATGTCGTCCATCTTCACGATCAGCGCCACGGCGCCATAGACCGCGACGGTGATCAACAGGCCGACCAGGGCCAGGGCCGCCGCCTGGGTGGCCAGAGGACGCTCGGCCAGGTCCGCCAGGGCGATGGCGGTGATCTCGGCCGAGAGGATCAGGTCGGTGCGGATCGCCGAACCCACCATCTTCTTCTCCTGTTCGACGGACGACAGGGCCAGCTCTTCCGGCGCGATCTCGCCGCCGCCGTGGCCCGCCAGCTTCTCCCACAGCTTCTCGGACGCCTCGAAGCAGAGATAGGCGCCGCCGGCCATCAGCAGCGGCGTCAGCGCCCAGGGCGCGAAGGCGCTGATCACCAGGGCCCCGGGCAGGAGGATCAGAAATTTGTTCTTCAGCGACCCGATGGCGATCTTGCGGATGATGGGCAGCTCGCGCTGGGGCGAAAAGCCCATGGCGTAGCCCGGCGTCACCGCGGCGTCGTCGACCACCACCCCGGCGGCCTTCATGCTGGCGCGGCCGGCGGCGGCGGACACGTCGTCGACCGAAGCCGCCGCCATCTTGGCGATGGTTGCGACGTCGTCGAGAAGGGCGGCAAGACCTGAGGGCACGCGTCACCTGAAAAAAGAAATGCGGTTCGCCCTTGGCTAGGGGAGCCCGCGAGCCGGGTCCAGAGCCCCGATCCTGCGCGGCGCCCTGACGCGGCCGGCCGAGGTGAAAAATTCTGGCGCCGCCCCTCCGGCTGTCCTATCCCGGAGCCATGACCGAAATCGCCGCACTCCTGACCGATCCCGCCGCCTGGGCCGCCCTGATCACCCTGATCGTGATGGAGGTGGTGCTGGGGATCGACAACCTCATCTTCATCTCGATCCTGTCGAACAAACTTCCGCCCGAGCACCGCTCGCGGGTCCGCCGCATCGGCATCTCGCTGGCCCTGATCATGCGGCTCGCCCTGCTGTCGATGATCGCCTGGATCGTCAGCCTGACCGCGCCGGTCTTCACCGTCATGGACAACGCCTTCTCGTGGAAGGACATGATCCTGATCGCGGGCGGTCTGTTCCTGCTCTGGAAGGCCACCAAGGAGATCCACCACAGCGTCGACCCCTCGAAGACGGAGGACATGCTGGAGAAGGACAAGACGGACCTGGTCATCTCGAATGTCGGCTCGGCCATTTTCCAGATCATCCTGCTGGACCTGGTGTTCTCCATCGACTCCATCCTGACCGCGGTCGGCATGACCGATCACCTGCCGATCATGGTCGTCGCCGTGCTGGTCGCCGTCACCGTCATGCTGCTGGCCGCCGATCCGCTGGCCAATTTCATCAACGACAACCCGACCGTGGTGATGCTGGCGCTGGGCTTCCTGCTGATGATCGGCATGGTGCTGATCGCCGAGGGCTTCGGCGCCCATGTGCCCAAGGGCTATATCTACGCCGCCATGGCCTTCTCGGCCGGGGTCGAGGTGCTGAACATGTGGAGCCGCAAGGCCTCGGAGAAGAAGCAGGCCCTCCTCGCGGCCCGGCAGGCGGCGCTCAACAAGGCCGAGACGGCCGAACCGGGAGTGTGACCATGCGGGCGGCCGTCCTTCTCCTCGCTGCGCTGCTGACGCCGATTCCGGCGGCGGCGCAGACGCCGGCGCCGCCCGCTCCCGCATCAGCCCCGGCCCCGGAGCCAGTCCCGGTCTATGGCTTCGAGGTCGTGCGGGTCTATCCGCATGACCCGGCGGCCTTCACCCAGGGGCTGGTGTTCCGTGACGGCGAGCTGCTGGAAAGCACCGGCCGTTATCCCTCGACGGTCCGCCGCGTCCGTCTGGAGGACGGCGTCGTCCTTCAGCGGCGGGAGCTGGACGAGGACTATTTCGGCGAAGGGCTGACCGCCGTCGGCGACCGCGTGCTGACCCTGACGTGGAAGGGCGGCAAGGGCTTCATCTGGAACCCGGTGACGCTCGAGCCCGAGGGCGAGTTCGCCTATGCCGGCGAGGGCTGGGGCCTGACGCATGACGCCACGCGCCTGATCCTGTCCGACGGCACGGCGGCGCTGCGTTTCCTCGACCCCACGACGCTGGTCGAGACCGGGCAGGTCCCCGTCACGCTTCAAGGCCGTCCGGTCAGCCGGATCAATGAGCTGGAATGGATCGAGGGCGAGGTCTTCGCCAACCTGTGGCAGACGGATTATATCCTGCGCATCAACCCGGCGACGGGGGCGATCACCGGCATCATCGACCTGACCGAGCTGATGCCGGACCGCAGCGGACTGGACCCGACAGACGCCGTCCTGAACGGCATCGCCTGGGACCCGGTGGGCCGCCGGCTGTTCGTGACGGGCAAGAACTGGCCGAAGCTGTTCGAAATCCGGCTGACCGGGCCGCGCTAGCATCGCTTCGCGACGCCAGCGCTGGTTCTTGTTGGGCCGCGGTCACAAGGCTCCGCCTTGTCGACCCGACGCGGGCCTGGCGCTTCGCGCATGCCAAGCGCTCAAGCAGCGGGCCGCCGCGCGGCGAGCGGTAGCGCTCGAACCCGCGCTCAAGCAGCGAGCGACCGCGTCGCGAGCGTTAGCGCCCTACAGAAAGCTGTACGGGTCCACGTCGACCGTCAGCCGCACCGACCCCGGAACCTTCACCCGCGCCAGCCAGGCCCGCAGGAAGCCTTGCAGGTCCACGTCGCGGTCGGCCCGGACCAGCAGGCGTTTGCGGCGGCGGCCGCGCACCAGGGCCAGCGGCGCGTCGGCGGGGCCATAGACTTCGAGGCGCCCGGCGTTGGGAATCGAACCGGCCAATTCGCGCGCCAATTTCTCCACCGCGACCGCATTCTCGCTCGACAGAATGATCGCCGCCAGACGGCCCCAGGGCGGCAGGAAGGCGGCCTCGCGCTCGGCCAGTTCGGCGGCGACGAAGGCGTCGCGGTCTCCGGCCGCCAGCGCCATCAGCACCGGATGTTCGGGGGTCCAGGTCTGCAGGACGGCGCGGCCCGGCCGGTCCGCCCGGCCGGCCCGGCCCGTGGCCTGGGTCAGGAGCTGGAAGGTGCGCTCCGCCGCGCGCAGGTCGCCGCCGCGCAGGCCGAGGTCGGCGTCGACCACGCCGACGAGGGTCAGCCGGGGAAAGTTGTGGCCCTTGGCCGCCGCCTGGGTGGCGACGAGGATGTCGATCTCGCCGTCCGTCATACGCTGGATCAGGGCGCGGGCCGAGCGGGCGTCAGGGGCGGTATCGGAGCTGAACACCGCCGTGCGCGCCTCGGGGAACAGCTGGCGCACCTCCTCCTCGACCCGTTCGACGCCGGGGCCGACCGAGACCAGACTGTCGGCCGCGCCGCAGGACGGGCAGTGTTTCGGCCGCGCCATGGTGAAACCGGTCAGGTGGCAGATCAGCCGTCCGGTGTAGCGATGCTCGACCAGCCAGCTGTCGGTGTCGGGCGCCGTCAGCCGGTGGCCGCAGGCCCGGCACAGCACCACCGGCGCATAGCCGCGCCGGTTCAGGAACAGCAGGGTCTGTTCGCCGCGCAGCAGCGTCTCGCCGATCGCCTCGCGCAGGGGCTGGGACAGCCAGGTCTGGGGATCGGGCGGGCAGGCGCGCAGGTCCAGTAGTGAAACCTCCGGCAGCACCGCCGTCCCGTGCCGCGCCGCCAGCTTCAGCCAGCCGTAGCGGCCCTGATGGGCGTTCCACAGCGTTTCCAGCGACGGCGTGGCCGAGGCCAGCACCACCGTCGCTCCCTCGATCCGGGCCCGCGCCACGGCCAGGTCGCGGCCGTGATAGACCAGCCCCTCATCCTGTTTGAACGAGCCGTCGTGTTCCTCGTCGACGACGACCAGCCTGAGATTGACGAAGGGCAGGAACAGGGCCGAGCGGGCGCCGACCACGATGTTGCAGCGACCGGCGACCACCGCCTCCCAGACCTGCCGCCGGCGCGGCGGAGCGACGCCGGAATGCCATTCGGCCGGGGCGGCGCCGAAACGGGCGGTGATGCGGGCGATCAGGTCCTGGGTCAGGGCGATCTCGGGCAACAGGATCAGGATCTGCGCCGCCGGATCGACCTTCAACGTCCGCGCCGCCGCCTCCAGATAGGCCTCGGTCTTGCCCGAACCCGTGACGCCGTCGAGCAGGAAGGGCGCGAAGCCGCCCTTGCCCGTCGCCGCCGCGATCGCCGTGGCCGCCGCCGCCTGATCGGGATTCAGCACGGCCGGAGCGTGTTCCGGGTCGGGCGCGTCGAAGGCGGCGACGGCCTCGATTTCGATGGTCTCCAGCACCCCCTCGTCCAGCAGGCCCTTGACCACGCCCGACGAGACGCCCGCCGCCCGCGCCAGATCGGGGCCGGGCATCGATCTCTCACCCAGCGTCTCAAGCACCGCCGTGCGCGGCCCCGTGGGCCGGGCGGGAAGCCGCTCTCCGACCCTTCTGACGCGTCGCTCGGGCCGGGGGCGGGGCGCGCGCAAACCCTTCAGCGCCGCCGCCGCCATCTCGCCCGGCGCGCTCAGGGTCCAGCGTGCGGCCCATTCGACGAAATCCACGGTGCGTTCGGGCAGGCGCGGATCGTCCAGCACATGGTCGATGGCCTTGAGCCGCCGGTTCGAGCCGGTCGTCTCGCGCGCCTCCGAGACCACGCCCCGGATCAGCCGCGGCCCCAGCGGCACGGCGACCTGATCCCCGCGCGCCACGTCCATGCCTTCGGGGACCTCGTAATCGAAGGCCTCGGACACCGGCAGGGGGATGAGGACGCTGGCGACTTTCACCGCCCCTCGTGCTCCGCTAGAGAGGCCGACATGAAACTCTTCCTCGACACAGCCGACGTCGCCGTCATCCGGGACATGGTCCCTACCGGCATGGTGGACGGCGTCACCACCAATCCCTCGCTGATCGCCAAATCCGGTCGCAACATCGCCGAGGTCATCGCCGAGATTTGCGCCCTCGTCGAGGGGCCGATCTCCGCCGAGGCCGTGGCGACCGATTTCGAGACCATGGTGAAGGAGGGCGACAAGCTCGCCGCCATCGCTCCGAACGTCGTGGTGAAGCTGCCCCTGACCTGGGACGGGCTGCGCGCCGCGCGGGCCTTCGCCGACAAGGGCGTGAAGACCAACGTCACCCTGTGCTTCTCGGCCGCCCAGGCCATGCTGGCCGCCAAGGCGGGCGCGACCTTCATCTCGCCCTTCGTGGGCCGGCTGGAAGACCACGGCGCCGACGGCATCGGTCTGCTGGAGGAAATCCGGGTGCTCTATGACGTGCACGGCTTCGACACGCAGATTCTGGCCGCCAGCCTGCGCAACCCGGGCCACGTCAGCGCCGCCGCCGTCGCCGGCGCAGACGCCGCGACCATCCCGGCCGACGTTTTCAAGGCCCTGGTCAAGCACCCGTTAACCGACAAGGGGCTTGATGCCTTCCTGGCGGACTGGGGCAAGACGGGCCAGTCGATTTTGTAGAGTCACCTCGAGGAGAGGTCTTTGAGCGGCAAGCCTGACCCTTCCCCCAAGCTGCCGCCGGCCGAGCCTCACTGGCCCGAGATCCGCGCCTGGCTGCAGGCCAATCCCCAGACCCTGCTGGACGACCGCTCCCTGCTGGAGGAGATCGGGCTCAAGCCGCACGGCCGCAATGTCGTGGAGTTCGGCCGCGCCGCCCTGACGAGGCTGGAAGAAGCCGCCGAGCGTGAGGCCGACGCCCGCAAACGCATCGAATCCATCGCCCGGGCCAATTTCGCCGCCCAGACCCAGACCCATGTCGCCGCCCTCGACCTGATGGAGGCGCGCAATCCGTCCGATCTGGCGCGCCGTCTCGATGCGGTGGCGCAGGGGCGGTTCGGCCTGGCCGGGGCCGCCATCGCGCTGGAGAAGCCCGGCGGCGTGCCGTTCGGCTGGCGCGGACTGGAGGCCGGCGGGGTCGATTCCCTGCTGGGGGAGCACGGCCTGACCTGGCTGGGACCGAATTTCGACGGCCTGAACCTGTTCGGCGCCTCCGAGGCCGGGGTGAAATCGGTCGCCCTGATCCGCATGGCCCCGCAGTTCCCCGGCGCGGAGACGCCCGCCCGCCACGCCATCTGCGCCTTCGGCTCGCCCGAGGAGGACGGCTTCACCCCCACCATGGGCTGCGAACTGGTGGCCTTCATCGCCCGGGTGGTGGAACGGACAGCCGAGCGATGGCCGATTCTCAACTGACCGCCGACGAAGCCCTCGCGGCCTGGCTGGAGCATCTGGCGCACGAACGGCGGCTGTCCCCGAACACGCTGGAGGCCTATGGCCGCATCGGCCGACGGTACCTCGCCTTCCTCGAGCGACACCGGGGCGGGCCGCAGCGGTTGGCCGATCTGGGGACCGTGACCGCCGCCGAGGTCCGGGCCCATCTGGCCGAGCGGCGCCAGGGATCACAGGAACGGGGCGATCATCCGCTGGCCGCCCGGTCGATCAGCCAGACCCTGTCGGCCATCCGCGCCTTCCACGGCTTCCTCGACCGGCGCTGCGCCACCCCGGCGCCGCAGCTGGCCCTGGTGCGCGGTCCGCGGATCAAGCCCTCCCTGCCCCGCCCCGTCAGCGAGGACCAGGCGCGGGGTCTGTTGCAGGAAACCGACGCCGATCCGGACGCCGAGGCGTGGGAGGCCGCGCGCGACCGGGCGGTCCTGACCCTGCTCTACGGCTGCGGCCTGCGGATATCGGAGGGGCTGTCCCTGACCCGGTCCGACGCCCCCCTGCCGCAGACCCTGCGGATCATCGGCAAGGGCGGCAAGGCGCGGCTGGCCCCGATCCTGCCCGCGGTGCGCGAGGCGGTAGACGGCTATGTCGCCCTGCAACCCTTTCCCCTCGCTCCGGGGGACGCCCTGTTCCGCGCCCGCCGGGGCGGGCCGCTGACGCCCCGTCACGTCCAGGCCATGGTCCAGCGACTGCGCGGACGGCTGGGCCTGCCCGCCACAGCCACGCCGCACGCCCTGCGCCACAGCTTCGCCACCCATCTGCTGGGCGCCGGAGCCGACCTGCGCTCGATCCAGGAACTTCTGGGCCACGCCAGCCTGTCGACGACCCAGAAATACACCGCCGTCGACGCCCAGCGCCTTTTGGACGCATATTCCGCCGCCCACCCCCGAAGCTGAAGCCCCGGGCTGGTCAGCGTCACTGAACGGGGTACAGTGACGCTTAAAACCGCTGGGGAGGCGGCGCTGAGCGTGAGTGATTGTCAGGGCCTTGACCGCCGCGGCCTGATCGCCGGCCTGACCGCGGCCGTCGGCGTGGGCGCGGCCTGGCCCGCCGCGGCCCAGGACGTACCGCAGGCAGCGGAGTCCGAGGCCGAAACCCAGCCGATCCAGCTGCTGACCAACCTGTTCACCCGGGTCGGGGCGGCGGTCTTCATCGACAATCGCGGGCCGTTCACCTTCGTGATCGACACCGGCGCGGGCACCACCTCCATCGCCGACAGTCTCGCGGACCAGCTGGCGCTGCCGCCGCTCCAGCCGGTGCTGGTGCACGGCATCACCGAAGCCCGGGTCACCCGCAGCGTCGCCGTGAGCCGGCTGCAACTGAGCGGACTGGGCTTCCGCGACCTGACCTGCCCGGTCTTTCCACGCGACCAGCTGGGCGCGGACGGTCTGATCGGCCTCGACGTTCTGGGACGGTTCAGGCTTCGCTTCGATGTCGTGCGGCGCGCGGCCAGCCTCACCATGCGCGGCGTCGCCATCGTGATGGGCGGAGACATGCAGACCGGCTCGCGGATTCGCCGGGAAGGCCTGCGGGCGGTCACTGGCCGCTTCGGCCAGATGATGCTGACCCAGGTGACCGTGGACGGCCAGCCGACCGTCGCCTTCATCGACAGCGGCGCCCAGTATTCCATCGGCAACCTGGCGCTTCGGCGGGCGATCGCGGCGCGGCGCCGGGACGGCGGCCGTCTGGCGCGCTCGGTGCCCATCTATGGCGTGACCGGCCAGAGCCTGAGCGCCGATCTGGCGCGCGTCGATGACCTGCGGCTGGGCGCGACCCGGCTGGGGGCCACCCCGATGCTGTTCGCCGACCTGCACTGTTTCCAGACCCTGGGCCTGAGCGACCGGCCGGCCCTGCTGATCGGCGCCGACCTGATGGGCCGGTTCAGGGAGGTCACCCTGGATTTCCCGGCCGATACGGTGACCTTCTCCGGCCTGCGCCGCCAGTCGACGCGGACGCTGGAGCTTCCCGGAGCCTAGGCCTGCATCGTCCAGCCTTCGACGCCCATGGCCGCCTGTTTGACGGCTTCCGAGCGGGTCGGGTGCGGGTGGCAGACGCGGGCGACATCTTCCGACGATCCGCCGAAGGCCATGGCCACGCAGGCCTCGCCGATCATCTCGCCCGCCTGCGGCCCCATGATGTGGACGCCCAGGATGCGGTCGGTGGCGGCGTCGGCCAGCACCTTGGCGAAGCCGTCGGTCTCGTGGTTGATCTTGGCCCGGCTGTTGGCGCTGAACGGGAATTTCCCGACCTTGTAGGCGACCCCGGCAGCCTTCAGCTGATCCTCCGTCTGGCCGACCCAGGCGACCTCGGGCGCCGTGTAGACGACGCTCGGGACCAGGTTGTAGTCGACGTGGCCAGCCTTTCCCGCGATCAGTTCGATCACCGCCACCGAGTCCTCCTCGGCCTTGTGCGCCAGCATCGGGCCGTGGGTGACGTCGCCGATGACCCAGACGCCGTCGGCGCCGGTGCGGAAATGGTCGTTGTCGAGGAAGCCCCGCTTGTCGGGCGCAACGCCCACCGTCTCCAGACCGAGGCCGTCGGTGTAGGGGCGGCGGCCGATGGCGACCAGAACCACATCGCCCTTCAACGTCTCGGCGGCGCCGCCCGCGGCCGGCTCGACGGTCAGTTCGACGCCGTCCTTCGACGATTTCGCGGCGGTGACCTTCGAGCCCAGTTTGAACGCCATCCCCTGTTTGGTCAGGCTTCGCTGGAAGGCCTTGGCCAGGTCGCTGTCCATGCCCGGGGTGATGCGGTCCAGATACTCGACCACCGTCACCTGGGCGCCCAGGCGACGCCAGACCGAGCCCAGCTCCAGACCGATGATGCCGGCGCCGACGACGATCAGGTGCTTCGGCACGGCGGGCAGCGACAGGGCGCCGGTGGAGTCCACCACCTTGCCGTCCTCGAAGGCCACGCCGGGCAGGGGCGTCGGCTCGGAGCCGGTGGCGATGACGATGTCCTTCGCCGCGAGCGTGCGGACCGAGCCGTCGGCGGCGGTGACCTCGACCCGGCCCGGGCCGGCGATGCGGCCGCGGCCGCGAACCCACTCGACCTTGTTCTTCTTGAACAGGAATTCGATGCCCTTGGTCAGGGCGGTCACGCTCTCGGCCTTCTGGGCCATCATCTGCGCCAGATTGAGCTTCGGCGTCACCTCGATGCCGAGCCCGGCGAATTCCTTGCCCGCCATCTCAAACAGTTCGGATGCGTGCAGCAGGGCCTTGGAGGGCATGCAACCGACGTTCAGGCACGTCCCGCCCAGGGTTTCGCGCATCTCCACGCAGGCGGCGGTCAGGCCCAGCTGGCCTGCCCGGATGGCCGCATTGTACCCGCCCGGACCGCCGCCGATGATGACGACGTCATACGAGGCGCTGGGAACGGCGGTTTCGGCCATGGATTCTCTCGGGTCTGTCGTGGGCGCGGAAAGGCGCGCGGAACCTAGCGGCCCGCCCGCGAGGGTCAACCGTCAGCCCGCATATAGGAGGCTTCGCGGCCGATCCGCAGCCGGGGATCAGAAATTCAGCTGGCCCGCTTCACGCTTGCGGCGGATGCGGCGGCTCGCCACGACCACCAGCAGCCCCAGCAGGAAGACCGCGCCCAGCACCAGCCAGACCGGATCGACCGGCAGGCCGCCCATGGCCTCGGGCGCCGCCATGGTGGTGGGGCCGGCCGAGCGGGCGGCGGGGTCGCCTCCGCCCTGCTGCAGCGCCAGCCGGAGCACGGCATCGGCGATGAAGCCGAGGAAATAGGCCACGGCGGCCTTCGGATTGCCTGAACCGAGCATCAGGGCCGCGACCAGGTACAGGCCCACCGCCCCGACCCACAGGGTCCAGGCCGGCAGGAAGCCGAACAGGTCGCCGCCGGACTGGGCCTCGGCGCCCATGCGTGACGCGGCCGCGTCAGGTCCGGCGCCTTCGAGGAAGGGAGAGATGAACGGCCAGGCCAGCCAGCCGGCGTAGCCGATGACCGCCAGCACCACGATGAATCGCAACAGCTTCATAAAGAGCCTCCCGCCCCCGCGTTAACCACCATACCCCGGCCCGCGGAACGGTGAAAGGCGGCGGCTCAGGCCGCGTTGGGAAGGGTGATCGAGACCTCGGCGCCCTCGCCGGGCCTGCTGTCGATCGACAGCACGCCCCCCGACTGGCGGGCGAAGGCATAGGCCTGGGACAGGCCCAGACCCGCCGCGCCCTCGCGGGTGGTGAAGAAGGGCTCGACCGCGCGGGCGGCCAGATCGCGATCCATGCCCGGACCGCTGTCCCGCACGCTCAGACGCACTCCGCCCTCCAGCATGATCTCAAGCCGCACGGCGACCGATCCCTCGCCCGCGACGGCCTCGACGGCGTTCCGGGTCAGGCTCTGGACCGCGCCCTCGAAGGCGACGGGGTCGAGACGGACGGGCGCGGCTTCGGACGGCCCCTCGATCATCAGGTCGACGCCGGGTCCGCCGAGGGCGCGCAGGCGGGTCTCCATGCCGCGCAGCAGCACGCCGGCGTCGAGGACGCGCAGCACCGGCTCGTCGTCGCCCTGCGAGAAGGCGGTCAGGCGGCGGGTCAGCAGTTCGCCCTTCTGGCCGGCGGCCAGGGCGGCCTGGCCGATACGGCGCACCCGCGCCGGGTCGTCGGCCTGGCGCAGCATCATGTCGAGGGCGCCGGTCATCACGCCGAGCAGGGCGTTGAAATCATGGGCCAGTCCGCCGGTCAGGCGGCCGACGCTTTCCATGCGGCGGCCTCCGGCCAGTTCGGTCTCCGCGTCCTCAGCAGCCTTGCGCGCAGCAGCGTATGCGGCCTGCGCTTCCTTGCGGGCGGCGGCGGCGGCGGCGATCGCCTCCCCGGCCTGGCGGCGGGCTTCCTCGGCGGCTTCGCGCAGGGCCAGGGTCTCGTCCGAAATGGCCTCGGGCGCAGCCTCGGTTTCCACGACGACCGGTTCGGACGCCGGGGACGGGTCAGCCCGCTCGCCGGCCAGCAGCAGGGCGTCCACGCGGCCGTCGGCGTCGGCCAGCGGCAGCATGGACCAGCGGATGCCGTCCCCGGCGCCGCGGCGCGAGACGAAGGGCTCAGCCTCGCCGGCGGGAGCGGACAGGGCGGCGCGCAGGGCCTGACGGCCTTCGACCCGCTCGTCTTCCTCCAGGAACAGGTCGGCGAAGTCGCCGTCGGCCTCGGGGCGGCCCAGCACCAGCAGGGCGGTGCGGTTGGCTTCGCGCACCCGGCCGTCGGCGCCGACCACGACCAGGGCGCTGGAGGCGGCGTCGAACACCCGGCGGGTCAGGTCGTCGGACGGCGCCGCGACGGGCTCCGTCATGAACTGTTCCGGCGTCTGCAGGCCTTCGGTCTCAACGATGGCGGCGGTCGAGCCGGTGATCTGGCCCAGTTCGTTCTCGATCGGCATGGCCGTGACCGAGACCAGCATCTTGCGGCGCGAAGCCGGGTTGGCCAGCAGATGCTGGAAGCCGCGCACCGTCTGACCGCGCAGGGCGCGGGCGCTGGGCAGCAGATCCGGCGGCACGGGCCGGCCGTCCGGGAAGGTGATGCCCCAGGTAGCCGAGTGGAAGCGCAGGCCGATCAGCTCGGCGTCCTTGCGGCCGAGCAACTGGTGAGCGGCGCGGTTGGCGAAGACGAATTTGCCTTGCCGGTCGGTCTCAACCAGGGCCACGGGAATGGCGTTCAGGGTTTCGAACAGGCGTTTCTGCGAGTCCTCGGCGACGCGCTGGACCAGATCGAGCTGATCCGAGGCGCTGACGTGGCGCGTGCGGTTACGGAAGGCGAACCACAGGGCGACGAGGCCCACGATCCAGCCCACGGCGGCGACCGCCCCCAGCACCCACATCCAGTTGACCTGGCCTTCGAGAAACATGCGACCCGACTGTCCCGTTCTGGCGCCACGCGCGCCTGTCCGGGAGACACCTTGCAAACGGCGAACCGAACCCGTCCGCTTTCGCCCCGAAGGCGACCTAGCCGGGCTTGGACGCGCCGTCCAGCCTCGCTGTGCCGGATCGGGACGGGACCCTAGCCGGCCTAGCCGTTTCGGGAGCGGAGCCGGTCGACAAGGGCGAAAGCCATGATGCCCGCGGGGATCAGCCAGTAGGTCACCCCGGGGAGCCAGGGCGCCGTCGCCAGGGCCGGCGACAGGGCGACCAGGCCCGACAGCACGCCGGTCACGGCCGCCAGCGCCCAGGTGCGCGCCCATGAGCGAGCCGCCAGCCGCTCAGCCTCGGCGGCCGGATCAATCGTCGCCTGCGCCTGCCGGAACAGCAGGGCGAACAGGGTCGACAGGACCGAAAATCCGAGGCCGTAGATCAAATAGGTCCAGCCCAGCTGGTCGAAGCTGGTGATCAGCCCCGCGCCGGGCAGCCGACCGCCCGAAAGGAAATGCGCCGCCGTCTCGATCAGCAGACGCAACGGAAACACAAACACCAGAACAGCGAAGACGATGGCGAGGCTGAGCAGGGTCGCCCGGCCGTCCCTTCGCGGGCTCAGCGACGACCAGGCGCGATGGGCCAGCCAGAACATGACGATCAGGGCGAAGCCGCAGAGGAAGGCCGGGATGCGCATCAGCGCCCGGGTCAGGTCCGTGAACGACCGCAGCGGCTCGCCGCCGGCGATGATCAGCAGCGAGACGGCGAAGGCGAAGGCCGCGTCGACGAAGGCGTCCAGCCTCTGCGACTCGACCGGCCGGCCGTGGGATGACCGCTGCGTCTGGCTGCTCATAGCCCGCCCCTGACCGTCCGGCCTCCCCCCGGCCGAACGTGGAGCGTGCGCGATTCAGGGCCCGCTGACAACGGAACTGGCGTCAGTCGAAGCCGTCCCGGTCGCGGCGACGCGCCTGACGCCGCCGCCTGCGTTTGACGCTGTTCGCGATTTCGGGACTGAAGAACACCGCCATGACCAGGCCGACCACGGCTGTCGGCCCGACCCCCAGCATCGGCTCAGCCCCAACGATAGGGGAGAACAGCCGCGAACAACGTCTCGCGGTTCCTGACGCCCAGCTTGGCGTAGATGCGCCGCACATGGGTGCGCACCGTCTGGACCGAGATGGCCAGCTGGTCGGCCGCCTGATCAACCGTCAATCCATCCACCAGGTTTCGCAGAACCCGGGTTTCGGAGGACGTCAGCCTGAGATGCGCGCCGATGTCGGACCACAGGTAGCGATCGGCGTGGGCCATCGCCTGCCAGGTCAACAACCAGGCCGGCGGCGCATCCGCCGGGGCGATCGTCTCGGCCCGCACCAGCCAGCGATCCTCCACTTTCAGAGCCCAGGCGCCGACTCCCTCGTCCAGTCCCGTCAGAAAGGCCCGCAGGCTGTCTTCCTGGGCACGCAGCGGGAGAATCAACCGGTTGTCGCTCAGGCTGACAGGGCCCCGGCGTGACATCAGGGCGAGGGCCGCCGCATTCGACCACAGCACCTCCAGCTCGGCGCTGACCAGCATCTCGGCTGACCGGCCCGTGGCCGCGCGGTGGTCGAAGTAGCGGGCCGCCTCGGGCACGGCGGGGAACGATGGATAGCTCGAGGGACGCGGCGCCGACATGGGTTCCACCCTGGATTTACGGAGGGATATGAAACTATCCGGCGAAGGCACCGAGCCCCTATGCCTGCGCGTCTCAATCCGTTGGCCGGCGGTCCCGCGGAAACACTGACGAACCCGGGGCGGAAATTGAAAAGGCCCGATCTTGCGACCAGGCCTCTTCAATCGACTGGAGCGGGCGAAGAGATTCGAACTCTCGACCCCAACCTTGGCAAACTCCCGCCGCCCGGGGCGGAAATTGAAAAAGGCCCGATCTTGCGACCAGGCCTCTTCAATCGACTGGAGCGGGCGAAGAGATTCGAACTCTCGACCCCAACCTTGGCAAGGTTGTGCTCTACCACTGAGCTACGCCCGCACTTCAGTCGGAGGCGGGCGTATAGCGGACGGTCGCGACCTATCGCAAGTCCCCCATCGCACAATTCGGCGCTCAAGCAGCGAGCAACCGCGTCGCGAGCGTCAGCGCCTGCGCGAAGCGCATCCGCGCGTCAGCGCGGCGCCAATCTGATCGCGCCGTCCAGCCGGATGCATTCGCCGTTGATGTAGACGTTGCGGACCAGCTCCAGCACCAGCGAGGCAAAGTCCGCCGGCATGCCGAAACGGCTGGGAAAGGGGATGGCGGCGGCGAGGGCGTCCTGAATCTTCTGGTCCATCCCGGCCATCATCGGCGTCCACATGATGCCGGGCAGGATGGTGTTGCAGCGGATGCCTTCCTGGGCCAGGTCGCGGGCGACCGGCAGGGTCAGGGCGTAGACCCCGCCCTTTGACGCCGCATAGGCCGCCTGGCCGATCTGGCCGTCCTGGGCCGCCACCGAAGCGGTGTTGACGATCAGGCCGCGCTCGCCGTCCGCCATGGGCTCCAGCGTCACCATGCCGGCCGCCGACTGGCTCAGGACCCGGAAGGTGCCGAACAGATTGACCCGCACGGTGCGCTCGAACGCCGCCATGTCATGGGCGCGGATCTCGCCGGTGTCCTTCTTGCGGCTGACCGTCTTCTGGCCCGCGGCGATGCCGGCGCAGTTGACCGTGAGGCGCTCCTGGCCGTGGGCGGCGCGGGCCTTGGCGAAGGCGGCGGCGACCGAGGCGTCGTCGGTGACGTCGACCTTGCAGAAGACGCCGCCGATTTCAGCCGCGATGGCCTCGCCGCGTTCCTCGTTGAGGTCGAACAGGGCGACCTTCGCCCCCGTGGCCGCGATGGCGCGCGCCGTCCCCTCGCCCAGGCCCGAGGCTCCGCCCGTCACCACAGCCGCAATCGACCCGTCGAGTTTCATGGCCGGAGCCCCTATATTGAGTTTGAACCTGAGATCAGTCGCGGGGATTTAGCCGCCATGACCACGAATGCCAAACCCATGACGCCCGAAGACGCGCTGGACCCGTCCCGCGCCCTCGTGCCCTCGATCCAGCAGGTCAACGAGGTGCGTGTGCAGAGGGGATTCTGGCCCAAGATCCGGCGAACCGCGGCCCGCATCCCCTTCGCCCGGCAGGCGATCAGCGTCTGGTATTCGGCGCGCGACCCGGAGACGCCCACGGCGGCCAAGGGGATCATGCTCGGGGCGCTGGCCTATTTCGTCCTGCCCATTGACGCCATTCCGGACATCTTCGCCGGCATCGGCTTCACCGACGACGCGGCGGTGATCACGGCCCTGATCGCCACCCTGGGCGCCAATATCAAGCGGCGGCACAAGGACCAGGCCGACGCGGCGCTGGAGCGGCTCCGGCAGGACTAGCTCTCCACCGTGATCACGACCTTGCCCATCACCGACCGGTCGCCCAGCGCCTTGATGGCCTCGTGGGCGCGTTCCAGCGGGAAGGTCTGGCTGACCCGCGGGCGGATCTTGCCGTCCTCCCAGAAGCGCAGCAGGTCGGCCATATTGGCCGCGTGGGCGGCCGGATCGCGCATCACCGCCGCGCCCCAGAACACCCCGATGACCGAGACCGACTTGAGCAGGGTCAGGTTGAGCGGCAGGGACGGAATGCCGGCCGGGAAGCCGACCACCAGATAGCGGCCGTTCCAGTCCATGGCCCGCAGGGCCGGCTCGCAATAGTCGCCGCCGACCGCGTCATAGACCACGTCCGGTCCGTCGCGCCCCGACGCCAGCTTCAGCTCGCCGGACAGCTCCTTCTGGGCCGCCTTGTCCATCTTGCCCGAGGGATAGATCAGGCCGTTGTCGGCCCCGGCCTCAAGGGCGAACTGGACCTTGTCGTTGGTCGAGGCCGCGGCGATGACATGCGCGCCCATGGCCTTGCCCAGCTCGACCGCCGCGACGCCGACGCCGCCGGCGGCGCCCAGCACGAGCAGGCTCTCGCCCGCCTTCAGCTGGGCCCGATCCTTCAGCGCGTAGTACGAAGTGCCATAGGTCATCACCAGGGCGGCGGCCGTGTTGAAATCCATGGCGTCCGGGATCTTCATCACCGAGGCGGCCGGGACCGCCAGCCGTTCGACCATGCCGCCCCAGCCGGGCACGGCGATGACGCGGTCGCCCTTGCGGACCGTCGTCACGCCCTCGCCGACAGCCTCGACCACGCCCGCCACCTCGCCGCCGGGCGAGAAGGGGCGCGTCGGCTTGAATTGGTATCTGTCCTCGATGATCAGGGTGTCGGGGAAGTTGACGCCCACGGCGCGCACCTCGATGACGACCTCGCCCTTCATCGGCCGGGGATCCAGCACCTCCTCGACGACGAGGGTTTCGGGACCGCCGGGGGCCTTGGACAGGACTGCGCGCATCAAGGGGTCTTTCTCGAAGGAAGGAGGCTGAGGTCGATCTGGCGCACCCAGCCGGTGATCGACAGGCGGGGGGCTCCCGCGAAGGGGGCGACGCAGGAGACGGCGTGGGGCTGGGGCACGCGGAAGATGTTGAGCGCGTTCCAGGCCGGGGTGTAGGCCTCGGCCACATGGCCGTCGGCGTCGATGAAGTTGAGCAGGCCGCCCCAGTCCGTCCGCCAGTGCGGCGTCAGGTTGAGGACATAGGCGTAGAGCCGGCCCTTTTCGGCGGCGGAATCGTCGTGCTGGGTTAGATAGTGGCCCCGCTCATAGCGGGTCGCCTGGGCGTCGACGTAGTTGGGGCGCGGATCGCCGGTCAGGACGCGGACGAAGTCGAGGAAGGCCGGACTGTTCAGAAAGGCGTAGGCGGCCGCCAGTTCGACAGCCAGGAGCTGCCCTTGCTCCGCCAGGTCGCTGATGCGGACGCTATCGAACATGTAGTGAAAGCCGTCGCGCGCCTCGGCATGCGCCAGTTGCAGGAAACGCATCGCCTGATCGGGCGGGAAGGCCTCCAGCTGTTCGACGGGGACGTCGATGGTCTTGCCGCCGCCCATGGTCGAGCAGACCCAGAGCTTTTCCGCCGCCAGCGCCCGATGCAGCATCTCCGCCGAGGCCGGCCTGAGGAAGCCGGGGATGTGGATGCGGCCGAATTGTTTGAAGGCGGCGGTCATGGTCGACGGCTTCAGCGCGGGATCGATCTCGATCCGGGCGGAATTCGAAACCACGAAGGGCCCTGAAGCTTGCACGGATCATCCCTTGGCGCGCATGACGGGCGAAAGCGCCGCCGTCGTCCCGCGACGCTAGCGACCCTCGACCCGAGATAAAAGAGGCCCTGATGACCGGCAGACCCGCCCTCATCCTTCACGGCGGCGCCGGCGCCCGGCGCGAGCGCGACTACACCCTCGAGATCGCCCACATGGGCGAGGTCGTCGCGACCATGAAGGCGCGGCTGGACGCCGGGGCCTCGGCGCTGGACGTCGCGGTCGAGACGACGGTGTTGCTGGAGGATTCCGGCCTCTATGTCGCCGGGCGGGGCGCATCGCCCAATCTGGCCGGGGCCTATGAGCTGGACGCCAGCCTGATGGACGGCGCCACGCGCAAGGCGGGGGCGGTCGCCGCCCTTCAGGGCTTCCGCAATCCGGTTGTCGCCGCCCGGGCGGTGATGGACCGCACGCCCCACGTCATGCTGGCCGGCGAGGGCGCGGCCCTGTTCGCCCTCGACCAGGGGCTGGAGCGGATCGGCGATGAAACCGCCTGGTTCACCCAGGCCGGACAGGGCGAGGACAATCACCCGCCCGGGACCCTGGCCCACGGAACCGTCGGCTGCTGCGTGCTGGACCAGGACGGCCGGCTGGCGGCGGCGACCTCGACCGCCGGCGTGTTCGGCAAGATGCCGGGCCGGGTCGGCGACACCCCCATCCCGGGGGCCGGCAGCTGGGCCGACGGCCGGGTCGCGGTCTCGGGCACCGGACAGGGCGAGTATTTCATTCGCGTCGCCGCCTGCGTTCAGGTGAGCTGGCGCGTCGGCGCGGGCCAGACGCTCGCCGAGGCCGGCCGCGCCGTGATCGACGAGATCGGGGGCATGGGCGGCGACGGCGGCCTGATCGCGCTGGACCGCGACGGAAACATCGCCGCCCCGTTCAACAGCCAGGGCATGAAGCGGGCCTGGCTGACCCGTGACGGCGAGATCGGGGTCGAGGTGTTCGGGCGTTAGGCCCGCGCCTTACGGCGAATTAATCCCCGGCCGAACGCGGTTCATCCGGCGTTCACCGCCCGCTAAGCTAAAGCTTGTCGCGAAACCGGGAGCCGAAAATGAAGTCCGCCGCCGCCACCGCCGTCCTCGCCGCCGCCCTGCTCGCCGTCACGGCCTGTGCGCCCGTCGTCGAGGGCGGCCCGCCCATCGCCCTGCCGATCGGCCTGCAGGAAACCGCCCAGATCGGCAGCGTCACCCTGTCCACCGGCTGGCTCGATGCGGAAGAGGATTTCGCCGACACCTTCTCGGAAGAGGTCCATGAGGAGCTCCGCCGCTGCATGTGGGGCACGGCGCCGATCAACCTGCGTGTCCACATCGACGAGATGCAGCGCGCGGGCCGGCTGGAAACCCTGCTGACCGGAGAGGGCGCTCACACCCTGTCGGGCACGGTGGAGTTCGTCGATCCGGCGGACAACCGCATCCTCGGCCGCTTTCCCGTCTCGGTGGCGACCAGCGCCCAGGGCCGCCTCGGCGGCGTTCTCGGCGACCGCCAGATGATGGTCTCGGAAGAGTTCGGCCGCGCCGTCTGCGAGCAGGCCTTCGGGCGCAATCCGCGTGACCGCGGGCCGCACAACGCCACGGGCGGGTGAGCTATGTCGACGGACGGGCGCGGACAGAGGTCTGCGCCCCATATCCGACAACGCCGGCGGACTCCCGGGCCGTCCCGCGCGTATGGCCGCCGCTCATGCATCTGTAGTCCCGTCGGGCGTCGCCGGTCTGGCTGCCAGTCCGGACCAGTTCGGAGTCAGCGCTGCATTGCTCGGCCCGCTCGGCCAGCGTCAGGTCGACGGGCTCGACCGTGGCGCTGCAGGCGCCGAGGGCGAGCGACCCTCCGGCCAGAAGAATGGAAACCATCGAAACACGCATGCGTCGTCCTCCCGAAGAGGCCGGGACATCGGCCCTGACTCGGAACAGGATACCTGTCCGGGCCGCCCGTCAAGGTTGAGGCATCGAGCCTGAGGTTGCGAAACACCGGCACGCATGAACAAAAAGGGCCGGCGGATCGCTCCGCCGGCCCTCTTCTTGTCGTCCGGCCTGGGGCCTATTCGGCGTCGCCGCGCGCCAGGTTGCGCAGGACGTAGGGCATGACGCCGCCGGCCTTGAAGTAGTCCAGCTCGGTCTGGTTATCGATGCGGCAGCGGACCGGGAAGCGGGCCATCTTGCCGTCCGACGGGCGGAACAGCTCGACCCACAGGTCCTGACGCGGACGCAGCTTGCCGACATTGACGTCGGACAGGCCGCGGATGGTGACGATCTCCTCGCCGGTCAGGCCGAGACGGGTCCAGCCCTCGGCCTTGAACTGCAGCGGCACCACGCCCATCCCGACCAGGTTGGAGCGGTGGATGCGCTCGTAGCTCTCGGCCAGCACGGCGCGGACGCCCAGCAAACGGGTGCCCTTGGCCGCCCAGTCGCGCGACGAGCCGGTGCCGTATTCCTTGCCCGCGAACACGACCAGCGGCCGGCCCTCGGACTGGTAGCGCATGGCCGCGTCATAGATCGACATCGTGTCCTGCGACGGGAAGTGGCGCGTGACGCCGCCCTCGATGTCCGGCGTGATCTTGTTGCGGATGCGGATATTGGCGAAGGTGCCGCGCATCATGACTTCGTGGTGGCCGCGGCGGGCGCCGTAGCTGTTGAAGTCCAGGGCGTCGACGCCGCGGTTGGTCAGGTAGGCCCCCGCCGGCGAGGTCTTCTTGATCGAACCGGCCGGGCTGATGTGGTCGGTCGTGATCGAGTCGCCGAAGATGGCGAGCACGCGCGCCTCGACGATGTCGGTAACCGGCGCCGGCTCCATCGACAGGCCCTCGAAATACGGAGGGTTGGCGACATAGGTCGAGCTCTCGTCCCAGGCGTAGGTCTGGCCGCCCTCGACCTTGATGCCCTGCCAGTGCTTGTCGCCCTTGAAGACGTCGGCATAGCGTTTGGCGAACATGGCCGGGGTGACGCACTTCTTCTGGATGTCGGCGATCTCTTTCGAGGTCGGCCAGACGTCCTTCAGGAAGACATCCTTGCCCTTCTTGTCCTGACCGATCGGATCCTTCGAGATGTCGATCCGCATCGAGCCGGCGATGGCGTAGGCGACGACCAGCGGCGGCGAGGCCAGATAGTTGGCCTGGACGTCGGGGTTCACCCGGCCTTCAAAGTTGCGGTTGCCCGAGAGCACCGAGGCGCCGACCAGACCGTTTTCGTTGATGGCTTTCGAGATGCTGTCCGACAGCGGGCCCGAGTTGCCGATGCAGGTGGTGCAGCCGTAGCCGACCAGGTTGAAGCCCATGGCGTCCAGATCGGCCTGCAGGCCGGCGGCGGTCAGATAGTCGGTGACCACCTGCGAGCCGGGGGCCAGCGAGGTCTTGACCCAGGGCTTGACCGACAGGCCCAGCTTCTTCGCCTTGCGCGCCACCAGACCGGCGGCGATCAGGACCGACGGGTTCGAGGTATTGGTGCAGCTGGTGATGGCGGCGATGACCACGTCGCCGTCGCCGAGATCGAATTTCTCACCCTCGACCTTGACGCGCGGGGCGTCGACCGGGCGGTTGAAGACCTCGGTCAGGGCGGTTTCGAACGACGGCGCGGCGACGGTCAGCTCGACCTTGTCCTGCGGACGCTTCGGACCGGCGATCGAGGGCACGACCGAGGCCATGTCCAATTCGAGGATGTCCGAGAAGACCGGGTCTTCCGAGGTCTCGTCGATCCACAACCCTTGCGCCTTGGCATAGGCCTCCACGAGGGCGACGCGCGCCTTGTCGCGGCCGGTGGCGGTCAGATAGCCGATGGTCGCCGCCGAGACGGGGAAGAAGCCGCAGGTGGCGCCGTATTCCGGGGCCATGTTGGCGATGGTGGCCTGGTCCTCGATGGTCAGGCTGATGACGCCGGGGCCGAAGAATTCGACGAATTTCCCGACCACGCCCTTCTTGCGCAGCATCTGGGTGACGGTCAGCACCAGGTCGGTGGCCGTCGCGCCTTCCGGCAGGGCGCCGGTCAGGCGGAAGCCGACGACTTCCGGGATCAGCATGGGGATGGGCTGGCCCAGCATGGCCGCCTCGGCCTCGATGCCGCCGACGCCCCAGCCCAGAACGGCCAGGCCGTTGATCATGGTGGTGTGGCTGTCGGTGCCGACCACGGTGTCGGGATAGGCGACGGTCGCCTTGCCCTCGGCCGCGGTCCAGACGGTCTGGGCCAGATTCTCGAGGTTCACCTGGTGGCAGATGCCGGTGCCGGGGGGCACGACGCGGAAATTGTTGAAGGCCGACGAACCCCAGCGGAGGAATTTATAGCGCTCGATGTTGCGCTCGTATTCGCGCTCGACGTTCTGGTTGAAGGCGGCGGGCGTGCCGAAATGGTCGACCATGACCGAGTGGTCGATGACCAGATCGACGGGGTTCAGCGGGTTGATCTTGGTCGGATCGGCGCCGAGGGCCGACATGGCGTCGCGCATGGCGGCCAGGTCGACGACGGCGGGCACGCCGGTGAAGTCCTGCATCAGCACCCGGGCCGGGCGGAAGGCGATCTCGTGCTCGACCGAGCCCTTGTTGTCGATCCAGGCGGCGATCGCCCTGAGGTCGGCTTCGCTGACGGAAACCCCGTCCTCGTTGCGCAGCAGGTTCTCCAGCAGCACCTTCATCGAGCGCGGCAGTCGGGAAATCCCGGTCAGGCCCGCTTCCTCAGCGGCCGGAAGGCTGTAATAGGCGTATTTCTTGCGCCCGACGGTGATGTCCCGGCGGGTCTTGAGGCTGTCGACTGACGGCATGGAGAGGCTTCCTCTGGTTCACGCCGCCCGACAATCCGGTTGCACGAACGCGCGACTGACGACGGGGCGCACAGGTCCCCGCCGCGCGCGGCGAACGCCTGCTGCGGCGAGGCCGGATATAACGAGGGTTCCGGGTCGCGTCCATGTATCCACGCCAGCGGCATGGGCATTGAGAGGGGTTCGCAACTGGAGGGGTCACGGATGATTTCGGTCACCGCCCTCACCGTTTCCCGCGGCGAACGCCTGCTGTTCCGCGACCTGTCCTTTCACGTCGCCTCGGGTGAGGCCGTGGCCCTGACCGGAGCCAATGGGGCGGGCAAGACCTCCCTGCTGCGGACGCTGGCCGGCTTCATCCGGCCTGACGCCGGGACAGTGACCTTCAGCGCCGCCGATCCAGCCGAAGCCCGGGCCGGCCACCTCCACTGGCTGGGCCATCTGGACGGCCTGAAGACCGGCCGCCGGGCCCGCGAGGAACTGGCGTTTCAGGCGCGCTGGGCCGGAGCGGATGCCGACGGGATCGCCGCCGCCGTCGATGTGCTCGCACTGGAGCCCCTGCTCGACCTCGAGGTGCGCAAGCTGTCGGCCGGACAGCGCCGCCGCCTCGCCTTCGCCCGGGTGATCGCCGCGCCGCGTCCGCTCTGGCTGCTGGACGAGCCCTTCGCCCCGCTGGACGCCCGCTGGCGGGCGGCGCTCGGCCTGATGATGCAGGCGCATCTCGACAAGGGCGGCGCCATCCTCGCCGCCGTCCATGATCCGCTGCCGGTCGCGGCGCGCGCGCTCGACATCGGGGCCGGGCGATGAAGGGGCTGATGATCCTGTTCCGGCGCGAACTGGCGCTGGCCTGGTCCGGCGGCGGCGGGCCGCTGCTGGCCTGCGGGTTTTTCCTCTGCCTGACCGTGCTCATTCCGCTGGCGGCGGGGGGCGACCCGGCGGGACTGAGGCCGATTGCGGGCGGCGTCGCCTGGCTGGCCCTGGCCCTGTCGTCGATCCTGTCGCTGGAGCGGCTGTTCGAGCGCGATCTGGAGGATGGGGCGCTGGACCTGATCGCCCTGGGCCCGGCGCCGCTGGAACTGGTCGTCCTCGCCAAGGCCAAGGCCCAGTGGCTGGCGGTCGGCGTGCCCCTGGCCCTGACCGCTCCGGTCGCCGCGATCACCCTCGGCCTGCCGCCGGCGCAGGCGCCGCTGGTCCTGCTGTCGGCGCTGGTCGGATCGTTGGGCTTCGCCCTGACCGGCGCGTTGGGGGCCGCGCTGGCCCTCGGATCAAAACGCGGCGGCCTGCTTATCGCCGTCGTCGTCCTGCCGCTGTTCATACCGCCGGTCGTGTTCGGCGCGGGCGCGCTGGAGCGGGCGACCAACGGCCTCGACCCGGCCCCGGCCCTCGCCTTCCTCGCCGCCTGGGTGTTGTTCGCCGCCGTGGTCACGCCGTTCGCGGGCGCCGCGGCGATCCGCAACGCCCAGGGCTAGGGTCCGGCCGCGGCCAGCGTCCGCACCCAGGCCTGCAACGCCGCACTGTCCGTGATGTCGCCGTCGAACAGATGCGTGGGCCGATGCGGCTCGTTGTTGCCGCGCGGACGGCCGCGCCAGACCTTCATCGGGATCACCAGGGTGGCCAGGCCGCTGGGCAGGGCCGCCTCCCGAACGTCCATATAGACCGTGTCGGCCGAGGTCTCGCGGCCGATCTGGATCGCCCCGAGCGCCTTCCACAGATCCACCGCGTCGAGGCAGGCCGAGGCGCAGCCGGGGTCGGTCAGCACATAGACCGGCCCCCGAACCAGCTGCGGCGGCGCGCGACCGTTGCGCGGGCGGGACGAAGCGCTTTCCTGGTCGCGCCAATAGGGTCGGCCCGCCGCCCGGGCTTCGGTCATGCCCTCGACGATCTCACGGGCCCAGCCGATACGCTCTGCGCTCTCTCCGGCCGCCGTCCATTCATCGACATAGGTCTGGATGGCGGCGAGATTGGCGTCGGACGCGCGCCATTCGATGGCGACGGAAACCTGGGGTTCCTTGGCGTTGACCCAGTCCCGACCCCAGAGCGCGACGGCGATCTCCTTGCTCCAGTGGGAAGAGCCGCCGCCGTTGCCGCGCAGGTCCAGCACGACGAACGGCGCGGCGCGAAGCTCGGCCTGTCGGGCCTGCCAGTCGGCCATCATCGGCGTCAGGGCCTTGTGGGCGTCGCTGGCGGGATCGCCGTTGAACGAGGGCATCGACATCCAGACGCCGCCGTCGTCGAGCGTGGTCAGGCCGAACGTCGCCCCGCCCCTTTGCGCCAGCCGGGTGCGCCGGGCCGACAGGTCCGCCGGTTCGATGACCCGCCAGTCGAGCGCATAGGTCCGGGTCTCCCCCGCGCTTTCAAAGCGGCAGGACGCCATCTCGCGGATCCAGGGATTGGACGCGCTCATGAACAGCCAGTCGCCGAACAGGGCGCGCTGCGATTCGAGAAACCAGCGTCCCCGGAAGGCGCCGATCCGCTGCTCGGCCAACTGCGGCGCGGGAATCGCGTCGCAATCCACCAGACGCGCGCCGAGCGGGGGCGCCGCGGCGTCGGCCTCGTCGCGCACGGCGACCACCTGATCCGCGCCGCGGTAGACGGTGAGGAAGCCGGGCCAGCGCGTAGGGAAGCCTCGCGACTGGTCCGTCAGCCCCATCTGGACATGGCCGTCGTCGAAGCCGGCGACGAAGGCGCGCATGGCCCACCACCAACCGCCGGCGTCCGTGGTCGTTTCGGCCCGTCGCAGCGCCAGGGCCAGACCGGCGTCCACCCGGGCGCGGAACTCCGGATTCAGGCTGTCGTGGACGCCGGGATGGCTGTCGATGATGATCCCGTGCAGCGCCGTCGCATCCTGCCGCAGGGCGGCGGACCAGTCGCGAGGCGCGGTCATCCAGTCCTGCGCGGGCGCGGGGGCGGGCGCCTCCTGCGCCATGACGGGCGCGGTGATGATCAGGGCGGCGGCGGCGGCAAGAACGGCAGGTTTCATCGGCTCCCCCAAGGGTTCGCCGGCAAACTGACGAAGGTCCCGGCGCCTCGCCAGTTAAGCCTTCGTAAGGTGACGCTTCGTCCTGCTGTCAGGCCTTCTTGACGAATTCCGTGCGCAGGACGAGGCCGCGCACCTTGTCGACATTGGCCTCGATCTCGTCCGTGTCGCCGGTCAGCCGGATGTTCTTCACCAGGGTTCCGCGCTTCAGCGTCACGCCGCCCGAGCCCTTGACCTTGAGGTCCTTGATCAGGGTCACGCTGTCGCCGTCGGCCAGTATGTTGCCGTTGGAGTCCTTGGTCACATCGTCGGTCATGGCGGGGCCTTTCGGGTCGGGTCTGTCGCCGTCCTAGCACGAGGCCTGCGGCCCGGCGCCACCCCGTTATCTCCCCATATGGCGCGCGCCGCCCGGGGCCGCTAAGGAGTCGACGATGTTCGGCCTCGCCAACCCTGACCGCTTCCTGCGCTTCACCCGCCCGCTGACGCCGGTGCTGTGGGGTCTGGCCGCCATTCTGCTGGCGGTCGCGACCTGGTTCAGCTTCACCGCGCCCGAGGACTATCAGCAGGGCGATACCGTGCGGATCATGTTCGTCCATGTGCCTGCGGCCAGCCTCGGACTGATGGCCTATGGCGCGCTCGGCGTGTCCAGCTTCTTCGCCCTCGTGTTCCGCCATCCGCTGGCGGACGCCGCCGCCCGCGCCGCCGCCCTGCCCGGGGCGGCCTTCACGGCCCTGGCGCTCGTCACCGGCAGCCTGTGGGGCAAGCCGATGTGGGGGGCGTGGTGGGCCTGGGGCGACGCGCGGCTGATGTCGGTGCTGATCCTGTTCCTGTTCTACCTCGGCTATATGGCGCTGCGGGCCTCGATCGACGACGAGGCCAAGGCCGCGCGCGCCGCCGCCGTTCTGGGCCTCGTGGGCCTGATCAACCTGCCGATCGTCAAATTCTCCGTCGACTGGTGGAACACCCTGCACCAGCCGGCCTCGCTGCTGCGGGCGGACGGACCGTCGATGTCCGCCGTCTATCTGACGCCCCTGCTGACGATGATGGCCGCCTGGGCCGCCCTGTTCCTCGCCGTCTGGCTGACGTCGATCCGCACCGAGATCGTGCGTCGGCGGGTGCTGTCGATCCGCGCCCGCAGGGCCCTGGAGGCATGAGCATGTTCGACCTCGACATGGGCCGTTACGCCGCCTTCGTCTGGCCCGCCTGGGGCGTGAGCGCCATGGTTCTGGCCGCGCTCGCCGCCCGCGCCGTGATCGCCGCCCGCCGCTGGTCGGCGGAACTGAAGCGGCTGGAGGACGAGCCGCGCCGCGCTCAAGGAGTGCGAAGCACGGTAGCGCACCCGGAATGAGCCGTTGGCTGTCCATCGTCCCGCTCATTGTCCTCGTGGCGTTGGCGGCCCTGTTCATCGGCTGGTCGCTGAAGCGCGACCCGTCGATCAAGCCCGACGCCATCGTCGGCCAGCCCATCCCCGAGACCGTGCTGCCGATGCTGACAGGCGACCAGCCGGGTCCCGGCCATCTCGATCTGAAGACCGCCGGCGTCGGCAAGCCGATGCTGGTCAATGTCTTCGCCAGCTGGTGCGCGCCGTGCCGCGCGGAACACCCCAATCTGATGGCCCTCAAGGCGCGCGGCGTGGCCGTCGTCGGCGTGGCCTGGAAGGACGACCCCGTCGCCACCCGCGCCTTCCTCGATGAGCTGGGCGATCCCTATGCAATGGTGCTGGTCGATCGGGACGGCCGGGCCGGCCTCGACCTCGGCATTTCCGGCGCGCCCGAGACCTTCGCGGTCAACGCCATGGGCGTGGTGGTGGCCAAGTCCTCCGGCCCGCTGATCGACCCGGCCGAGATCGAACGGCTGGTCCAGGCCATCCAGGCCCCGCCCCGTCCCCTGCCCACGGAGCGGGGGCGTTAACCCATTTCCGACGGTTTTCATTAACCCTGTCGGCATGAGCGCGATTCGACCTCCTGCGACCTCCATCCTGTTCCCGCCGCACCCCGGTGGACAGACGCCCGTGCGCGCCTCGCGCTCGGACTTCTTCAAGGCGGCGCTGGACGCGGTGCAGGCCGGCGGCGTGGAGTCGACGACCCGCCCCGCCACGCCGGCCTCGTCAGCGGCCGTCCAGGAAGAGCGGCCGGCGCGCCCCGGGGCCCTGCTGGACATCCGCGTCTGATCATCCCCCGCGGCGTTCGGCCTTCACGCGAAAATGAGCGGCGCATTTTCGCCTCCCGTGATTAACCTCTCCGCCATGCGCGCGAGGGGCTGGATCATCCCTGCGGCGGCCCTGGCGGCCGCCCTTGTCGCGGCGGGGTCGGTGGCCCAGCCGTCGTCGGCCCGCGCCGCCCGCGAAACCGCGCCGCCCTCTGAGCCCGTGGTCATCGAACTGTTCACCGCCCAGGGCTGCGCCGGCTGTCCCGAGGCCAACGCCCGGTTCGAGTCCGTCGCGGGCGAGCCCGGCGTGATCGCCCTGACCTACGCCGTCGACTACTGGGACTATCTGGGCTGGGAGGACACCTTCGCCCGGCCCGAGTTCGCCCAGCGCCAGCGCGCCTATCGCAAACCGCTGAGGCTGCGCGATGTGGCGACGCCCCAGGTCGTGATCGACGGCCGCCGTCAGGTCGTGGGGGCCCAGGCCCCGGCCTTGCAGAGCGCCATCGACGAAGAGGCCGCCCGCCGGGTGTTTCCCCCCGAGATCGAGTTCCGCGCCGGCGGCGACCGTGTCGGCGTGGGCTCCGGCCGCGCGCCCGCCGGGGGCGCCGAGGTCGTGGCCGTGACCTTCACGCCCGGCCCGCAGGAAGTCGTGATCGCCCGGGGCGACAACCGCGGACGCACGGTCCGGCACATGAACGTCGTGCGCTCGGTGCGGACCCTCGGCGAATGGACGGGACGGCCCGCCCTCTACGCCCTGCCCGGCGCGCGTGAACCGGGTCAGGCCGTGGCGATTCTGGTCCAGGCGAAGGATGACCGGCGCATTCTCAACGGCGCTGTCCTGGCCCCGCGCTGAACCCTCGGCCGCGCCCCGGGACCGACCTTGTCAGCTTCCGTCAGTATCCCTGTTCTCGCAAAGGCCCGGACAGTGCATGATCGGCCCGCAGTCCGTGGGCCGGACAGCGGACGGGAACGGTGATGGGTATCGGCGGACGGACATGGATCGGCGCGGGTCTGGCGATCGGCCTCCTTCTCGGCTGCGCCGCCGTGGCGACCGCCGGACAGGAAGACGCCTCCATGACCCCGGCCGCACGCGGCGTGACCCAGGTCCTGACCGCCGCCGAACTGGCCGGCTGGGGCCGCGACCGCGGCGACGCCGGCGCCCTGATCATGGCGGCGCGCCTGCTGGCCGAAGTGCCGGTGCGGCAGGCCGATGGCGAGAGCCCCTTCCTGACCGCCGCCAGTCTGCTGGACGAGGCCGCGGCCATGGCCGGCGACAATCCCGGACTGGTCGACGCCATCGACCGCTTGCGCGATCCGCTGACCCGGGGCGTGCGGTCTTCGACGTTCGGCGCCGGGCCCGTGCTGACGGTGAAGTCTCTTCAGGCCCGTGAGCGCTGGGCGTTCGATGTCGAGGCGCGCGGCGGAGAGATTCTGCGCGTCGCCGCCATCGGCGACGGCGACACCAATATCGATCTGGTCGTACGCGACGCGCGCGGCGCCGTGGTCTGCCGCGACGGCTTCGGCGACCACTATCCGGTGTGCACGGTCTCCCCGCGCGCCGGCGGCCAGATGCAGGTCGATATCGTCAACCGCGGCGACGTCTGGACCAAGGTCCAGGTCCTGAGCAACTGAGGCCCGAAGGGATGAGCGCAGCCGGTATCGCAAGGTGTCTGGCTTCGGTCGCCGCAATCGCCGCCCTCCTCGCCGCCGGTCCCGCCCCCGCGCGTCAGGAGACGCCCACCGCCCTGCGCGCCGAGGCGTATGAGGCGGCGCAGTGGGCCATCGCCTCCGACGCCGCCGACGCCCTCGCGCTGGTCTCCGCCCGGTTCGCGCAAGGGGACGACGCGCTGGGCCGGCTGGCGGAGGAACGCGAGGACCTGATCGAGCGCCGCGACCGGCTGGAGCGCGAACTGGAACGGCTCTACGCCTCGGAAGACGCCGCCGCCCTGGCCGACCGAACCCGGACCCGCGCGGCCTGGGAGGCGACCGTCGAGCGGCTGCGAGGCGTCGACGCCGACATCGAGACCCGCTTTCCCGCCTATTCGGAACTGACCAGTCCCCGCGCCCTGTCGGTCGCCGAGACCCAGGCCCTGCTCGGCCCGGACGAGGGCCTGTTGCTCGTTCTGGTCAATCCCGAGGCGACCTATGTCTGGGGCCTTTCGCGCGAACGGGTCGAATGGGCCCGGGCGGAGGATCTGGGCGACGCGGCGATGACCGCGGCGGTGAACCGGCTCCGCGCCTCCCTGACCAGCGCCGGGGCCGTGCGCGGCGGTCAGGACGTCGATCCGATCCTGTTCGCCGGCCCTCAGGCCACGCCGTTCGACCGCGCCACGGCGCATCGTCTGTATACGGAGCTTGTCCAGCCCGTCGAAGCCGCCTTTGAGGGCAAGACGACGCTGATCTCGGTGGTCACCGGGGCCCTGACCGCCCTGCCGCTGTCGGTCCTGACGACCGACGCCCCGACCGGCTCCGACGCCGCGCCCCAAGCCCTGGCGGCGACGTCCTGGCTGATCGACCGTTACGCCCTCGCCACCCTGCCGTCGGTGTCCAGCCTGGAAGCGCTGCGTTGTCACCTGGTCGCCGACCCGGCGCTGCGCAGCCCCGGCTGCCCGTCGCCCCGGGGATCTGTGGCGCGGCGGGCCGACACCGGCGGCGCCCGGCTGCAGCTCGCGGCCT